>DATBYJ010000049.1:0-11151 GCA_036513795.1 Solirubrobacteraceae bacterium | reverse complement strand
GTTGAAGACGGGGATGTACTCATTGGAGAAGCTCGGGCGCTTGCACCCGAGGGAGTACTTAGGCGTGAGCTTCTCGCGCACGACGGGATCCTTGACCTCGCGGAGCATTTTGCGAGCGGTGGCTTCGCCGCGGGCGGTGAGACTCGGGAACTGGCCGGCGAAGTGGGCGGCGAGCACGAAGGTGACCTCCACGAACGCCTGACTGGCCCAGCGTGTGGCGAGCTCGGCTCCGGGCACCGTGCGCAGTGCCCGGCGCACGCGCGGGCTCAGCGGGGCGTCGAGCTTGGGTAGGCACCAGATGGGAGTTCGCTGGAAGACGGTGACCTGCTCGACCTCAGGGGCGATCGCGGGGATGAGCTGGATCGCCGAGGCGCCCGTGCCGATCACCCCGACGCGCTTGCCGCGCAGGTCGACGGAGTGATCCCAGCGCGCTGTGTGCATGGTCGTGCCGGCGAAGGAGTCGAGGCCCGCTATCTCGGGCGGTTTGGGCTGGCTGAACACGCCTGTAGCGCCGACCACGTATCGCGCGGTGATCTGCTCGCCGTTCGCGGTCTGGATGTGCCACCTGTGGGCGTCCTCGTCGAACCTCGCTCCGACCACCTTGGTGTTCAGCTGGATGCGATCGCGCACCCCGTACTTGTCCACGCAATGCTCTGCGTAGGCCTTGAGCTCCGTCCCCGGCGCGTACACGCGCGACCAGTCGCTGCGTTTCTCAAAGGAGAACTGGTAGCTGAAGGACGGGATGTCGACCGCTATCCCCGGGTAGGTGTTCCAGTGCCAGGCGCCCCCGACACCGTCCCCGGCCTCGAGCACGACGAAGTCGCGGAAGCCGGCCTGGTCTAGCTTGATCGCCGCCCCGATGCCTGAGAAGCCGGCACCGATCACGACGACCTCGTGATCCATTGCGATATCCGAAGTATCCATATGCTCAAGGTATCGAGAACGCTCACCGAGCGCCGCGACCGCTGGCCACGAGCGCCCCCCCTGGAAGGGCCGCGGTAGTTTCCGCTCATGCGTATCTCCCGAGCACGATTGAAGGTCGGCGCGCCGCTTGCGCTCCGGACGAGAGGCGTCTGGTAGATGGCTGGCGGCGTCGGTGTGCGCCTGAGGCTCAGGACCCTGGAAGCTGAACCTTCTCGAATGTGAGGACTTCGGCGAGCTTGTCGAAGTGGGTGTCGCGGTGAAGCAGCGCGATGCCGCCGTGCTCGGCGGCGGCCGCGGCGATCAGCGCGTCGGTCAGCGGCACGCGGTGGTACCCGTCGCTGCGCTCGGCCAACTCACCGACGGCGCTCATCGCCGCGTCAGCGACGGCTCGATCGTTGCGCAGTATCCGGAACCCGTCGAGCTCTCTCTCGACTGCGGTGTACTCGGAGGTGCTGCGAGTGGAGTAGAGGATCTCCATCCGCACGATCGGCGTAATCCACAGCCGGTCATCGTCCATCGCTTGCTTGACGAGCCCGGCAAGCACAGCGGGGAGGGATGAGAACCGCCACCATGCCGATGTGTCGGCGATGAACGGCGCATCGTCTTCCAGCAGCCGGACGGCATCCACCGCAGGTCGCTACGACTCGTTGTCCGTCAGCTGCTCGATGTGCTCAAGCGTATCCCGATCAAGCCCGCCCGGGCTAAACACGCGATCGGCGAGCCGCCGCCGCCGCTCAGCGCGCTCCTCGTCGCTCAGCTCCGGCTTCTCAGCCGTCGGGGTGGTGCTCAAAACAGCATGCCTCACGACTTCAAGAGTAGCGCCAGAACACGACATGAACCGTCCGGTTGTCTGATCGGTCGTTTAGTCGGACGCCTGTTCGGCCAGCGACGCGGTCGTCACCCGAGGCCGGCGCCTGAACCTACAGGCATCCGCCGGTAACGCCTCGCGGAGGGTAGGGGCGGGAGCAGTCGATTCGCCAGGCGGCGCGCTACCGCCTCCGCTACGACGTCAGCGACCCCCACTCAGTCCGAAGCCCGAGCAGCAGCGCGACTGACCGCGCGCCCGCGAGGCACTCGATCGCGGCCGCGCGGCGGCTCGGCCGCGAGGTGGATGATGAGCGCGACCAGGCTATTGAGATCGGTCCTCGATCGAGGGCCCCAGGCCAGCCCCAGGACACCAACGCCACGCGAGGGCAAGGACTTGTCTGCGTCAGAGCGAGCCAGAAGACGGTGTTGGCGGAGTAGCCGGCTATTCCGGCTCGGAGTCTGCCGTTTCGATCGACTCGGTAAACGAAGGTTGTTCCTGCGGGCCAACGTTCGAAGGTTCCGGCAAGGCTTCCTGGTGAATCCAGGCCGCTGTGGCGTCGCCGTTCGCACTGAGTGTGATCGAGGGGGTGAAGCTTCCAGCGGGCGAGATTGCGACTGGTGTCTGCCAGGTGCCTTGCGGGCTGAGAATCGAGGCTTCGATCACGGGGCGGGCGGGGCCGACGCTGGCTCCCCATACGGCCATCAGCAGACCGCTGCTCGGGCCGGCGGCGACCTGTGGGGTAAATGTTGAGCCCCTTCCCGGCGGTGCCACCGGCTTTGCTGCGCTCCAGCGTCCGCGGGCGGAACGCGTCGCGGCTTCCACAGTCGTCGCCGCTGGCTGGATGCGGGTGAAGAGGATCGTCGCATCACCGCGCGGGTTGATCGCGGCCGTGGGGCCGGTATCCTTCTGGCGCGCGATCGTTGCCGCATTCGTAAAGCGCCGTCCGGCGAGGCGGGTTGCGGCTTCTATCGGCCTGACGTTTTTTCCTTCCTCGCGCCAGACCACGACGGCGTCACCGTCAGCGTTCGCCGCGAGCTGCAGTTCGGTGATGGGTCCATTTCTGGAGAGCGTCTGTATCGGGCCCTCGGGCTTGCCGTTGGCGCCGAGCACGAGAGCCTGTACACGCTTACCTGGCTGGGCATGGACCCACGCGATGATCATCTCCCCGCGTGCGTCGATCGCGACCCTCGGCGCATCGACACCAAGACTGGATATACCCGGCAGCGTGCGCGGCGCGCGCCAGTGAGCATGCGGGCGCCGAGTGGCGAGCCCGACACGGAGATTCTGCTCATACACGACCGCAGCCTCGCCGTGAGCGCCGACGGCCAGCTGAAACGCTTCTGCTCGCGGTCCGCGCTGGGAGACCGTGGCCGTAGGACCCCAGCTCCCGCCCACGGGATGGCTGACGGCTTCCACCCTCGAAAGGCTGCTCCAAGCCGCCGTTGCGTTTCCGCTCGAGTCCATCGCGACTTCCGGGGCGTATGCGCCCCCCTGTCGCGGCCCTCGCAGCGTGACTGGTGAAGACCATGCGGCGTTCGCCCGCCGCGTTACGGCTTCTACGCCAGACAGCCTTCCGTTGAGTTCTTCCTGGCGATGCCAGGCCACCACGGCGTCCCCGAACACGTCTCTGGCGAGCTGCGGCCTTTCATACTGCCACACCCTGGATGAGACGATCTTCTGCGGCGCACTCCAGCCTGCGGCATGAGCCACACAGGCAAACGCGAGCGTGTACCCCGCCACTCCTAGTACCCAGACGAGGCGCCGCGCGCTACACCGACCGCCTCCGCGTGGGATGGGAATCAACTGACGAACTTTACTTTGCATACGTCCGGCCAGCCCTGTTTCTGGCGTTCACGATCCGGCGGTTTTAGGGATCCACCGTCTCCAACGCACATCAAAGCTCCTTACGCATTACCGCAAATCCGGACAGGCGAAATGATAGAAACAATGGAATCTGGGGAAGGTCCCGCAAATTGCGAAGTATTCCGGGGTTGCGCACGTCGGCTGTCGCCGGTAGCCCTATCGCTAGCGACAGCCGCACTCTCCAGACAAGCAGCCGCGGTGCTGTCCTCCGCGAAGAGATTCTCTCTATCCCGCGGACACGGGTCGTCCAGGTGTACCTCCGCTCGAATCCCACCCTCCATGCCGAAGTGTCGGCTCGGCGCCAGCCTCCTCAAGCTTGCGGGTGAGCCACTCGATGATCTCGCGCACGGTATAGCCTTGAATAATATCTTGGCATGCCATAATCTATGTCTGTGTCCACCAAGGATATTTTGCGAACCCCAGCCGTCGAGGATTACTCGAAGGCGATCTTTTCGCTCGAATCGCGCGAGGACGAGCCGGTTTCCACGAATGCGCTCGCCGATCGCCTTGGCATCACCTCGGGCTCTGTCTCAGCGATGCTCAAACGCCTCGATGAGCTAGGCCTGATTACGCACGTGCCTTATCGAGGTGTGCGCCTGACTGAGGACGGTCGGCGCATTGCGCTCGAGGTCATCCGTCATCACCGCCTGCTCGAGAGCTATTTGGCTGAGGCACTGGGGATGCCCTGGGATCGCGTGCACGCCGAGGCGGAGGTGCTCGAGCACGTCCTCTCCGACGATCTCGAGCAGCTGATCGCAGCCAAGCTCGGACACCCCACCGTCGATCCCCACGGCGACCCCATCCCCAGTGCTGAGCTCGAGCTCGAAGAGCGCATCACCGATCGCATGGAGAGCCTGCAGCCCGGCGACGCCGGGCTGTTCGTGCGCGTGTCGGACTCTGACCCCGAGATGCTTCGCTACCTGGCCGATCGAGGCATTGCCCCAGGCGAGCGCTTCACCGTACGTGAGCGCCAGCCATTCGGTGGGCCGTTGTTCGTGCAGTTCGGCGAGCGCGAGCACGCCATCGGCGGACAGCTTGCAGGCGCTATGCGTGTCGAAGTCGACTGTCCCGCCGCACAGCAGGCGCCGACCCCCGAACGAGGAGCGGTGGATGGGCACGCCTGAAGCAGCCGCCGCCGCGCCCTCCCCCCTGCTGCGCCCGCCACAGCTAACCGAGGAGGACACCGCTCGCTCCCGTGATCGCTCACGCGTTCACCACGCCCGCCGCCAGCGCCGGCGCTGGCATCTGCTGTGGCTGCTCGTCGGTCCCGGCATCCTTGCCATGCTCGGCGAGAACGACGGGCCGAGCATGATCGCCTACGCCTCCGACGGCGCCCAATACGGGCTCGGCTTCTTCGTGCCGTTCATCCCCGTCCTGTTTGCCATGGCCTACGTGTGCCAGGAGATGTGCATGCGCGTCGGTGCGGTAACGCACCGCGGCTACGGCGAGCTGGTGTTGCAGCGCTACGGTCGCGTATGGGGCTGGTTCGGCGCGGCCGACCTCACGCTCACAAACCTCGTCACGCTCGTCGCTGAGTTCGTCGCCATCCGCGTCGGGCTTGCCTATTTTCACCTCGGCGCTGGCGTCGCCGTCGCACTTGGGCTGGCACTCGTGCTGTTCACCCTCAGTGGTGGGCGCTACTGGCGCTGGGAGCGGATCGTGCTGGGTCTCGCCGCCTTCAACGGCCTGTTCCTGCTTGCCGCAATCCTCGTCAAGCCGGACGTTGGCACGATCGCCAGCTCGCTCGACTTCACACCATTCCCTGGCGGTGGCTTCAACACGCTGTTGTTGCTGCTCGCCTCCACGATCGGCGCCACCGTTACCCCGTGGATGATTTTCTTCCAGCAGAGCGCCTCCGCGGACAAGGGCATGACGCCATCCGATGTCCGCCACGGCCGCTATGACACCGCGCTGGGAGCAGTGCTCGCCGCGATCTTCGGCATCGGCGCATTGATTGCCGGTGCCGCCTTGCTCACCCACGGCGGCTCTGGAATCCAGGGGTTCGCCGGTGCGGGCTTCCCCGAGGCGCTCAAGCACGTCGCCGATGGCGCTGCGGGGACGGTGTTCGCATTGGGGCTGATCGAGGCCGGGGCTGTCGCCATCCTCACGATCTCCGCCAGCACCGCCTATGCCGCCGGCGAATGCATTGGTGCTTCACATAGCTTCAACAGCTCACCTCGGAGCGCCGCGGTGTTCTACGCCGCCAACATCGGCGTGGCGCTGCTCGCCGCCGTCGTCATTCTCATCCCCGGCGCGCCACTGCTCTCGATCGCGCTCAACGCCAATGTGCTCGCGACCGTGCTGCTGCCCGTCAGCCTCGTGCTGATGGTGATGCTCGCCAACGACAAGGGGCTGATGGGTCCGTGGGCCAACCGGCGCTCCACCAACGTCGTCGGCGTCGCCGTGATCGCGTTCGTGGGCGTCTGCGGCGCCGCCTACGGCATCGATTCCTTTCTACAGACCGTCCATCTGATCGGTTCATGAACGCCGAGACCCCCCTCACCCATGCAGTCCCCGCCGATCCGGAGTGCATCCCCGAGCAGCAACTTCAAGCGCAGGAGCGTGCCGAGGATGAGCTGATCATGCACCTCGAGCGCGACCAGTTCGTCGCCGAGACCTCCCGGCCGGTGCCGCGCGCGCCGCTTAGCGCTCGAGCCACCGTCGGGTTGTGGGCGCTGCGCGTGTTCGTCATCGTCGTCAGCTTGATGGTGATCTACACGTTCGTAGAACAGTTGCACTAACCACGGCGGCCACCAGTGCTGCCGGCTCGCCGCGATGGTGGCGCTCAGTCGATCAGCAGCCGCACAATCGCGAACACCCCTACCACCACGATCACTGCCCGCAACGCGTCTGGCGGTAGTCGCCGCCCGTAGCGCGCCGACAGCTGTGCGCCGAGGATCGACGTGCAGGCGATGATCGCCGCCGGCCCCCAGTCGACGTGTGCGGCGAAGATGAAGAACAACCCAGCAACGCCATTGGTCAGCCCTGCCAGCACGTTCTTCAGTGCGTTTGTGCGCTGCAAGTCCTGCGCTAGCGCCACGCCCAGGATCGCCAGCAACAGGATCCCTTGTGCTGCGCCGAAGTAGCCACCGTAGACCCCCGTCAAATAGACCGCCAGCGGCGCCAGCAACGCGCCCTTGCGCTCGAGGTCGATCTCGCGTTTGGCGAGCCACCGTGCCAGGCGCGGCTGTGCCACCGTCAAGATCAGCGCGATCACGATGAACACGGGCACGATCGCCTTGAATGCCGCGGATGGCAGCACCAACAGCAGCACCGCACCGGTTATGCCCCCGCTTAGCGACATCGCACCGAAGCGCAGCGCACGGCCGCGCTGGCCAACGAGCTCGCGTCGATAGCCGATCGCCCCCGACACCGACCCCGGAACCAGGCCGATCGTGTTCGACACGTTCGCCGTCACCGGCGCGTAGCCGAACGCCAGCAGCACCGGGAAGGTGATCAAGGTGCCGCTGCCAACAAGCGTGTTGATCGCTCCTGCCGCCATACCGGCCGCGGCGATCGCCACGATTTCAGCAGCGCTCATCATGGCGTCAACCGGGCGCTTGCAGCGGTGATCAAGCGAGCGGCTCGACGTTCGAGCGGGTCAAGCAGATATCGGCACTACCGTTATGCGCCATGGATCTCGAGAAGGCTATCCGTACCCGTCGCACCCACAAGGCTTTCTCCAGTCAACCCGTGGACGCCACCCTGCTGGCAGAGCTGTTTGAGCTGGCCCGCTGGGCGCCCAACCACCACCTCACCAACCCCTGGCGCTTTCGCGTGCTCGGCGAGCGCACCCGCGAGCGGCTGATGACGCTCGCCGAGTCCGAGCAGCCGGGGTCTGCCGTAAAGCTGAAGCGTGCCCCCACGCTCGTGGCGGTCTCAGCTCAACTGGGTGGTGACCCAAGCCAAGACCGCGAGGACGAATTCGCCGTTGCTGTGGGCGCGTATCTCGTGCTGCTCGGTGCCCACGCTCGTGGTCTCGCCGGCTATTGGCGCACCGTGCCACTGTTGGATGATCCCCGCGGGCGCGAGATTCTTGGCCTACGCTCACGCGAGCAGCCCGTCGGGCTGCTGTACCTCGGTTATGCCGTGCAGGAGCAGCGGGTGCCCGAGCGCGCGCCGCTCGAGCAGCTGGTCAGTTACCTAGACTGAGCTTCATGCACGCGGTGCTGCGGAGCCTCTGGCCTGCACCTGATGACCGCCATGGGCCGCTCGTGCCGATCATGATCGTGCTCACCGTGGTCACCGGTGTGGTCGACGCGACTAGCTACCTAAAGCTCGGCCATGTGTTCGTCGCGAACATGACCGGCAACGTCGTCTTCCTCGGCTTCGCACTCGCCGGCGCCCGCGGGCTCTCAGCCAGCTCCTCG
This sequence comes from Solirubrobacteraceae bacterium, assembly GCA_036513795.1. GTDB lineage: Bacteria > Actinomycetota > Thermoleophilia > Solirubrobacterales > Solirubrobacteraceae > Palsa-744. The sequence continues at coordinate 3,186 of DATBYJ010000049.1, read as the reverse complement.
CTGATTGCGCTCGGCTCATTCCTCCTCGGTGCGTCCGCCGGCGGACGCTTGCGCGCGCGGCATCCCAACCATCGCGGGCACATGCTGCGGGCAGCGAGCATCGCCCAGGCGGTACTGCTTGCGATCGCGTTGATCGTTGCGCTGGCCCTCGCCAAGCCCCTGAGCACGCCCGCGAGCTATGCGCTGCTCGTGCCGATGGCCGTGGCAATGGGCATCCAGAACGCCGCCGCACAGTCCCTCGCTGTACCTGAGCTCACGACCACCGTGCTCACCCGCACGCTCACCGGCATTGCCTCAGACCTCGCGCTCCTCGGCCGCGACCACGAGACGGCGGCGATGTTCGCGCGCCGCGTTGTAGCCGTCGTGGCGATGCTGCTCGGAGCGCTCGTCGGAGGCCTGCTGGCACTGCATGTCACGGTCGCCGCAGCCTTGGCCCTAGCAGCCGCGCTCGCGCTCGCGGTGGGCGTTGTCGTGCACTTTCTCTCGCATGCGGATGCACCCTGGGTGAAAACGTGAACAAATCTCTTCAAGACTCAAAAACATGAAGAAATAGCTGCAGTAGCGGGGACTTCATGCGTTAGCCTCTACGCCGTGAAACGGGGATTGCTCATAGTTGTCGTCGTCCTGGCGTTGGCTGCCGTCGGGTTCATTGTGCTCTCCGCGCAAGGGCACGGCGTTGCCAGCGTGCCCGGCACAGGTGCCGGTGAGGCAAGCGCTGCCACCACCCCTTTGCCCCCCACCCGCTTGGCGGCTCTGCCGAGCCGCACGCTCACCAATGGGACTGCGCCGATCTCCGTGGCGCTGTCGGCGCCCGTGTCCCCCAGCTCACCGGCACCGATGATCACGCCCAAGGTTGCGGGCACCTGGAGCATCGTCGGTGACGCCGACGTGTTCACGCCCGCCTCTACCTTCGAGCCGTGTACCGACTACGCACTGACTGTGTGGGCGCGCACGAGCTCCACCGCCCATGTGCCGTTGGGTAAGCGCAAGACTGTCAACCTACGCGTTGCCTGCCCGTCGATCGCGGGGCTCCAGCAGGCGCTCGCGCGCCTGGGTTACCTCGGCGCAAGGCTGCACCCGCGCTATGACGTTCCCGTCACAAGCGGCCCGGAGACACGCCGCGAAGCTGCTGAACATGCCTTTCACCCGCCGCGCGGCGCGCTTGTTCCCCACCCCGGCAACGCACCGAGAGCGCAGATGGGGCAGCTCGACGCCACCACTCGCGGTGCGCTCGAGATCTACCAGGCCGACCGTGGGCTTCAAGCCAGCGGCGAACCCAACACAGCCACCTGGGAGTCACTGCTGTTTGACGAGACCATCAACCGGCGCGACCGGGAGCCCTACACATGGGTGAGCGTCTCCGAGTCGCTACCAGAGACGCTTCAAGTTCACCGCGGCAGCCATGTCGTGTTCAGTACGCCCGTCAACACCGGCGTGCCCGGCGCAGAAACTGAACAGGGCATCTTCCCCATCTACGCTCGCTACGTCTCGACCACGATGAGCGGCACCGACGTCGACGGCACCAAATACAACGTGCCCGACGTGCCGTGGGTCAACTACTTCAACGGCGGCGACGCCGTCCACGGCTATCCCCGCGCCTCCTACGGCTTCCCCCAGTCCAACGGCTGCGTCGAGCTGCCGATCGAAGCCGCTCACACCGTCTTTGGCATGCTCGCCATCGGTGACATCGTCGACGTCACTTGACGGTGAGGGTGCCTTCCATGCCCGCCATGCGGTGACCGGGCACCGAGCAGAAGAACTTGTACGTGCCAGGTTTGAGGTCAACCGTCAGCACCTTCGAGCCACCAGCGAACGTCGGCGTCGACCCGAGGATCTGATGCGCTGAGGATTCGATCGTCACGTTGTGATCCAGCGGCGAGGTGTTCGTGAAGTCGATCGACACTTTGCCCGCGTTGGCCGCCAGCGACTTCTTGTCGTAGGCGAGCTGGCCTTCTGGGTTGGCCGCCAGGCTCAGCGCGGTGCTCGAGGTCGTGGAGGTTGCGGTCGACGTCGAGCTGCCGCTGACCGTAGTCGTCTGCGTTGCGGCCGTCGGCGAGGAGGATGTGCCGGTCGATGAGCTGCCGCAGCCAGCCAGCACGAGCAGGCCGACCCCGAGCATCAAGGCTGTGAGCCTGCTGGTCCGGTGGCGGGTGTCAATTGAGCTCTTGTACACAGTCATGGCACCTCCGTGATCGTCCTTGCTGACAGCTAGGGCACACACCATAGGCCACCGTCAAGGCCAACCGCTTGACCATTAGCCGTCAGTCGCCTGCAGTCTGCTCCGTCTCGGTTGGCGCAGGCGGCGCGGCCGCTGCCGCTAGATGTGCTCCAACGGCGCCCAAGCCGCCGACCAGTAGCGCTGCGCTCGCCGCTCTACCAGGCTGCTCGCGACCGCTTTCGGTGAGCGCCAGCACCGCCGCGATCAGAACCACGTTGTACTCATAGCCTCCGTTGGTTAGCCACGGCCCCTTGCTGCCGTGCACCGTTTTGATCGCCGTGATCATCGTCGCCGTCAGCACCGACGCGGCGACGGGGGTTGCCACTCCGCTTGCCAGCAACGCTCCGCCGCCTGCCTCCGCGGCGCCGGCCGCGATCGCGTTGGCCTTGCCCGGGCGCAGGCCGAGCCCCTCGAACATCTTCGCCGTGGCATCAAGGCCATGCCCACCGAACCAACCAAACAGCTTCTGGGTGCCATGCCCAAAGAAGAATCCCCCTACGCTCACGCGCAGCAACAATCGTCCAATCTTCATCTCAGCGCCTTTCTTTGGTTGGGTCGATTCATACGCTTTACCCGTCTGGCACCGCAGCCTGTCGTGGGCCGGGTCAAGGCGCCGCGGGCACGACCACGAGTGGGCCGTCGGTCTGCGGCAGCTCGCTCGTCTCGAACGCGCTCTGCTCCAGACGCTCCACGTGCGCGGAGCGCTCCAGAAACTCATCCGCCGTCTCGAGGAAGTTCACGCGCGGTGTGCGGTAGTGCATCGGCACCACCCACCGTGGCGACAGGCGCTCCACCAGCAGCGACGCCTGCTCGGCGCCAATCGTCGGGCCGCCACCCACAGGGATGATCAGCAGGTCAACGTCCCCGATCGCCGCCTCCTGCTCGGGGCGCAAGCCGCTCTGGCCGAAGTCGCCGAAGTGACACACTCGCAGCCCGTCGAGCGTGAACACGAAGATCGTGTTCGGGCC
>DATBYJ010000048.1:0-3606 GCA_036513795.1 Solirubrobacteraceae bacterium | reverse complement strand
CCTGACAGTCGCCAGCGCGGAGATCCGCGCCGGCGGCTGGGCCGTCCTCTCGCAGGCGCTTGCATCTGAACATCACCTGCACGTAGGTCAGGCCTTTACCCTGCCAGCGCCCCATCCCACTCGGCTTCGCGTCGCAGCCCTTACCAGCAATCTTGGCTGGCCACCGGGCTCGATCATCCTCGACTCAAGCGATTACGCACGGGCATGGGTGAGCGTTGCACCCAGCGCCTACCAACTCCAGACCGACCCCAACGTCACGCCAGCGCACGTCCGCACCGCCGTGAAGCACCTGCTCGGCCCGAGCACCGGACTCGTCGTCGAAACATCCGCTGAACGCCAGCGACGCCACTACGCGCTCGCCGCCCATGGTTTGGCGCGACTTGGGGAGATCCGACTGCTAGTCCTAATCTCCGGTGCGCTCGCGGTGGCCGTGGCGATGGGGTCGATGCTGTGGCAACGCCGCGATCACTTCGCCGACATGAAGGTGCAGGGGTATCGGGCGGGTGTCCTGTGGCGCTCGATTTGCTGTGAATGCGCCCTAATCCTCGGCACCGGATGTCTCATCGGCGCGGTCTTTGGCATCGCCGGCCAGCTGCTTTTGAGTCACGCCCTGGCGACTGTCACTGGATTCCCGATCTCCCTCAACATCGAAACCGCGGTCGCTGTGTCAAGTTTCGCGCTAGTAGCGATTGTCGCGATCGCGGTTGTGTCCGTGCCTGGCTATCTGGTGGTTTGTGTGGCTCCAAGAACAGTCAGTCCGACGCAATAAAACACCGCTCGCGACCTCGTCAGCTCGAACCTCAGATCTCCTCACGGATCCCGCACCGCTTACCGCTCGTCAACTGTGGGTGCTTGCCCGCAGCGCGGCGCGGGAGCTCGCGTGGGGATTGCCCGCTGTTTCCCGCGAGGTCCATCGCTGGCAGGCCAGAGCACGATCGATCCCCGATCAGCCACTGCGTGAAGACGCGCTGAGCGCGCTGCGACGCAAGCGCGGCCAGACCGACGGCGCGGCGCTGTTCTCGATCCTTCCAGCCGCCCGCAGCTTGCCGCTGCTACGCCTATTGGTCGCCTACCAGATCATGTGGGACTTCCTCGACAGCGTCCACGAGCGCGCTGCTGAGCCGAAGAACGGTGTGCAACTGCACACCGCGCTCGTGGACGCACTGGATCCTACGCGCGCACCACGCGATTACTACATGCATCACCCCTGGAAGCACGACGGCGGCTACCTGAGCGAGCTCGTGCGGGTGTGCCGGGAGAACTGCCTACGCCTACCTGGCTTTCCGGCAGTGGCTCCCCTGATTGCCACCGAAGCGACCCGCGCTGAAGTACTCGCCCTCAACCACGAGCCCGACCCGCTCGCCCGCGACGCTTTGCTGAAGGCTTGGGCCAGGCGCGAGTTCGCCGAGGCCACAGAGGTCACCTGGTGGGAGCTATCTGGCGCAGCCAGCGCCGGGCTAACGATCTTCGCGCTACTAGCGCTCGCCGCCGACGGCAATACCACCACGCAGCTGTTGACCCGTACGCGTGCCGTGTACAGCCCGTGGACGACGGCCGCCGCAACGATGCTCGACAGCTATGTCGATCGCGTCGAGGACGAACTCAACGGCGATCACAGCTACGTCGCCCACTACCCCACGCAGGAGACCGCCGTCGAGCGGATCGGCCAGCTAGTCCAGCGTGCAATCCGTGCCTCTCAACAGCTACCGAACGCTGAGCGACACACCCTGATTACTGCCTGCATGGTGGCGATGTACCTCACCAAGGACGCCGCGCGCGCACCTTCCACCAGACACCTCACTGTGCGCATCGCGAGATCCGGGGGCTCACTGACCCTCGGCCTGATGCCAGTCCTGCGTCTCTGGCGGATCGCCTACGCCCAACGCGGCACATAACCACAACGACAAGGAGAGCTGATGCCCGTATCCCACCATTCGTCGCTTGCAATCCGCCTGCGAGGCGAGCTACCACCAACGCCCCCGCTCCCCTCACTCGCCCAAACCCTCGCCTGTCGCTGGGCACCGCTCGGCTTCTTTGAGCGCTGCCGTGACTTGTACGGCACCAGCTTCACGTTGTATCCGCTGGATCTGCCGCCAGTGGTACTCCTCTCCGACGCGCAGGACATCCGCGAGATGCTCGCCGCTCCCGCTTCCGTGCTCCACCCCGGTGAGGGCGGGCAGGCGCTCACGCCGATCGTCGGACGGAGCTCCTTCATGCTCCACGACGAGGAGCAACACGCAGACGGACGCCGGGCGATCATGCCCGCCTTCAGTCGTGGCGCCGCAGAAGCGCACGCGGAGATCGCTGCGGAAATCGCCGCCCAGGAGGTCAACACGTGGCCCACCGGTGTGCCAGTGGCGATGCACCCCTATCTTCGCCGCCTGACGCTCAGGGTGATTCTGCACGTCGTCTTCGGGCCGGACTCGCGCGAGCTGCAGTTGTTGCGGGAGCGCATCCTCGACATGCTCGACGTCACTGTGAGCTTCGTGCTGATCGAGCCACGACTGCGGCGACTGCCGCATTGGCACGCCACCTGGCGGCGGTTTCTGCGAGATCGCGCCGAGGTGGACACGCTCATCGCGCTACTGATTCGGCGGGCAAGGCGCTCAAGTGCGGGCCGCGGGGATGTACTCGAGGCGTTGCTAGCCACACGGCTGCCTGACGGTTCGGCGATGTCCGACCGCCAACTGCGAGACAACATCGTCTCGGTCGTGCTCGCCGGGCATGAGACCACCGCATCGGAGCTCGCATGGGCCTTCCAGCTGGTGGCGCAAACGCCGCGGGTAAACCAGCGGATCACCGACGAGATCGATGCGGGTAGCGACGACAGCTACTTGCTGGCGACGATCGCCGAGGTACTGCGCCACCGGCCGGTGTTCCTGTTCAGCATTCCACGCGCCGTGATCGAGCCGATCAAGATCGGCGGCTGGCTTTATCGCCCGCCGGCACAGTTGTTGGGCTGCATCTATCTCCTCCAGCATGACCCGGTTGTCTATCGCGACCCGCACCTGTTCGAGCCAGAGCGTTTCCTCCAGGACGGCCCCGACCCGCGCGCGTGGCTACCGTGGGGCGGCGGACGCAAGCGTTGCCCTGGCAACCGGCTGGCAAGTATCGAGATGAGCACGGTGCTACGCGAGGTCCTCTCACGACGAGAGCTCCACCCCGCATCTGAGCGACTGGAGCGCGCGAGCTGGCGTAGCGTGATCGTCACACCTAGCCAAGGAGCACGCGTGATCCTGCGCGCGCGGCGATCGTCTGCGCGGCCACACACCAGCGTATTGGCGAACGAATCAGTGCGTGTTTCTGTTACATAGAGAACGTTTCTGTTCAATAAGTAACGGGATTTGGCTCCCCAGAGCGGAAATGCGCTAGTGATAGTTCGTGATGGATCGTCGCGTTCCGTCTTGGCCGCTCGATGCCCGCCGCTCGATCAGGGCGTCTGACTGTGCCACGACTCGACTCAGCGCGCCGCAGTCCAACCTGGCGGTGGCAACCGACGAGATGGCACTGGCGCGTCGCCTGGCGGGCATCCCGATGCCCTCGATCACCCTGCAGCGCATCAACGGCAGCCGCATCGGCCTGCAGACGATCTCGCTCGGCTGGGTC
>DATBYJ010000047.1:0-35840 GCA_036513795.1 Solirubrobacteraceae bacterium | reverse complement strand
AGCGGTTCCTCGGGGAGCGTCCCGACGGCGTTTTCACCGCTGCCGGCTGTCGCGGTCGCCGAGGCACCGTCGCTCTGGCCGGGGGCGAGCTCGAGCCCAACGGTCAGCTTCGCGAAGCGCCCGTCGGTCAGGTTCAACAGGAACGGTCCTGGCATTACGTAGATGGTCCCCTTGATCTTGTCCGTGTTTACGGGCTTGGGCCTGGTCATCTTGTAGCCGATGCCCAGTATGAGAATCGGCAGGGCCACCACAAGCATTAGCTTTTTGTTCTTAAGCATTGACATCTCGTCCTGCCCTAAGGTTCGGATCCGCTTTCCGCTTCGGGTTCGCCTTCGGCTCCGTGGAGTCGTCGCATGACGATCTCCACACGCCGATTGCGTGCACGACCAGCTGCGGTCGCATTGCTATCTATCGGTCGTTGTTCGGCGTTGCCTGAGGCTGTGAGCCGGTTGGCACCGACGCCGTGGGCGATCAGGTACTGCACGACGGTGCTCGCGCGCGCGGTTGACAGCTCCCAGTTACTGGGGAACTGGCTCGAGTGGATGGGCACGTTGTCGGTGTTGCCTTCGACGGAGATGGGGTGGGTCTGATCGACGTTCAAAAGGCTTGAGATCTCGGTCAACAGGCCGAAGGCGCGGCCTTCGAGAGTGGCCTGGCCGGAGGCGAACAGGAGGTCGTCGGTGAGCACCCTGATGACCAGCCCGCGCGGTTCGATCGCGACCTTGACGCTCTTGGAGAAGCCGTGTGCCTTGGCATACGCTTCGAGCTCGGCCTTGATGCGTGCAAACTCAGACGCCTGATGGTTGGCAGCAGCGGCTTTGGCGGCAGCGGCAGCAGCCATAGTGGAGGTGGCGGTGCTGATGTTGTGCGAAGTGCTGTTCTGCAGGCTGGCGGAGCCTTCAGTGGCGACTGGCTCGATCGCCTGCAGTTCGGTGCTGGCTGGGGTTTGTGCGTGGTTGGCAGTCGCCCCCTCTGAGGCCACGGACGTGCCGCCGGGGAGGATGTGACCGGAGAAGGCCGCCTTGAGGGACTTCTGCAGGGTCTGATACTTGGAGATGTTGACGGAAGAGATCGAGAACAGCACCATGAACAGCGCCATCAGCAACGTGATCATGTCCGCGTAGGTGAGCAGCCAGCGCTCCTCGCTCTCGTGCTCGCCACCGTGGCCACGGCGCCGGCCATGCCCGCCGCGCGCCATCTCAGGCGGCCTTTGCCTCGACGTTTAGACGCGCAACGTTGTCCTCGCCGACATCGCCACGCTCGGCGGGCGGCACGTAGGACATCAGCTTTTCGGACACCAGCCGCGGGTTGTCGCCGGCCTGAATGGAGAGGATGCCCTCGAGCGTCATCATCCGCAGCTCCATCTCTTCGCCGGAGATCGCCTTGAGGCGGTTGGCGATCGGGAGGAACACGACGTTGGCGGAGCCAACACCCATCAGGGTGGCGATGAATGCGGCGGAGATGGACGGCCCGAGAGTGGCCGGCGCGGCGAGGTTCTGCAGCACGTGCACAAGGCCGAGCACGGTGCCGATGATGCCCATTGTGGGCGCGAAGCCGCCGGCCTTCTCAAACGGTGCAGCACCGGCGGCGTGGCGGGCGGCCATGCCGTCGACCTCGGCCTCGAGGATCGCGTGGACCATCTCCGGGTCGGTGCCGTCGACGACCAGCTGCATGGCGTTGCGAGTGAAGGGATCGTCGATCTCAGAGAGCATCGCGTCAAGCGCCAGCAGGCCCTCGCGGCGGGCCTTGTCGGCGAGTGAGACGAGCAGATCGAGACGCCCGCGCATGTCGGGCGGTTCGGCTGCAAAGACCATCTTGTAGAGGCTGGGCACGCGCTTCATCGAGGCCATACCGCAGCTGGCAAGCGTCACGCCGCCGGTGCCGCCGAGGATAATCATCAGCGCTGGGATGTCGATAAAGGAGGCAGGACTGGTCCCGCCCATTAGCGAGCTCATCATCAGAGCGCCGAAGGCCACCCCGATTCCGATGGCCGTAGAAGCCTTCATCGCGGACTACATCGGCGTTTGTCCGAAAACCTTCAATAGTGGCTGCTACGGCTGCACGAAGTGCCCAAGAAACTGCAACGTTTTTCCCAGCTTCGCTAGCTCGGCTGGTCCTCAACAGCGGTGAGCCAGGGCGTATCGCTGCGATGGGCGGATGCGAGCGGCGGCGGATGCAGCGTACCGCCGCGGCGGCGCAGCGCGTCGCCCAAAACAGCTGCCCTGTAGCCATACACGGCGGCGGCCACCTCCTCGGGCGTCTCCGCTACGACTACCTTGGCGCCGGTGGCGAGCGTGATGACCGTGTCGGGCGTCGATTCGACGGTGACGATCATGTCTATGTTGAGATGGAACGGCTCGTCGTGGTGGCCGAGCCGGTTGAGCGTGATCATTGGCACTACCCCCTCTTACAGCACGTTAGCCGCAGGGTGGGACGACTTGAAGCGTTGCCGTCCCACCCCGGGCTCCTCGGAGTTGTCCCTGCGTGCGCCGTCCTTTCACGGCGGTGTGGTTTTCAGCGTTCGCCACTCGTTAGCGGGCGAAGTTCATGGCGCTACTGGATCTGCACCAGCGTGCCGAGCATTTCGTCGGCGGTGGAGATCACGCGTGAGTTGGCTTGATAGCCGCGCTCGGCGGTGATCATGTTGGTCATCTCGGTAGCGAGGTCGACGTTTGACATCTCGAGCTCGCCGCCGATGGTGGAGGCGAAGCCGGAGGTGTCGGGGGTGCCGACGATGGGCGTGCCCGAGTTGGCGGTCAGCCCCCACATCGAGCCGCCGAGACGTTCTAGCCCCGATTCGTTGGCGAACGTGGCAATCGAGAGATAGCCGGCGGTCACCCGCTTTTCGAACTGCGGTGAGCCGACTTCCTCGTCGGTGTAGCTGACTGCACCGTCCTGGCCGATGGAGACGTTGGAAGAGCCGGGAGGGATCCTCAGGTAGGTGTCTTTTTCTCCCGCCTTGTAGGTGTCGCCGGTTTCTGCTTCGGCGGTCACTTCGGCGTTGCGCCCGATCACGTATTCGCCGGACTGGGTAGTCAGGTAGCCGGCCGCGTCGGTGGTGAAGTCGCCTGCCCGGGTGTACTGGAATTTGCTGGGCAGGCCGGCGGTGAGTTCTTCTGCTTTGGGTTCGCCGGCGCCGACACGCAAGAAGCCGGGACCCTCGAGGGCGACGTCGAGCGGGTTGTTGGTTGTTTGGAAGGAACCCTCGGTCATCTGGTTCTCAGTAGCGTTCACCTGCACGCCGAGACCGATCTGCTGCGGGTTCGATCCACCGTTGGTGGGCGTGGGGCCGGAAGCCCCATGCATCACCTGCGTGAGCGAGTCCGCGAACGTGATGCTCGCGGCCTTGTAGCCCACTGTGTTTACGTTTGCCAGGTCGTTCGCGGTCTCGTTGAGCATCGCCTGGTTGGCATCGAGGCCGCTGATTGCGGCATACATTCCAGCCATCATTGTGACTGCCCTTCCTTTCGCGGCTTCCTCGATGAGGTCCAGCCGGGGTTGTGTGTTGCCGCTTTAGAACCTGTTTCAAAATGAATGGCACGCCCGGATGCGCCCGTGTGCACGGCGCTGGGCGCCACGTGCCGGCTTGCCCGTGCTACCAGCACGGGCTTCACCGACCCGCGACGCCCAGCTTGGCCCACGAACGCCCCGGTCGCACCCTCATTTTGAAACAGGTTCTTAATCATGCGATCACGGCACTGTCGATGTTGGTGAACACGTTGTCTTTCATGTGTTCGGATCCGACCGCCGTTATGACGGTGCGATTGTTGACAGACACCACAAACGCGGTGCCGTCTACAAGTACGAGGGAGTCGCGCGAGCCCTTACTGGCAGCGCGCTGCACCCCCTGTGAAAGTCTGCCCAGCGTGGCCGAGTCGAGCTCGATGCCACGGCGTTGGACGCGTGCGAGCGCGTGCTTTGAGAATTGAAGCTGCTGGGAGTCATCAGCCTGCTTGAGCGCATCGGCGAAGGACGCGCCTTGCGTCGGGCCCGCGCCCTGCGCCGCGCCCTTGCCGTCGGCAGGAACGGATGCACCGGACTTGCCACCGGCGCCGGCGGGGACGACCGGCGTGGTGAGACCGCCGGGGGGTACGAGCGCTGGGTTGGAGATAGGGCTCATGCGACGCGATCGATCAGGGCTATTCGACGTTTGTGAGGCTGGAGAGGGTGACACCGGTGACGCCGTTGACGGTGACGGTGGTGCCGGTGGCGGCGGACTGCACACTTTCGACGGTGCCGGTGACGAGTTCGCCGCCGGTGCCGTTGTAGGAGACCTTGTGGCCGATCATCTGCACAGCGCCGGTGAGCTCGTTGGCGTTGGCCATGTTGGTCATTTGCTCGACCTGGGTGAACTGGGCGAGCTCGTTGATGTATTCGTTTGAGTTGCCCGGTTCCAGCGGGTTCTGTGCCTGTAGCTGGGCAACCATCAGTTTGAGGAAGTCGTTCTGACCGAGGATGCCGTTGGGGTTGGCGGGCGTGGTTTCGCTGCCAGCGGCAGACGTCTGAGGAGCGGCAGATGTCTGTGGGGCGGCGGTGGCGGCTGCGTTTGGGATGGCGGTCATGGCGATGTGGTCCTTTCGTGATGTCAGGCGAGCACGTCTACGAGCGCGCCACCCGCGACTGCCGCGGGTGCGGCTGGGCCTTCAACCTCACCCGGCGGCTCGCTGCTTTCACCGTCTTGGAGGGATGTGGATGTGGAGGATCCGCCGGTAGTTCCGGCGTCCCCGGCAAAGCGTTCCTGGCGTTCGCGTGCTTCAGACTGACCGTAGGAGCTGATGTCTAGGCGCAGCAGCGGCAGGCCGAGCGAGCTGAGCGACTGGCGTAGCTCCGAGCGCCCGTCGGCGAGCGCCTGGGCGGCGGCGGGAGTCTCGGCGCTGACGCGCGCGAGCAGCCCCTGGCTGGTCTGGCTGAGGCGAATGTTGATCTGGCCGAGCTCCTGTGGCTGCAGCTGGATGCGCGCCTGGGTGGCTCCTTGGCGAGCGGCAATCTCGATGGTTGCGCGGATGGAGTTGATCAGGTCCTGCATGCCGACAGGGCCGGCAGCCGGCGAGGCACCGCTTGCGCTGGACGCTGTGGCGGTGCCGCTCGCCTGTAGCCCTAGCGCTGCATCGATGCCTGTGAGGGGGCTCGTTTCAGCGGCGAAGACAGCCGCACTGGCCGCCAGCAACGTGGAGGCCCCGGTCTGTGTGGCTGCTTGCGCCGTGCTGTCCGCCTGCAAGGCGGGATTTGCTTGGCTTGCGCCCGGCTCAGCTGCAGCTGAGCTGCGAGAGCCGGACTGCCCACCGCCGGCAGCTTCTTCGCCAGCGTGACCTTGGCTGCCTGTTTGACCCTGGCTGACAGCCAGCGCAGAGGCAAGGCTGGCAGCAGGCGCGTGGGTGTTTGAGGTGGTGATTGTGTCCGAGCGCAGTTGCGGGGCTTGGACTGTGGGTGCGTTGGCTGCGGCTTCGGACTCGGACGGGCCAGCGGGGGCGGTACTCGCCTGGGCTGGCGTCTGCGCAGTTTGCTGGCCGGATTCCGATGGGACGCCGGTGGCCCCGGTGATCGGCGCGGACGCGGTCGGGGCTGACGCGGTTGAGGCTGGCGCGGCTGAGGCGGCGCCGGCCTGCTGGCTGCTTGCCTGAGCGTTCCCCGCCTGGACGCGAGCCGCAGCGACGGAGGCGTTGGCGGCGGCGGCTGGAGCGGGTTGGACCGCGGGTGGAGCAGGTGGCACGCCGGCGGGAGCGGGTGGCACGGCGGCTGGAGCATCCTCCGGCGGCTGCGTGTCCGCGGGTTCGGCCGGTGCACCGTCTTGGCCGGCTTGCGCGCTAGTCACGCCTGGGGCGAGCTGGGGTGAGCCTTCGCTCGAGGCACCTGTTTCGGCGGGGGTCTGCATGGCAGCGCTGGTGGGCACTTCAACCGCGACTGATTCGCCCGGCAACGAGGCTTCGCCGGCAGCGAGGTTGGCGGCGCCTTCAATCGCTTCCGCCGCGGTGGCTTGGTCATTGGTGGCCGCTTCATTGCTCGTCTGCGCGGCGGCACCAGCAGGCACGCCCGCGGGCCTGGCAGTACCAACAGGCGTGTCCGTACCGGCAGGCGTGTCGGCACCAGCAGGCCTGGCAGCGTCGGCGGGGCGAGCGTCGGTCGAGGCAGGCTGACGGACGGGCGGGCGTGCACTGGCAGGCGTCACGGCGCTGCAAGCAAGCGCAGCAGCGGCACCGTCGGCGTGGCCTTCGCGCAGCGAGCGTCGGGCGGCGGCTTGTTTGCCTTCGCGCTCGCCTACCTGTTGGCTTCCCTGCTGTTGGCCTTCCGCATTGGCGGTCCGGGCCGATTGCTGTTGCAGGGCGCTATGGAAGAGCGCGCCGTTGGGTGGCCCCGGTGGGGCCCCTGAGACACCGGGCGGGGCGCCTGAGACAGGCGGCGGAGCAGACGTTGGCAGCGCGAGGAGGATCGTTTGGAGGCTCATGCGAGACCTGCGCTGGTGACGGTGGTGGGGTGAGCGTCACGGTAGGCTTCGGCGTTGCTGAGCACTTTGGTGACGTAGCTCTGGGTTTCGGCATAGGGAGGCACGCCGCCGTACTGCTGCACGGCACCGGGGCCGGCGTTGTAAGCAGCGAGCGCGTCTTGGGTGTTGCCAGAGAACTGGCTCATCAGCTGACCTAGATAGCGAGCGCCGCCTTCGATCGATTCGGCGGGGTTGAGCGGGTTGGCGACGCCCATGGAGGACGCGGTGGCGGGCATCAGCTGGGTGAGGCCGCTGGCACCGGCGCTGCTGGTGGCGTTGGGGTTGAAGCCGGACTCCTGTTCGATCAGCCCGTGGAGCACGGCGGGGTCGAGACCGTTGCGCGCGGCTGCCTGTTCGATCAGCGGGTCATAAGCGCTTGATTGGCTGCTGCCGACGCTGGAGGCGCCGTAGCCGAGCGCTGGATAGCCGGTGGCAGTTGCGGCGACGCCGGAGCCATCGGCGGTGGTGGCAGCCTGCAGGGCGGTGGCGAAATCGGCGTTTGAGGTTTGGGGATAGGAGGAGTTCGTAGTGGCGGTGCTGGCGGTGGGGGTGAGCTGTCCGCCCGCGGCCACCTGACGCGAGGATTCGATGAGTTGTTGGAGCTGCTGCATGCGCTGCAGGGCAGCGAGCTCGCCTGCGGGGGTACCAGTGGTGGCTGTGAGCGCCTGCGTGCTCACGCGTGGCTCCCGCGAAACCGCGAGGCGGCGAGTTCGTCGAGGTCGCCCTGCTCGCGGCGGGCCAACTCGAGGGCGTGTTCGCCGCGGTGGCGCTCGCGCAGGCGGTTGAGCATCTCGTGCTCGGAGGCGGCACTGGCGAGCTCGGCGTCGCGCACAGCTACCTCGGCGTCGCGTTGCTGGAGGTCGTTGGCGCGCAGCGCGCGCTGCGCCTCGACGCGCTCGAGGAACGCCTGGCGGCTGAGCAGATCGGTGGCGCTGACGGCCTCACGCTCGGCGATGGCGGTGCGCTGCTGCTGGCGGGCGTGCTCGAGTGTGGCGTCGGCGCTGCGCAGCTCCGCCTCGCTGCTGGTGCGCCGGGAGATCGCGCTTGCGAGCTCGCGCTGGGCGAGCTTCTCCTTACGCTCGCGCACGGCGCGGACGCGCTCGAGGCGAAAGCGAAATGCCGATCCGGTCACGGCCTGGTTATCGGACGGTGGGTTTGGTTCTTGAGCGGGGCGGCCTTGGCTTTCAGCTGTCGGCGGGCAGGATCGTGAAGGCCCCCCCTTGAAGTGGTGTGACTGCTCGGAAATGCCGCTCGTCGAAGCTCACAATACGGTCAGTCTTGTAGCGATTTGCGATCACGACCAGCGCGCAGTCAGCAAGCCCAAGTTCGAGATCCGCATAGCGCGCGTCGAGCTCTGCGATAGTTGCGTAGTCCTCTCGCTCGAGACAGGCAACGGTGAATCGTCCGGCGGCGAGGTCGGCGATGAAGTTTCGTTGTGACCGACGTCCAACCCGTTGTCCCAGTAGGTAGTCCACCTCGGCAGTGACGGGCGCTGGAATGATCAGCGGCCCATCGACAGTCCGAAGCAGTTCGTCGATGCGCGTGAAGTGCGGGTCGTTCCCGTCGCCAAACGCGACGAGGGGTGCTGTGTCGATGACGACGGTCACTCGCCGAAGCCCTTGAGCAGGTCCTCCTCTGGAATGTCCGCGATTGATGAGCCGTCGCCGTGACCTGAACCGGCCAGCGCGAAGCGTCGATCTTGGGATGGCTTTGGCTGGTAGGTGGCAACGGCCTCACGCAATACCTCCGCCTGTGACCGGCCCTCCTCGCGAGCCAATCGGGCGAGACGCTGAGCCTGATGCTCATCAAGATAGACACTGGTCTTGCGCATCGCCATGTAGGTAGGGTATCACGTAGGGTAGCGGCTAACCATGTGTCCGCCAGGTGCTGAACCTGGCTACCGAGCAGTGGCCGGACTCGGCTCAGATGTTCAGCCCGAGCGCGGGGATGGCGGGAGCGCTAGAGGTGTCGTAGGCCACCCCGTCGACCGCGCCGCCGTCGGCCTCGAGCTGAGGGGTGAGCACTTCGGCGTCGGGGATCTCACCGCTGCGCTGTTCGAGCTCGCTGGCGAGCGAGGCGCCGAGCTCGAGCAGCCGCGCGTCGGTTTGCTGGGGGTCGCTGTGCTCGTGGACGGACTGGCGCAGGAAGCGCTCGATGCGGGTGCGATGCGCAAGGGCGGCGTCGAGGGCATGGTCGCTACCTGCCTGGTAGGCGCCGATGGCGACGAGGTCTTCCTTCTCGCGGAGCACCGCAAGCGCGCTTCGCAGCTGCTGACCGGCGCGCTGCACCTCGGGTGAGACGATCTCGCCGACGAGGCGGGAGACGCTCTCCAGCACGTCGATGGCGGGATAGTGCCCGGCGTGGGCGAGCGAGCGGGTGAGCACCACGTGCCCGTCGAGGATCGAGCGCACTGCGTCGGCAATGGGCTCGTTCATGTCATCGCCGTCGACGAGCACTGTGTAGAGGCCGGTGATGGAGCCACGCTCGCTGGTGCCGGCGCGCTCGAGCAGGCGCGGCAGCAGCGCAAACACGCTGGGCGTGTAGCCGCGGGTGGCGGGCGGCTCGCCGATCGCGAGGCCGACCTCACGCTGGGCCATGGCAAAACGGGTGACTGAGTCCATCATCAACAGCACGTCGTGCCCCTGGTCACGGAAGTACTCGGCGATGGTGGTGGCGGTGAAGGCGGCCTTGATGCGCACGAGCGCGGGCTGGTCGGAGGTGGCGACGACGACGACGGAGCGCTCGAGCGCGTCGCCGAGGTCGCGCTCGACGAACTCGCGCACCTCGCGTCCGCGCTCGCCGACGAGAGCGATGACGTTGATGGAGGCGCTGGTAGAGCGGGCGATCATGCCGAGCAGCGAGGACTTGCCGACACCGGAGCCGGCGAAGATGCCGAGCCGCTGCCCGAGGCCGCAAGGCACGAGGCCGTCGAGTGCGCGCACGCCCAGCCCCACCCGCTCTGAGATGCGCGGCCTGGAGAGCGCGTTGGGTGGCGCGGCGATCGTAGAGCGGGCAAACGCGCGGGGCACGGTGCCGCCGTCGTCAGGGATGCCGAGCCCGTCGACGATCCGCCCCAAGAGCCCATCGCCAACAGCGATGCGAAAAGGGGCGCCGCTGGCGAGCACGCGCGTGCCGGGGCCGATGCCGTGGAGCTCTCCGAGCGGCATCAGCAGCGTGCGTCCGTCCCTGAAGCCAACGACCTCAGCGGAGACAGCAGCGCGGTTGCGGTCGGTGCCCACGAGGCACACCTCGCCGACCTCGGCCTGCAGGCCGGTGGCCTCGATGATCGCCTCGGCGGCCGTGCCGAGGAGGGCGCCTGCCGGGGGGAGGTCGAGCACCGGCTGCTGACTCATGATGCGACGCTCCGTCGGCCGTGTGGCGCGGTGCCGGTCAGTCTCATACGCCAAGGCCGTCGCTGCTCTGGAGTGACACGTTCACCACCTCGCGTGCGCGCTCGAGCTGGGTGTGGACGCTCGCGTCGACCTCCCCCTCGGAGGTGCGCACGATGGCACTGCCAGACGACACGCGTTCGTCGGACTGCAGGTCGCAGAGCTCGACGCCGCTGCCCTGGGCTGTTAGCTCGCCGAGCGCCGCACGCACGAGCTCGAGGTCGGCGGGGTTGACCATGACGGTGATCTTGCGGCGGTCGCTGATGCGCCGCAGCGCTCCCTGGACGACCTCGACGACCAGCTCGGGGCGCGCCTGCTGTGCGCCGGCGAGGATCTTGCCGGCGAGCGCGAGCGCAAGGTCGATGGCGTCGGTTTCGACGGCCTCGACGATCTCGGCGCGCAGCGCTTCGATGCCACTGACAGCCTCGGCGAGCGCGGCGGCGCTGGCGGCGATCTCGGCGGCGCCACGCTCGTGCCCGGCAGCACGGCCCGCCTCGAAGCCCTCGGCGCGGGCGAGCTCGCGGATGTTGAGCGCTTCCTCGGTGGCCTGCGCGAGCATCCGCGCGGGCGCATCACGCGGCGGCGGCTCAGACGGCTCGAGCTGCTCGAAGTCGTAGCTAACGGCGGCGTCAGACAACGGCTTCGCTCTCGTCCTCGCTCTCGCTGGCGATCACGATGGTGCCGGCTTCCTCGAGCTGCCGCACGACCGCAACGATGCGACTCTGGGCGGCGTCGATGTCGCGTTTGCGCTGCGGTGGCTGCAGCTCCATCTCTTCCTTGATCATCTCCGCGCCGCGCTCGGACATGTTCGTGAGCACGACGTCCTTGACGTTGTCGGGGGCGCCGCGCAGCGCGAGCACGAGATCCTTCTGGTCGGCCTCGCGCAGGACCTGCTGGACGGCGCGCTCTTCGAGCTTGACGATGTCCTCGAAGACGAACAGCATGCTGCGCACCTCCTCGGCGAGGTCGTTGTCGACGGATGCGAGCTTCTCGAGGACGTTGCGCTCGGTGGTGCGATCGGAGTGGTTGAGGATCTCGGCAAGCGTCTTAGTGCCGCCCGCGGCGGAGTACTCGCGCTCGACCACCGCGGTGAGCTTGTGACGGATGACGTCCTCGACCTTGGTCAGCACGTCAGCGCTGGTCTCGCCCATGCGGGCAATACGCAGAGCGATGTCCGGCTGTTGGCGCTCGGGCAAGCGGGCAAGCACCTGTGAGGCAAGCGTGGTCTGCAGGCTGGCGAGGATCAGGGCGATCGTCTGCGGCGACTCGTTGCGCAGCAGCGCGGCGGTGCGATCGGGCGGGATCCGCTGCAGGAAGTCGAAGGGGGGCGTTTCGGTGCTGGCGGACAGCCGGCTGAGCACCTCGGCAGCACGCTCGGGACCGAGCGCGCGTTCGATTACACCACGTGCGTACTCCATGCCGCCGGAGGCGCCCTGCTCGCCGGTTTGGCTAAGCGCTGCGAGCTCGTTAAAGACGGCTTCGGTGGTTTGCGGCCCAACGGAATTGAGGCTGGCCATCTCCACAGACAGGCTCTCAATCTCCTCTTCGCCCATCCGCTGCATCAGCTTGGCGGCGCGCTCGGAGCCGAGCGCGGCCATCAGCACGGCCGCCTTGCGGATGCCGCCAATGTGGGGCGAGGCGCTGGCAGGCACGACCTCGGTGCCCGTAGCCAACAGCGCGAAAGTGTCCGTGGCGGACTCGTCGTCCATCCGCGCCTAGCCTTCTTGCATCCAGTTGCGCAGTTGCGCGGCGACCTGATCTGGGTTGGAATCGACGAGCTGCTCGACCTGCTCGCGGACGCTCGGCGGCCCGGCGCTGGCACTGCCACTGCCACTGCCGTTGGTGGGCGCGACGGCGGCAGCCATGGCGGGGACTCGCGGCGCGGTTTCGCGTTCGAGCTCGGACAGCCGCATCGGCGCCTCGAGCTCGCGCAACCACACGGGCTCGTCGATGGTCTCCCGTTCGCGCTTACGCAGCGAGCGGGTGGTGAAGAACAAGAACAGCATCGCGCCAATGCCGAGCAGCGCGTACTTGGCCATGCTCAGCGGGCTGCTGGCGGCGGCAGCGGCCGTAGTGGTTTTGGCGAACGCGACCTGGCCGATGGAGATCGTGTCGCCGCGCTTGCTCTGGATGCCAGCAGCGTTGGTGATTGCTTCGCGAATCGCCGGTAGCGCGGAGGCGGGAACGGATTTATCGAGCAGCACCGAGACGTGCTGGTTTTCGACCGTCCCTGGGGCGATGGTCGAATGGGTGACGACCTTGCCGACCCCGAGCGAGGAGTTGGTGGTTTCGTGCTTGTAGTTGGACTTGCCGGTGGCGCCGTTGGCAGCGGCGGTGAGGTTGGCGGTGCCGGTCACGCCACCCGCGCCGCTACCGGTGCCGGCGAGCGTTTCGATCGATTTGCTCTGGGCTAGGGGCGTGCCTTTCTTGGCGTATTCGACCGATTCCTTGTTCGTCTGGTTGACGTTTATGTTGGCGTACACGAGCACCTGCGCCTTGCCGGGCCCGAGCGTCTGGGCGAGCATCGCGTCGAGGCTGGCAGCCATCGTCTGGTCGTAGCGTTGCTGGGTTTCTTGTAGGGCGGTGCCCGATCCGCCGGCGCCGGCACCGGCGGCCTGCGGCCACAGCAGTTCGCCGGCTGCATCGGTGATCGTGACCTTGCCCAGTTGCAACCCGGAGACGCTGGAGGAGACCAGCTGGGCGATTCCACGCACGGAGTCGGCACTGAGCGAGTTGGTCCCTGACAGCAGCACAGCGGCCGTAGATGCGTTCTGGTTTTCGCCAAAGATCTGGCTCTGGGAGCTGGGCAGCACGAGCTCCACCTGCGCTCCGGAGACGCCTTGGATGCTGTCGATGGTTTCCTCTAGCTGTCCCTGCAGCGCGCGCTGGTAGGTGACCTGCTGCTGGAAGTTGCTTTCGCCGAGATTCTGTTTTTCGAACAGCGAGAAGCCGGGCTGGGTGTTGCCGAGCAGATTGGCGCCGGCCAGGGCAACGCGCGCCTTGGACGCCTCGTTGGCCTGCACGGCGATGGCAGTGCCGTTGTCCTGGAGTTCGTAGCTGATTCCCTGCCCGCTGAGCGTGCTCGTCATCTTGCCCGTCTGGGAAGGCTGCACACCGCTGACAAGCGTCGTGTAGCTCGGCTTGGAGACGGTATGGACAAACAGGTAGATGAACAGGATCGAAGCGACGGCGACACCACCGGCGATCAGCCAGCCGCGGGGTGTGAGCCTGGAGGCAAGTTGGGCGGCGGGAGGCATCGATTAGACCTGGGTGTTGAAGATGCTCGTGGCCGCTTCGGTGGCCTTGTTGCGAAGCTGCGAGGCGAGTTCCATCGCCATCTGCGCATTCTCGACGGTGACCACGGCGCTCTCGGGGTCGCTGACAGTACCGGTGGCAAGCGCCTGCGAGGCGCTCGCAGCGCTGTCTTGCGTCTTCTCAAGCGATGAGATCGCTTCGGTGAGCTCGCCGCCAAAGCTCCCGGCTTCGCCAGCCGCGGGCGTCCCGGCGGTGGCCTGGCTCGAGTGGGCCAGGCCTTCCACCTGCCCCAGTGACAGTTCGCCAACCGGCACGCTGACCGGCGGCACGATCACTTGAGCAACCCGAGCATCGAGGTGAACATCGACTTGGACGTCTGCATGGCTGTGACGTCAGATTGATAAGACTGCGACTCGGAGATCAGGTCAGTCATTTCCGTGACGGTGCTGATGTTGGGCAGCTTCACGTAGCCCTTGGCATTGGCTTCGGGGTTGCCCGGGTCATATACCTGCTGGTCAGGCGTGCTGTCAGCGACAATGCCGGAGACCTGGACACCGCCGGCTGTCGCCGCGCTCGCGGGCGCGCCCGCGCCCGCGCCCGGGTGTAGGGCACTTGACAGCGCCCCGCCGAAGTCACTGGAGCCGCGTTGCTGAAGCTCCACCTCCTGGCGCTGATAGGGCTGCCCGTTGGCCGCTTTGGTGGTGTTCGCGTTGGCGAGGTTCTCGGCGGTGACATCCATGCGGATGCGCTCGGCGGCGAGACCTGTGCCGGCGATGGAGATGGCGTCGAACAGACCCATCAGACGGGCGCCGCCCCGAGCGCCGAGCGGATGATCTCGTTGCGCGCTCCCACCACCTGCGTAAGCGCCTCGTAGTCGAGGCCATTTTCGGCGAGCTTGGCGGATTCTTCATCAGCGCTCACGCCGGTGCCATTGAGCCCTGCTTCCGCCTGCGTAGTAACGGTCTGAAACTGGATTTCTTCGGGCGATTCGCCCCCGTTGACGGCGTTCTGCAGCGCCGACTCGAAGCTCACTTCCTGGGGCTCATAACCAGGCGTGTCGGCGTTGGCGAGGTTGTTGGTGATCGCCGTCTGGCGCTGCCAGGAGCCGCGCATGGCAGCCTCCAGCAGCTGCTGGGTCGCGTCAACGAGGGGCATGATTGATACCCGCCCTCCCTGTCTTTCCGCCCTCCCTGGGCTGAAACGACCTCTCCATGAGGTCACACGAGGTCGAAGAATTGTTGGCCATCGAGGGGCCGCCCCCGTGATCGGCCGATCGGGGGCGATCTTTAGGAGCAATCGCGCAAGATCGCGCCCAACTAGGCCGAGCTGGCAGCCCACACGTCCAGCGCACTCGCCGGCTGCTCACGAACCGCGA
Organism: Solirubrobacteraceae bacterium; assembly: GCA_036513795.1. Classification (GTDB taxonomy): domain Bacteria; phylum Actinomycetota; class Thermoleophilia; order Solirubrobacterales; family Solirubrobacteraceae; genus Palsa-744. The sequence continues at coordinate 21,340 of DATBYJ010000047.1, read as the reverse complement.
TACGCCAACCGACGCTGCTGCCGAGCTATTTGCGAGCGAAAACAGCTTGCCAACGAGTAATCGGCGACAGGGAGAAAATGTTTATCACGGGGGCCCACCACCACGTACGCGGCGCGCGATTGGCGCTGTCGATCCTCAGCGCAGGCGCGCTGGTATTGGGCGTGGCTGCGCCAACCGCATCCGCGTCGCTGAGCCACTCGGCCTACCGCGAAGAGAACACGTGTAACGCCCCGCGCCCGGGCACCGCGGGCTGCCTGGGGATCAGGCTGATCTCCACATCAATCACATCTGCGGATCTGCATGCCGCCGCTAAGCGCCAGACCGCAGAAGTCAATAGCGGCGCGAGCCCAGCGGTGAGCAACAAAACACCGTTGGGCGGCTTCAGGCCCCAAGATCTGCACAACGCCTACTCGCTTCCCACCGAATCAGTGGGCTCCGCGGTGCAGACGATCGCGCTGGTGGACGCCTACAACGACCCAACAGCAGAAGCGGACCTGGCGGTGTATGACAAAGAATTCAAATTGCCCGCGTGCACGAGCTCGAACGGCTGTTTTCGAAAGCTCAACCAGGAAGGCAAGACAAGCCCGCTGCCCGCTACGGAAGGTGGCTGGGCGACCGAGATCTCACTTGACGTGCAGATGGCACACGCGATCTGCCAGACCTGCCATCTACTACTAGTGGAGGCTCAGAACTCCTCATTTGCGGCGCTGGGAGCAGCGGTGAACGCAGCTGTGAAAGCGGGCGCGACGGTCGTCAGCAACTCCTACGGCGGCGCGGAGGAAGCAAACGACGTCAACTACAACTCCCCGTACGACCACCCAGGTGTTGTGATCACGGTGTCGTCCGGAGACTGCGGTTACTTCAACGAGTCGTGCGGTGGCGCCGAAGCGGCCAACTACCCCGCGAGCTCACCCGATGTGGTGGCGGTAGGCGGAACCAGCCTGACCTACAACGGCGGCTCGTGGGGCAGCACAGTGTGGAACGACGGCGGCAGCGGCTGCAGCACGGTCTTCTCAGCGCCGCTGTGGCAGAGCGAAGTGGCGCACTTCTCGGAAACCGAGTGCGACAGCGGGCGCTCGGTGGCAGACGTGGCGGCAAACGCCGACCCATACACAGGGGTTGATGTGTATGACACGACCCCCAACGGCGGCAACCCGACGGGCTGGGGGGTTTGGGGTGGCACCTCGGAGGCATCACCGATTGTGGCTGGCGAGTTCGGACTGGCAGGCGGTGCACACGGTGTTCAGTACCCCGCGCAAACGCTGTACGCGAACCTCGGCAACTCGAGCGACCTATATGACGTGAGCTCTGGCAGCAACGGCTCGTGCTCAGGTGCGACCGCGTGCAAAGCACGCTCCGGATACGACGGCCCCACGGGAGTTGGCAGCCCGGTTGGTCTGGGCGCGTTCTTCTCACCGAGCGCCCCCGCCAGCACATCGCTGCCAACGATCAGCGGCACCACCGAACAGGGCCAGACGCTGACCGTGACCCACGGCAGCTGGAGCAACAGCCCAACCACCTACACCGAGCAGTGGTCACTATGCCCGGCGTCCTCCTCGACATGCTCAGCGATCTCTGGGGCGACGGCAGCGACGTTCAAAATTCCGACTACCTCCAACTACGTGGGCGCGACGATCCGCGTGCAGGAGACCGCCAGCAACGGCGCCGGCGCGGGCGCACCGGCCCGCTCAGAAGCGACATCGGCAGTGATCTCCGATCTACCGACGATCGCCGCGTTCACACCCACCACGGGCATCACCGGTAGCAAGGTGACGCTCACCGGCACGGGCTTGAGCAAAGCCAGCGCAGTGCACTTCGGCTCGGCGAAAGCAACGTTCACGGTGGTCTCATCTACACAGATCGAAGCGACCGTCCCCAACGGGGCGCCGTCGGCGGCCATCACCGTCACCACACCGGCGGCAACGGCCACGAGCAAAGGCGTATTCAAACCAACGCTGTCGGTGGCGAGCTTCACACCCGCGAGCGGCGCTGTTGGGAAAGTGGTGACGATCACAGGCGTGGGCTTCACCAAAACCTCGACCGTCAGCTTCAACGGCACCGCCGCGACCAGCGTCACCTACGTGTCCGCAACGAAACTGAAGGCAACGGTGCCCAGCGGCGCGACCACCGGCTCGATCAGCGTGACCAACACGGCCGCGCCGGTGGGGACGGTCAGTAGCTTGGCGCATTTCATGGCTACCTAACGCAAGCCATCCTATCGTTGCGTTCGAGCGGTATGTAGACCCTACGGCGCAGCGCCGAGGAACCGGGCATCACGACGCCTTAATTTATTGTACTGGCGACAGGCGGTCAATCGTCACGGCGCACGAGCCCTGTCAGAGCAGCGAGGATGACCGTTACAAGGACACATCCCGAGAGTACAAGTATCGTGGCAACTGCTTGTGCGCCATGCTGAGCGCTCCAGTTGCTCCGCTGGGCAAGATTGACGACTGGGATCATGAGCTCGAGGGTGTAAATCACCGGCTGAAACTGTGACGGGTTGGTCTGAACGATGCCATGACGGTGCGCACCGAAATAGAGCACTCCGAAGATAAGGACCGCAGTGAACGGAACAACGGCCTGCCCAATAGTGCGCCACGATGTCATCGCCGCGGTGCTGGCTGCTCGTCAAGTTGGCGCTCATCGTGTGCTGAAGAGCGTCGTGGAGAGGCATCTGGAGCGGGCCCACGATCACGCGCTACCGGGGTAGTCTGGACTCAGGCGCTGGGGGCGGGTTCGCCGCTCGATGGTTGGTCGTTCTCTGGGACTGGCTCAAGGTCGCCGAACGGGAAAATGTCGTTCATCCCGGTGAGCTCGAAGAGCCGTTGTACGCTGGCGGGACCGGGGATGACCTTGAGCTCGTGGCCGCGTGTCCGGCACAGTTGGTGTCCTGCGACGAGGGCGTGCAGGCCGCTTGAGTCGATGAAAGTGAGGTTTCTGAGGTCGAGGGTTATGAGCCCTGGTTCGCCGGTGCAGACGTTAGCGAAGACCGCTTCGAGTTCGGGGGCACCGAGGAGGTCGGCTTCGCCGGTCAGGGCGATCGTCTGAGCCCCTGGGGCTTCCGTCACCTTGATGGTGAGATAGGGATGCTCGCTGGTCACTTTCACCCTCTGCCTTGGAGACAAATGCGTCGCCTGCGGATTGTAAGCCGGCACGGTGGCAGCCGAGTGCGCTGGGTCACTGAACCTGCCTCCGATTCCAGGGGGATCTCGCGCTCGAGCTCCAAGTGCGAGACGCTCGCTAACGTAGCAGAAGCGACTCGATCCCTGTCGCGTTTGGATCGCGGCGGCATCGGGCACGATGACTCTGAGGCGCGACGGCGGGGTATTGAGTTTGCCCCAGCTGGGCGCTTCTGCCGCGAGGCTGGCGTTCGCCGTCTGTTGGCTGTGCTCGCCCCCTCGCGGCGCTTTATGCGGGGGTTCGGGCGTTGCCGGCGACTGGAGTGAGCTGCTCGGCTGGTCCGCTTTCGTCCGGGGGGTCGAGCACGAAGACCTCGGCCTGTAGTTCGTTGCTGGGGTCGTTGGCGCTCATGAAGGAGCGCACCGAGCGACGGAGGATCGTCTCGACGGCGGCGCGCATCTCGCTTTCGACGGCTTTCTGCATCGCGAGCCGCGTGACGATGACCTCATTGGTGTGGCCATGCTCCTCGAGCGTGTTCTCGATCGTCGTGTAGCCGCCTTCGAGGATGACCGTCAGGACGTCCTTCTGCAGGAACGAGCGGGCTCGGACGGGGCCCTTGCCATAGTTTCGCTTCTGGATTGAGACGAGCGTGCGCGAGATCTCCGCGAGGGTGGAGCCCAGGGCGGCATTCTCGGCGTCGGTCTGCGGGCGGGGAGCTTCTTGGGCCATCGACTCGGCCAGTCTACCGGCCAACGGGGCGCGGTTTGGCCAGCTCGCCTGTGCGGTCGACGGCGAGGCCGTTGCGGCAGGGAGGTCAGCTGGTGCTGGCCCTATCGGGCGCGGGTTGTGGCGCCGGAGGCTGAGTCGAGAGCGGCTTCGCTGCCTCTCGCAAGGCGGCGGGGAGCGTCGGATGGACGTCGATTGCGTCGGGGAGGCCGACGATGGCAGCTAGACGGATGAGTTGTGAGGTATCGGGTATCACGAGGATCAGTTTGGCGCGGCGGTGCTCGAGCCGGTCGCCGAGGCGCAGCAGCATGTCGATCGCTGCGCTGTCGAGGTAGCGGGTGGCGCTAAGGTCGACGATCAGGCTTGAGGCGTCCGGGTCGAGTGCGCCGTCAAGCTGCCGTTGAACATTGGCGACGTTGGCGGCGTCGAGGTCTTCGGTGACGTGTGCGATCGGCACTCCGTCGAGCCTCTCGATGTCGACAGCGCTCACGGCTGGTGAGAGAGGCTCTTGGTGATGGTGACGACGGTTCCTGCTTCGGCGCTGTCAACGGTCACGCTGTCTGCTAGCGAGCGCATGATCTCGAGCCCTCGTCCTCCTCCGTGCGAGCGGGTAGTACGCCAGCGGCCGGCGTCACGGACGGTGACCACGACCTGGTGGGCGTCGCGTTCGCAGCGCACCATAAAGGTGGCTTCGCGGGCGCCGTAGGCGTGCTCGATCGCGTTGGCGGCGGCCTCGGAAGCGGAGAGGGTGACGTCGAATAGCTCGTTCTCGTTCGCCCCGGCAACCCGGAGCCAACGGCCGAGTGTGTTGCGCAGACCGCCGAGAACGTTGGGACGCGCCGGCAGGGTCATCTCGAGCGTGTCTTGCAGCGGCACGGTCTCGATGGCCAGGAGCGCGAGATCGTCCTCGAGCGGAGCCTCGTCGACCAGCGCGCGGTAGATGCGGTCGGCGAAAGAGGAGTCGGTGCGCTGCGCGGCGGCCTGGGCGGCGATGGTGAGCCGCTTGAAGCCTTCGTCGATCGACTCGTGGCGTCGCTCGATGAGCCCGTCGGTGTAGAGCAGTAGTCGGCTGCCCGTCGGGAATGGGTAGCGGCAGGATTGGTAGTCGTGGCCGGTGCGTATGCCGACGGGAAGTCCGGGTGTCTGCTCCAGCAGGCGGGCCTCCCCGTGCAGTTCGATCAGCAGCGGCGGCAGGTGCCCGGCGGTGACGGCCTCGAGTTCTTCGGCCTCGGGGTCGAGTTCGAGAATGGAGAGGGTCGCTCCGCGGCTGCGGCCCATCGTGACGAGTAGATCGTTGAGCATCGTGATCACCTCGGTGAGCTCGTGTCCTTGCACCATGTAGGCGCGCAGCGCCGTGCGAATCTCGGCCATCACCGAGGCGGCCAGCACACCACGGCCGACGACATCGCCGATCACGAATGCGACACGTCCGCTTGAGAGCTGGAAGACGTCGTACCAGTCCCCGCCGACCTTGATGCCCGAGCCAGCCGGCAGGTACTTCGCGCTGAAGCGCATACCTGGTATCTGCGGCAGAGCATCCGGCAGGAGCGTGCGCTGCATGATCTCGGTGACGGCACGCTGCTCTGAGATGCGAGCGTTGTCGATCGCAAGCGCCGCGCGATCAGCAGCAAGCTGCAGCAGCATCACGTCGTCCTCGTCGAAGTGCCGCTGAACGAGCGTGCCGATATGCATCACCCCGATGACGCGTCCTTCGACCTGCACGGGAACGCCAAGCATCGAGCGGATGCCCTTTTGCCGGAGGATCGGGTTTACGACGTCCGCGTGGTCGAGATCCTCGATGATGATCGGACGCGCCTCGGCGGCGACGCGACCAGCGAAGCCGCGGGCAAGCGGCACTTGAATGCCTTGGCGTACCTCCTCCTCGAGTCCCCGTGCAGCGCGTGCGAGAAGGACGCCTCGGTCCTCGTCGAGCAGCAGCACTGCTGCGGTATCAACTTCGAGGGAGCTGCGGATACGCTCGAGCAACTCAGAGAGAATGTCCTCCAGGGACATATATCCGAGCGCCGAATCGGTGATGCTGAGCAGGTGGCTGCGACGACCGTCTGAGACGGAGGGGCCTAGCGTGGACTGCTCAACGGTTCTCGGGATCTCGGTGTCTAGCCCATTTGCCATGCCGGTCTGTATGTGCGGAGTCTCCACGGCCCGTTTCACACCGGTAATCCGGTGTGCGGCGTCCTCGCACATACGGGCTTGGGTGTTTGGGGGTGTGTGCGGTCGGGGATTTTCATAGGCGTCGTGATGACCACAGGATCGCGCTGAGGATGACTGCGACGAGGGCGATCACCAGGCCGACGATCCAACCGGCGACTTTCTGAGAGGTGAGAATCGCCCCGAGCGCGACGCCGATCCCGACGACACCGCTGGTGGCGATCACGCGGACGAACGCGGACTCGAGCGCCGGGCGTGCACGTCGGCCGGGCAGCATCGAGACATCCGTGAGCCCGGTCTCGCCTGGTGATTTCTCGCCGTGGCCTGCCATGTGGCTGGGTGTGCTCAGCGGGTTGCCCTCTTGATGGCGCTGCGTGCTTTGCCGGCGGCGTTCTGTGCTTTGCCCTTGAGCTCCTCGCCGGCACCCTGCGCCTCGGTGGCGGGTTTGCCCCTGGCGATACCGGCTTCTTGCTTAGCACGGCCTTTGAGCTCTTTGGCCTTGCCTTGTGCGCGCTGCTTACGGTCGCCCATGTCTCCTCCTGCGCTCGTATTGTGTCTGACTGGTCTCTACCCAGCTGGGCTAGGCTCTACCCAGCTGGGCTAGGCAACGAACGGTAGCCGCGGAGAAAGTCGGCGCTGGGAGCCTCTATACGCGTTCTCGATCAGCATCTTGGTTTCGGCGTGCTCGTAGCCGTCGTCGTGCTCTCCGAGAGTCGGACGCCATTGCAAATCAAAACTCAATCGACTCACCCCCTTTGGCGAGCTATGACTACCGTACCCGTATCGCGGTGAGAGAAAACGCGGGTTTCGCAGCGACGCCAGCGCGGCGCTCGGGCAGCGGTCAAAGCCAGCGCCGGCTCATGCCGGGCTGCGTCTTTGCGAGCTGCGCCGGGGCGCCTTGAGGGACACAGGCTCAGGCTCGCCGGCGGCCTATGAACGGAGTGTGTAGGTCCTGCTCTGTGAATGGTCCGCTGCTGCTGTTGTCGGCGGCGTAACGGTAGAGCGCGACAGCGAAGATCTGGCGGACCACCCCGCTCAGCGCCATTAGCGCCACGAGAACGGCGGCTCCAAGCGCGAACACAGCGATCCGTGCGACTGGTGCGTGGCGGGTCGCGGCAATCCCGGCGATGAACAGCACGAGCAGCGGGATGAACAGCAGGATCGTCCAGGCTGCGACGATCACATTGCCGCTGATGCCCTCGCCCCAGCGCTGCTTGACCAGCTGCGTAGAGCGCTTCAGAGCGTGCGGGGCGCTGCCGCCTTCGATCGCCAGAATCGGGATCGCGAACAGGCTCGCCACCGACCATGCGAGGCCGACTATTCGCGCGAGGATCGCGCCGGCGAGCGGCAGGCGTCGCGCTAGCTGCTCCAGCACGACTCCGAAGATCGTCGCCAGCAGCGCCCAAACGGCGAGCTGCGGGACGCGCCAGCGGGCACGGCGAGTGCTTGGCCGAGCGTGAGGCGTCGTCCTTGGAGCCCGGCGGATGCCGCTGCGGCGATCGCCGTGTTGAAGAAGGCGCTGATGAACATGAGCGGGTAAGCGAGGATCAAGGCCACGATCACCACACGCCCGTCGACCAAGTGCCGGTGTCCGTGAGCGCCGCTGCTGCCGATCCCGGCGACACCAAAGATCACGGCAACGCCGATCGCGCCGAGCAGCGTCGAGAGCAGAGCGAGCACGAGGATCACCCGGTCCTCGCGCACGACCTCCCAGGACGCCTTCGTCAGGCGCCAGGAGCGGACGATTCGCCCTTCGTTGTTCTCGCCCGCGGGGGCGCCTGACGTGGACATCACCAGCGTCCGTACCAGCGCCTACGTCCGCCGCCGACGGGGGCACCGCCGATGAAGAACCCGATCAGCCACAGCAGTATCGCTATCACCAACACGATCCAGAGCAGATGGACGGCGAATCCGAGGCCGCCGAAGATCGCAAGGATCAGTATCAACGCAAGTAGTGCCACCATCGTTCTTGTACCTCCTAGAAGTTGATGCGCTTGATCTACCCCGCCGATCGGAGCGGCTAACCCTGCGGCCCCTGTCTCCCATCGTGAGCATGTGCAGCTTTAGCGTCTGCGTCTCGACCTGCGGACAATGAATCCAGCAATGGCGAGCGCAAGCGCGATTCCCCAGGCGATCCAGGTTTTATGTCCGTGTGAAAACAGCACACCGCCGATAGGCGGAATCGAGGCTGCGCGCCACAATTTAACCCTTCTCCTTTATGCAGCGAGGAGTTAGTCCGCGTGGGCAGTGGCGCCGGCCTGGGCTGTTTCGTGACAACCCTCTGCGAACTCCTCGACGATCTTCGCACAGAACGCTGGTAGGTCGTCTGGCTTGCGGCTGGAGACAAGCCCCTGGTCGACAACGACTTCCTCGTCGGCCCATTCCCCGCCGGCGTTGCGGATGTCGGTTTGCAGGGAAGGCCAGGAGGTAAGCTTGCGCCCGCGCACGAGGTCTGCCTCCACGAGCGTCCAAGGGCCGTGGCAGATGACGCCGACGGGCTTCCCCGCAGCGAAGATCTGCTGTACGAACTGGATGGCGCGCTCGTCGGTGCGCAACTGGTCCGGATTGGCCACGCCGCCGGGGAGCACCAGCGCGTCGTAGTCGTCGGGGTCCGCGTCCTCAAGGGACTGATCGACGGAGTATGTTGAGCTCTTGTCGAGGTGGTTGAACGCCTGGATCTCGCCATTTTCGGGGGCAATCAGCTTGGGCGTAGCGCCTGCGTCTTTGACGGCCTTCCAGGGCCCTGTGAGCTCGACCTCCTCAATGCCCTCTTGTGCGGTGAGAAAGGCCACTGTCTTTCCGTCTAGCGGTGTGGATGCCATTTCGCTGCTGCCTCCCTCTGTTTCGTGTTGGCGAGCTTCCGGCTTCTCGGTCGTCTACCCCTGGCCCTTGGGTGTCAAACGAGCCGGTGGGCGCCGTGGCTTGGTGTTTTTCACAGCTTGTCCTCGGCTGCGTGGTAAGCGACCTGTAGGAAGTCCGAGATGGTGTGCGCGACGAACACGGAGCTGAGGAGGCGCGTGAGGCGCGGGGCGCCGATGAGTCCGAGCGTGAGCGCGGTGGCTACCCATTGGGCGAGGCAGTAGGGGCACACCAGGAGCTCTCCGACGGCGAGGTGCAGACCGTGGCCGCAGGGTTCCTCCTCTACCTCGCCTGCCCGCTTGACTCTTGGTAACGGGTGAAGGGCGCGCGGATGAAGCTCGTCACCTTGTCCTTGGCGAGCAGCCGGCTGAGCTTGTGGGTGGCGATGCCGATAAGCAGCAGATCGCCGGTCGTGGGTCGCTCAGGCAGCTGATGGCGACGGGCGCGCAGCGCGATCAGACCGCCTGCCAGACCCGTGGTGTACGCGCCGGTGAGGATGACGTAGGAGCCGAGCGGGCGCTCTTGGCCGGGAGCGTAATGCGAGGAAAGCGAGCCGAGGGGCGTGGCGCTCGGCGTGCCGGCATGGCTGTCGGTGGCACGCTCGGGCATCGTCTAGCTGTTGCTCTTTTTGGCGCCCTTGCGTCCTGCGGCGGCCTTCTGCGCTTTGGTGCCGCCTTGGGTGCTGGTTTTGCGTTTTGAGCCTGAGCTCTTGCCGCCTCGTTTGGATGAGCCTGGGCTGTTGGCGATCTTTGCAGCGCGTTCCTTGCTCATGCCCTTTTCGCGGAGCCCTTCGTACTGTTTGTCGTTCTTGACGCTGGGGCCGTGATCTTTGGCCATCGCTGGTCCTCCTCGGGCTTGTGGATACCGCTGCATCTACCCGCTCGCCGCACCGGCAAAAAGCGAGGATGAGGCTGCTAGCGGTGTTGGTGCTCGGCGGCGAAGCTGCGGAAGGTCTGGGCCATCTGCTCGTCGGCGTCGGGCTCCTCGTCCTCCTCGTCGTGCGGTAGCGGTGCGTCGGGCGCAGCAGTGTCCGTGTTGGCTTGAAGGACCGCGCTCTCGAGGAAGTGACGCAGCTCGGCCTCGCTGCCCTGCCGGACGTCGGAGACCCTGATCGCCTTTTTGGTGAGGCTGACCTCTCCCCAGCCGCTGTGTGGCGTGTCCAGCAGTGCGAGCACGTTCTCGAAACGCGCCTTCCATGCCTTGGAGGACGCGCCGGCCAGCTGCACGGTGAGCGTGCCGTCGTCGATCTCGGCGGTGCCCCATTCGATCTGTCGTTGCTGGGCGGCCATGAGCTTGACCTACCCCGCGCGGCGGGGTTCGACACACGAGGCCGCTCATTGGTCGGGTCCGCCCCAGCCGCCGATGCTGAGCGCGTCGATCCCGATGGCGGAGATGCTGTACTCGAGCAGGAGCCGGGCGCCAGCGCCGCCCAGGTAAGGCCAGCGCTTGAGGTACTCCTCGCTCACTGCCGTTCGGCTCCCCAGCCGGTGATGAGCACGGCAATGTCTCCGTGTTGGAGCTGATCGAGGGTGCCGTCGAGGATGTCGGGCGAGACCGTTCGGGAACCGGCTACTGGTGGAGTGCAGCAGCAGCCGTGGTGTCCCGATCGAGTATCCGGCGACAGTGATCGCCGGTGAAGCGCAGGGCCGTGTCGTTCTCGGCGCGCATGCGCTCGCTCCTACCCTTGAGGTCGGGGGCCAAAACGGCGCGATCGGCGGCTGTGAGGCAGAGTTGGCTCTAGGCGGCGGGGGCGTGTGCGCGGTTGCGGTGTTGGGCGAGGGGCGGACGTTCCTCGAGCGTCACGTGGCGAGTCTCCATCAGCTCCGGGGCACTGGCGGTGGGTGGCAGGATGATTGAGCTACAGGCGTTGCTGTCGGCGAACTCCGAGCCGAGGAAGCGGGTTTGCGCGGCGAGGAGCACGGCGTAGGCCATCGCCGAGAGGTCGCGCAGCGGCTGGTGGCGGTTTTGCCGTTGGCCGAGGTCGACTTGTGCGAGGGCGTCTAGTCCGCAGGTTCGCCAGCTGTCGATCAGCATTGCTATCTCGACGCCGTAGCCCGCGGCGAACGGGATCTGTTCGAGCAGCGCCCGGCGGCCGGCGGTCTCCCCCGCGAGCGGCTGGTCGAACACCGCCAGCTGCGGGGCATGAAGGTTGAGCAGTGGCCTTGCCATAAGCTCGGTGACGCGCCCGCCGCCTTCGGCGAGCACGGCGTCGCCGTTGCGGAACGGGCGACGAAAGGTGCCCTTGACGAGCTGTATGTCGAGGTCGCAGAGCAGCGGGCCGAGTACCCCGAGGAGGAATCCTTCATGGAAGTCCTCGGTGTCGGTGTCGGCGAAGGCGACGATTTCGCTGCTGGTGGCGGCGAGTCCTCGCCACATCGCATCGCCCTTGCCTTGTGAGGGTCCGTAGTCGGCCAGCAGCTCATCCTCTTGGGCGACGTGGACGCCGCTTTGACGGGCGATCGCGACGGTCTCATCCTGAGAGGCGGCGTCGATGACGAGCACCTCGTCGAGCAGACCGGCGTCTTTGAGTCGAGCGGCGGTGCGAGCGATCGGGCCGATCGTTTTTGCGACTTCGCGGGCTGGCAGCAGGAGAGCGATGGTGTTCTGCTTGACGGCAAGCAGACGGCTGAGTGGGAACTCGCTGGCTTTGTAGGAGCGGCGGGCTCGCCAGTCTGCGCGCGTGAGGTCTTGCGCGAGGCCGCGTGGAGCGCGCCCGTCGGTGCGGGCGGAGGTCCTCACCCGGACGTGGAGGGGGCGGTGGATGGCGATGCCTTGGCTGGTGAGCGCGTGGGCGAGCGCCTCGTCCTCAAGCGCTGCGCGTACTGGCAGTCCGCCGCAGCGCTTATATGCGGCGGCGGTCAGCGCGAGCGATGCGCCGGAGAAGTGCGGGTGCTCGACCAGCGTGCCGCCTGCGGTCTGCTGGACGGCGAGCGCGAGCCGTGTGGTGGCGCCCAGTTCGCGCACGGCGAGGGCGTGCGGGTCGAGCGTGTCTCGCTCTATGGGGTCGAGTTCGATGAGTCCTCCGATCGCAGCGGCGCCCGACCGCGAGAGGGCAAGTTGCGCTGAGAGCCAGTCGCCGGCGACGGTCGTGTCGGCGTCGCTGCTTGCGATCAGCCCGTCGGGTCGTTCGAGGCCCAGGAGTCGTCGGCAGGCGATGTCCATGCCCAGGCGCCGTGCGCATCCGACGCCTTGGGGGTGCGGAAGGGTGACGGTGTGGATGGCGAGTTGCTCGTGCAGCCGGGCGGTTTGCAGGATGACTCCGAGCGTGTCGTCGCTGCAGCCGTCGAGGATCGCGATCACCTCGTAGCTGTTCGCGGGCATGTCGTGCTGGCTGGCGAGCGCGTGCAGGCAGGCGGCGATCCGGGGGGCCTCGTCGCGGGCCGGGATGACGACGACTGCGCGGAGGTCGGGGTGCGGCGGTGCGAGCTCGACGGCCGCCGGCATCCTGTGGGGGTCTGGCGGGTGCTCGTTCATGGTGGGCTTCCCCCGGCGGCGATGAGCTGTTGTGCGTGTTCGTAGTCCTCGTCGCGATTGTGGGTGAGTGCACCTACGAGCTTGTCGTGGTGTGAATACCACACGGTGAACGCGCCGTCGGGGTGCTCATCGAGTCTGCATTGGTCGTGGCCGTCGCCCCAGGCTGTGTACTTGAGGGTGTGCTGGCCGATGGTCGACCAGAAGCCGGGCACGTCTTGCCAGTGCGTGTTCTGTCCGGCGAGTACGCGCCCGGCGATTTCGCCTTGGCCGAGCGCGTCGCCCCAGTGTTCTACGCGCAGCCGTCGTCCTGCGCTGCGGTTGTGGGCGTAGGCGACGTCGCCGACAGCGAGCACCCGGTCGTGGGCGCGCATCTGCGCGTCGGTGAGGATCGCTCCCTTGACGATCGTAAGGCCGGCTTGCTCGGCTAGCTCGCTGCAGGGGGTAGCGCCCATGCCGAGCACCACGTTGTCGGCCTCGATCGGGTCGCCGTGGTCGAGCGCGACGATGCGGGCGTTGTGCACGGCGGAGACCTTCACGCCCGTCCGTAGCGTCACGCCGAGGTCTGTCAGCCAACGTGCGATGCGCTCGGCGGCCTCGGCGCCGAGACGCTGCTGCTGCGGCGCTGGCTCAAGGCCTGCGAGTGTCACCTGAGCGCCGCGCAGCGCGAGCGATGCGGCTAGCTCGCAGCCGATGAAGCCGGTGCCGAGCACGATGGTGTGGGTGTCTGGCTTGGCTCGGGAGGCGATGCGTTCGCTGTCAGGCCGCTCGCGCATCGTCTGTACCCGCGGGTCATCCAGGCCAGGGAGGTCGGGCCGGGATGGTTCGGCGCCGGTGGCAAGTACGATCGCGTCGGCTCTGAGCGCGTATCCGTCGGCGTGAACGGCGCCTGTGCTGGGGTCGATGGCTGTCACTTGGCAGCCGACACGCAGCTGGATGTCGTGCTCGTCAAACCAGCTGGGTCCCTCGATGGGTAGCTCGCTGGCGTCCAGCTCGCCGCGCAGGAACTCCTTGGTCAGCGGTGGCCGCCTATAGGGGATGAGAGTCTCCTTGCCTAGCATCGTGACTTCCGCCGCGCCGCCTGCTTCGCGGTAGGCGCGGGCGGTTGCCAGGCCAGCGGGGCCGGCGCCGACGATCACGATCCGCCGTAGGCTCATCGGCCGTCGAAGCGGTCGAGCCTGTACTGCTCTTGGCGTGCGTCGAGCGCGTGCCAGCGGGCGAGCTCGCGAGTGAGCCCGTCGTGGACCTTATCGCCGGTCAACGGCTCGTCGCGCCCGAGCCCGCGCCAGCTGACAGTGAGCACGCTCGCACCAAAGCTGAGCTGTGTCTTGATCCAGCCGATCGCGTTTGCGAGCGCCGGCGGCTGCAGATAGTAGAGGACCTCTGAGCAGACGATCAGATCCCATGAGCCAGGCGGGGTCTCCTCGGGGAATCTGGCGCGCAGCAGATCGACGTTGCTGACACTTCGCAGGTTGTGGCGGGCGAGCTCCAGGGCGCTGAGGGAGAAGTCGATCGCGACGACGTGCTCGCAGCGCGCGGCGAGCTGGCCGGTGAACACGCCGATCGAGCAGCCAACTTCCAGGGTCAGGCTGTGGGTTTGCTTCGGCAGCGCTGCGAGCGTCGCCGCGTACTTTTCTTGCTCGTAGCTGCTGGTGCGGTAGCCCCAGGGGTCGTGGCTTTGCTGGTAGAGACGCTCGAAGCGCGCGAGGTCAGCGGTGGCGCTCATGCTCCCTCCGTGGTGAGCATGTGCGTGCCGAGCTTTGCGATCTTGGGGTCCAGCCGATGCTGCAGGAGGAACAGATCGAGGTCGCGTCGGGCGCGGTCGAGGGCGCTGGCGCCGATCAGTGCCCGTGACCCGCAGACCTGTGCGGCCTGGTTGGAGATCAGTCGGGCTGCGTCTGTGAGGGCGACGCGGCATTCCAGGGCGAGCACGGCCGGGTCGAGCTCGGGTCGCGGATCATCTGGCTGGTTGAGGCTGTGGGTGGTGTGCGCGAGCCAGCGGTCGATCGTGCTTTGCGCGACGCGCATCCTGCCGAGCATGTGGGCTTGTGCCGCGTCGGTGCGTTCGGGGTCGAGCGCACCGATGGTCTCGCGCACGATGCTGTCGGCGAGCCCGGCCCAGGTGGCGGAGGTGCGGATGCCATCGCGGGAGAAGTAGGGTTCGCGGGAGAGCTCGCCGGGGCCACCGAGGACCGCGAGGATGGGTGTGTCGTGGAACTCGACGCGGTGACTCTCTGAGGCGCGCAGCCCGGATGCCTGATACCAGCCACGGTCGATGCTCACCTTGCTGCTGGTGGTGTCGAGATAGACGAGGCGGCGCGAGCCGTCATGGTCGGCGGCGAGGATGAGCGCGCGCTGCACGCCGCCGGCGCCCGAGCAGAAGGTCTTTACACCGCGCAGCACCGACTGGCCGTCGGTGCGCTCGAGCCGAGCGGGCGGCCCCTCGCCGGCGGCTGGGTCTGCGCCCCACACGCCGAGCAGCAGCTCTCCTTCTTGTATCTGGGTGAGCTCGCTGGAGCGCAGCGACTCGGGGGTGGCGAGGGTCAGCCGCTCGATGCCGTTGAGGTGGCCGTCGAGGATGCGCGCGGTCGAGGCGTCGGCGGCGGCCACTGCGCGCACGAGTCGCGCTTCGCCCGCCAGTCCATCGGGCGGGGGTGTGAGCGCACCGGCGGCGGCGAGGTCGGTGAAGTTCTCTGTGGGGAACCGTGGTTGGCGATCGAGCTCGGCGGCGCGCTGGGCGATCCGTGCGAGCGCGTCCTGCAGTCGTGCGGTGGAGGCTCGCGTTGGTAGCTGTTGGACGCTCACGCTGGCACCTCGATCGCTGGCGGCCTGATCGCTTGGTGTTGCATTGGGGCAAGCGCGAGACCGTCGGCGCGGGCGGCCGCAGCGAGTGCTGGCAGCAGCGCAATGGTGTTCTGGCAGCCAGCACGTCGTGCTCCGGGCCCGATGGCGTCGTGCATCAACACTGCCCCACCGTCGGCGAGCTGGCCTTGGGCGTCGGCAAGCATGTGCTGTGGTCGATCGCCGCGCCAGTCGTGCGTATCGATCGACCAGCGCACGAGCTGCAGGCCGACCCGTGCGGCTATTCGAACGCTCGCGTCGGTGCAGAGTCCCCACGGCGCCCGCCAGAGCTGCGGGCGCACGTCCACTGTGGCCAAAGCGTCAAGCGCCATTTGGGTATCGAGCTGTAGCTCTGCTTCGGTGAGCTCGGTGTGGCGGATGTGGCGGTCACAGTGCAGCTGGATCTCGTGGCCGGCGGCGAGCATGTTGCGGGCTAGGTCAGGGTAGGCGCGTACTCGCTCGCCGACCATGAAGAACGTCGCCGTGACTTCGCAGCGGGCGAGCTGCTCCAGCACGCGCGGCGTCCACGTCTCGTCGGGGCCATCGTCGAAGGTGAAGCTCAGGGCGCATCGTGGCTGTGCCTGGGCGCTCTCCTTTGTGGTGGCCAGGCCAGTGGTGGTCGTGCTGCTCACGACTGGTCTTGGTACTCGCGCAGGAACCCCTCGAACAGGCGGCGGTGGCCCTCCTCGTCGTGGAGAATCGCGATCACCATGTCATTCGTGACGGGATCGGTCTCCTCGGTCGCCTCGATGATCTCGTTGTAGAAGTCGATCGCGCCGGTCTCTGCCTCGATCACCCCCTTGATGACGTGCACGATGTCCGTTTGATGCTCGGGCGGCTGCAGGTAGGACTGTTCGGCTTGGAAGTCCGTCGAGCCGGGAACGATCCCGTAGAGCTCCTTGATGCGGCTGGCGAACTGGGTGGCATGCCCGAGCTCCTCTTGGATGTCCTCGCGCAGGGACTTGATGATCTCCTGGGCGCGCACGCCATCGGGGTTCACCGAATTGGCGAGGTAGCTCATCACGGTCTCGATCTCCATCCAGTACGCCTTGGTGAGCATCCCCACGATCCGCTCGCGCTCCTCGCGAGCGTCCTCGGCGAGAATGCCGTTGCTGCTCTTTGTTGCTGACATGGCGGCCTCCAGTTGCTGAGTGTTTCGGTTTGCTTACCCCGTCGCGGCGGGACGCAACCGGCGAGGATGCGCCACGGTTAGGCGGAAGGCCGGCCGATGCGGCGGGTCAGGCCGAGTGGCGTTCCCCGAGCCAGTGGTCAAGGTCGTCGTTGCTCATCAGCTCCAGGTGCAAGCTCGTAGGTTTGGCTGGGTGCAGGAGCCGTATCGCGATTCGCCATAGTGCATCGGTGGCCATCTCATGCTCCTTTCCTTACGTGCCCAGATCAAGGCGATCGACGATCGAGGCTGCTGTGAGAGCTACCCGATCGTGCCGGCGCGAACCGTGTCGAGCTGGGGCGGCTCGCTGCTGTGGTGGTTGTGTTCGTAGAGCGCCGGGTATAGCCGGGATGATGCTTGGAGGGGTGAGATCGCACGCTTGAGGCGTAGTGATTGTGCGGCACCGGGCATTGTGCGCCGGCGGCGCGGCCGTGGCTTTGAGTACCTCGACCCGGCCGGTGGGCGTGTCGATGACCCCGAGGTGCTGGAGCGGATCGCGGAGCTCGTGATCCCACCTGCGTGGCGGGAGGTATGGGTATGCATGGACCCGCTTGGGCATCTGCAAGCTACTGGGGTCGACGCAGCGGGCCGCAAGCAGTATCTCTACCACGAGCGTTGGCGGGCTCACCGCGACCGACGCAAGTTTGACGCGATGATCGCCTTCGGTACGGTGCTACCACGGCTGCGTCGTCGTGTGGCTCGTGACCTGCGGCTCCCGAGCGGCGAGCGGCGGGTTGAGGTTGGGCAGTTGACCGAGCAGCGGATGCTGGCGTTGGCGGTGCGACTGCTTGATCTGGGGTTCTTCCGTATAGGCTCGGAGGACTACGCGGAGCGCAATGAGTCCTATGGGTTGACGACGATGCTGCGCGAGCATGTGACCGTCGCGGAGCGTGGAGTGATCTTCGACTTCCCGGCGAAGTCTGGGCAGCGGCGGGTGCAGGCGATCGCCGACCCCGAGGCGCTGGTGATGGTCGGAGCCTTGAAGCGGCGGCGCACCGGCTCGCAGTTGCTGGCGTACCGCGCGAGCGACGGCTGGAGGGACCTGAGCGCCGAGGAGGTGAACGCCTACCTGAAGCAGTGCTTGGGTGGGGAGTTCACGGCTAAGGACTTTCGTACCTGGAACGCGACGGTGCTGGCCGCGGTCGCGTTGGCAGGCGCAGAGGAGGTGAAAGGGAAAGCCGCGCGTGAGCGGGAAGTCAAACAGGCGATCAAGACGGTTGCGGCGTATTTGGGTAATACGCCCGCGGTGTGCCGTTCGTCATATGTGGACCCGAGGGTGATCGACCGTTTTCAGGCCGGGGTGACGATCGCTGAGGCGATCGGTCGCGCTGGCCCGGATCTTGGCAAAGCGAGAGTCCGTGCTCGCGTCGAGAAGGCGGTCCTGGAGTTGCTCGCGGATGCCAGCGATAGTGCCTGAAACGTTCGCCTGCGCCAGTGAGCGGGATGCTCACGATCTGGATGGCTTGCCCCGCAGGACTGTCTCCTCGAGTGAGGAGCGCAACACAGCGCCTCTTTGAAGAGTCCATCGTGCCCCGCGTGCTCATCTTTGTCGCTGCATACCCGCGGTTACGGGGTTGGCAGGACGGCCGGTTGGGTAGAGGCGCGGTGTGTGTCGCCGGCGTCTGATGGAGGAATGATGGGATCTGTCGTGGTGGCGGTGACGGGCGCGAGCTCGGGTGTAGGGCGCGCGACCGCGCAGGCGTTCGCGCGTGAGGGTGCCGTGGTTGGGCTGATCGCCCGCGGCCAGGAAGCCTTGGTCGCCACGGCGTCTGAGGTGGAGTCGCTGGGCGGGCGCCCGGTGGTGTTGGAGTGCGATGTCGCTGACCCGCAAGCGCTCGAGGCAGCAGCGGGCACGCTGGAGGAGCACGGCGAGATCGGGGTGTGGGTGAACAACGCGATGGCAAGCGTGTTCGCCCCCACGTGGGAGATCACCACGGATGAGTTCCGCAGGGTGACTGAGGTCACGTATCTCGGGGTGGTGTATGGGACGTTGTGTGCGCTTTCGTGGATGCGCTCGCGGGATCGTGGTGTGATCGTGCAGGTCGGCTCGGCGCTGGCCTACCGTGGCATCCCTTTGCAGAGCCCTTACTGTGCGTGCAAGCACGCGATCCAGGGGTTCACCGAGTCGCGCGTTGCGAGCTGATGCACGAGGGCAGCGGGGTGCGTGTGACGATGGTGCAGCTGCCAGCGATGAACACGCCGCAATTCGACACGGTGCGCACACGCCTTCCCCGGCATCCGCAGCCGGTGCCGCCGATCTATCAGCCGGAGGTCGCCGCGCGGGCGATCGTGGCCGCCGCCAGCGAGCCGGCGCGGCGAGAGTGGTGGGTCGGCGCGTCGACCGCGGTCACGCTGCTCGGCAATGCGCTCGCTCCCGGCATCGGCGACCGCTATCTGGCGAGGACGGGGTTTGACGCCCAGCAGACCGATGAGCGTGTGCAGGCGGGGCGGCCAGACAATCTGTTTGCGCCGCTTCCTGGCGAGCGCTCAGCGCACGGTGACTTCGATAAGCAGGCCAAGCCGCGCAGCGTGCAATGGGAGCTGACGCGCCACCGCCGGCTGGGTGGCGCTGGCGCTATGGTCGCGGCGGGGCTTCTAGGGATTAGCGCGATGCGTCGGGGCCGATGAGCGAGCGGGCCCCGGGTCGCCGGCTTCGCCGCACGGCTAGTAAGCGAGCGGCTTCACTGTTTTCAGAACAGGCTGTCTGCGTCCGATCGGAGTGGCGTGCCTTGGGGATGAACGCTGCCCCTGGCGGCGCAGGACGGGCTCAACGAGGGCACGGTGTGCTCCCGCGAGGGCTTGCTCGCAGAGCTCGGCCGGGCCTGCGCTCCAGTGGTCGTAGTTGTCATTGACGTAGACGATCGGGGCCGTCGTGTTCGCGCGCTCGCGCGATCAGCGCCTGCATGACGGGCAGCACGTCCTCGACAGAGTTCCTCAGCGCGTCGGCATCGTCGTGCTCGTAGCGGTTGAGCATGTCGATGACGACCAGCGCCGTGTCTACTGCCATCGGCCTGCCCTCAGCGTTTGGCGGGGGGTGTGCGTTTCGCTTTGGCTTTGTTCGCAGCGGCTCGTTTGGGACGTGCCTTGGTGGTTGCTTTGGGGCGTTGCGCGGGCGGGATCTCGGCTTGCACGACGGCTTTGGTGAGGACCGGGATCTGGCGCTCGAGGAAGCTGGCCATGCTCTGCTCCTCACGGCGGATCGCGCGTGCGAGCTTGGCGGTTGCGGTGTCGCCGAGCGTTTCGGCGAGCGTCTCGATCGCGATGTAGGTCGCGATCTCCTCGTGCTCGTCGGCGTACTCGCTCTTGGCGTTCTTGAGCATCTTCTCCTGCTCGCCGGTGCCGCGGATGGCGTGCAGCGGCCCCTGTGCGGCGGCTGCCGCGCGACCGACGATCTTCACTGCGGCGCCGGCGCCTTTGGCGAGCGGGTCGAGGCCCTCGATCGGCACTGTCTGCGGGGTCCCCCCGAGCTGCTTCACTCGTTTCTCCAGTCCGCGGGCGTGGCGCTTGGTCTCTTTCAGGTGCTGGCGCAGGCGCTTCTTGTAGGGCGCTCGTGTGGTCATGCCAATATGTGCTTGAAGTGCAGTTTCGAGCTCCTTCTCCTTGCCGTATGCCTCGTTGAGGTATTGCACGAGCTTGCCATCTCGCGCGCTCAGCTCAGCCATGCTGCCCCCTTCGTGTCGTGGGTTCGGAACGTGTATATGAGCACTGATAGGTCGGTACTGGTGGTTTGCCCGTCTCGCGCCGTGGGAAACGATGCGGCTGTGGGCTCGGCGAGCAGCGGGGGAGTGATCGGATAGCCCCGCCCTGCGCAGTGGATGCAGGTAGCGGCAACTCGTGGCCTGCCACAGCCCGGATATGAGCAGATGGTCGAGCGGTATCCCTGGAGGCCATGCGGGGGCGCAAGCCGACACGGCGCATGAGCAGCCGTACCGTGTCCGTACTATCGCTCTATGCGCAGCAGCAGCGAATCAAGCTTCGACGGCCAGATGACGAGACGGCAACGCGGTAGCAGCGCAACGGCAGCGGCCGGCGAGACCTCGACCGACTGCTTCAGCAGTCCCGTGAACCCGCGCACGCAAGACGTCTCCTCCAACTACCAGCGATTGCGCTCAACCAAGATGAGGCTGCCCGCTTCCTCGATGCACTGGAGACGGTCGATCAGAGCACAGTCGTACGCCTGCGCGAACTGCGCGAGCGGGCGTGACCTCCGGCTCGCTGGCACCCAACGCTACGACCCTGACCGCCACGACGTCGCAGGCTTCAGCGGGAGGCTTGTCCGTGACCGAACTTATGCCTATCCTAGAGTTCATGGAACGGCCACTTGAGATCGAGGTTGTCTTCGCTCCGCAGGACGAGGGTGGCTACCACGTCTATGCTCCCGACCTTCCGGGTCTGCACACTCAAGGCGACACCATGGACGAGGCGACGGCGAACGCTCAGGAGGCGCTTGCTCTCTACGTTGAAGGGATGCGCGAAGACGGCCGGTCGCTTGATACTGGCGTAATCCGGCGGAAGTTCCCGATCCCCGCCTGACGGGCAGCAATACCGCCGGAGCCCTCACCTCGCGGGAGCCCCACCCAAGCGGTCGTCGATGTCCGCTTAGAGCAGCCGACTTAGCTGGCTAGGACTAAGCCCTGCATCGCTAAGGATCCCTGAGAGACTGGAGGACGCCGATGCCGGGCACCACCTGCCATATGTCGATCTCGCTCGATGGCTTCGTCGCCGGGCCGGATCAGAGCCGGGAGAATCCGCTGGGCAAGCGCGGCAGGGAGGTCCATCGCTGGCATCTCGGCGATGAGCGCGCGAACGACGCCGACGCGACGGCAGCGGGCTGGCTCATGCGACCGCGCGGGGCCTACGTCATGGGCCGCAACATGTTCGGGCCGATCCGCGGCGAGTGGGACGAGGACTGGGATGGATGGTGGGGCTCCGAGCCGCCCTACCATGCGCCAGTCTTCGTGCTCACCCACCACGCTCGCGAGCCGA
>DATBYJ010000046.1:0-20624 GCA_036513795.1 Solirubrobacteraceae bacterium | reverse complement strand
GGGCCAATTGGTGATCGCTCTCGACTCCGGGGGTGGCATGGTCGAACTGCCCTACACGGTGTATGGGCGAGCGACCGGTACGAGTCAGGTTGCCGGCGATGCGCTCGTCACGACCACCGCCGCTGACTCGACGGTCGAGCTTCGCAACCCGGCGGGGAATACGCCGGCGCTCACGATCACGCCGCTTGCGGGAGGGACGCACGCCGCCGCCGCCGCCATCGTGATCCAGCAGCTGAGCTGAAACGAGCACCCGATCATTTCGCCGCCTTATCTCCGATCGCGCTCGCCGCGTGCGGTCGGGTGTCCTCGACGGATCGGGCGCGCTCTGCTACTTGGACTTGCCACAGCGTGCCTGCTCGGCATCACCGCCGGGTTGGCAGCCGCCACCATGCCAACCCACGTGCAGGCGACTCAGGAACTCGCGCTGCTGCTCACAGCGCATGGCGCTCATCGGGAACCCGGAGCCGGGTCTCCACAGGTTTTGTTCGTTCCCGCCGAGAGGCCGATCACAGGCGAGCAGACCACGCTGCCAGTGATCGGGCACGCGACCGGTACCGGTGGAGTGCAGTGGCTGCAGGTGATGCTTCCCGGCCGCCCCGACGGATCGACCGGCTGGATCGCCCAGGACGGCACCCGTGAGCTCATGACGGGCTGGCGCATCCTGGTCGATCTCGCCGCCCGCCGCTTGCGGGTCTACCTCGACGGACACACGGTGAGAACTTTTCAAGCGGTGATCGGCAAGCCTTCGACGCCGACGCCCACCGGCCAGTTCTTCGTCGAGGAGACCGTACAGATGCCCGTCGGCCACCCGGGCGGACCGTACGCGCTCGCCCTCAGCGCACGCTCCAACGTGCTGCAGAAATTCGAAGGCGGGCCAGGGCAGATCGCGATCCACGGACTCGAGGATCTCGGAGGGACGCTGGGCGCCGCCGAATCACATGGCTGCGTCCGCCTGGCCACCGCGAGCATCGACTGGCTGGCCGCCCATATCGATCCAGGCACACCAGTAAAGATCTATACAGGCACCCCTGAGCGATGATTGCAACCCGGATCCGCGCACCGAGCTCGTCGGCGCCGCTCCGCCTGCGCTCGGACGACTTCCCGAACAGAGCTCATCGTCTCGCGGGGGCTCCTGTTCTCCCAGGGGAAGCGGCATAGCCACCTTCTCCAAGCAGACTCACGCCTTGGACGAGAAGCAAGGAGGGCGAAGCTCCGGTGGGGTACAGGACGTTATGAACCCGGAGCTGGCGGCGGCGCGGCTCAAGCGTCGATGCCGCAGTCGTCGGGCGGCAAAGGCCGGGACAGACCCTGTCGCTCCCGTCCTGGACACTGCTTCCAGGCCGGCTGTGAGTGGTTCGGGACGCGGCTTGGAAGCACGCTACGAGCGCGCCGCGCGGCTCCCGACTTCGAGTTGCCCGACCAAGAGGGGCGCGCGTCAAGTCTCTACGCTGGTCTTGGCGCGGCCGGCTACGATCTTGCCCATGATCGAGCCAGGAGAGACCGCCCCGGACTTCGAGCTGCCCGACCAGGACGGCGAGCCTGTCAAGCTCACGGACTTCCGGCGCCAGCGCGTCGTACTGTTTTTTTATCCCAAGGCCGACACGCCAGGCTGCACCACGCAAGCGTGCGGAGTGCGCGACCACAGTGACGATTACGCCAGAGCGGGAGCGGTCGTTCTGGGGATATCGCCGGACACCGTTGCCAAGGTGAAGAAGTTCCACGACAAGCAGGGCTTGAACTTCACGCTGCTCGCTGACGAGGGTCACGCGGTCGCGGATGCCTATGGCGTATGGGTGCAGAAGTCGATGTACGGCAAAACCTACTTCGGCAACGAACGCACGACGTTCGTGATCGAAGGCGATGGACGAATTGCCGAGGTGTTGCGCAAGGTCAAGCCAGCGGAGCACGACGAGCTGGTTCTGCGCGCCCTTCAGTAGGCCGCTGCTGGCCATTTGGCGCAAATTGCGGAATCGACAAGTAGCCGAGCTGTCGTTTTTATCCACTCGGCCGTCTGCAATGTTTGGAATGAACGGTACTATTCCGCGCACGTCAAAGATCCGGTAGTTTGTGTGGTGAGGAGCTTATGTTGGTGTCTGGCGAACATGTCTTCGAAGAACGGGGTGCTGATCCAGCGGACAGTGCTGCACTGCGCTCGCAGGTCGTCTGCGCTGTGCTTGGCCTGGTGATTGAGAAGCCAAGTCACGGCTATGAGATCGGACAGCGCTTCGAGGTCCGCTTCGGCGAGTTCTTGAATGCCGGTAGGTCTTCGATCTACGCAGCGCTCGGCACGCTCATGGACGCGGGGCTGATCGAGAAGATGTCGGGTCGTTCGACCACTGGCGTGCGGCGCGGTGCGAAGGCAGGGGCGCCTTATCGAGCCACCGCCCGCGGCGCGAGGGCCTATAGGGGCTGGCTTGCCGAGCGTGTTCGCAACGATCCGCAGCGGGTCGAGATGCTCGGGAAGATGACGCTGGCTGGGGTGCACAGCGTTGAGGCGGCGATTGACTTCATCGCTCGCTACGAGCAGGAATGCGTGCGCGAGGCCCAAGAACTGGCGCGTCCGCAGCGAGGCGCGACGGGTGACTCGCTGGATGTAGCCGGCGTAGTGGAGCGGCTGCTGATCGAGGAGCGGCGACGGATGATCGATGCCCAGCTGGGGTGGATCACTTACGCTCGGGCGGAACTGCGCGCTGTGGAGACTGCGTCGGTTGGAGACGATGATCCGCTATGAGCTTGCTGTCAATCGAGCATGCCACCAAGCGCTACCGGCGCGGCAGGCTCGAGCGTGTGGCAATCAGAGACATTTCGCTCGAAATCGAACCGGGGGAGCTGGTCGCGGTGTGGGGCGCCAGGCGCTCGGGCAGAAGCACGCTGCTGCGGATCGCAGCTGGGATCGAGTCGCCTGAAGAAGGACGGGTCACGTTCGAAGGGCGTGACCTCGCGCGCTGTCGCAACAACATCCTGGGTCGACGGATCGGCTACTGCCAGACGTCGTTCCCGTCCGCGCAGAGTGGCCTGGTCGTCGAGCACATCGCGGCGGGGCTGCTCGCTCAGCGGGCCTCGCCAACAGAGGCGCGAAGGCGGGCGCAGGAGATGCTCGTGCGCGTGGGTGCAGAGCGCTGCGGTCAGCTCGAGTGCCACGAGCTCGACGGTGCAGAGGTCGCGTATGTCGCGATCGCGAGTGCGCTGGTGACCGAGCCGGCATTGCTCGTGATCGACGAGCCCACCACCGGTGTCGACCTGCTCGAGCGCGATCCGCTGTTGGCTTTGCTGCGTTCGATCGCGAACGAAGGCACGGCGGTGCTGATGAGCACGGGCGAAGCCCAGGGGCTGTCGGGGGTAGATCGCGCATTGTCGATCGACAGCGGTGAGCTGCGGGGCGACGCGAAGCCCGCACATGCTCACGTGGTGCCGCTTCGGCGCGCCGAGTCGGGAGCTCGGTGGCGGTGAGCAACGGCGCGCCGGGCGCTGTTTTGGAGTTGGAGAGTGCCGTCAAGCATTACCCGGGTTTCGGCGGCGAGATCGTGCGCGCGGTTGACGGCGTCACGCTGACCGTGCGAGCCGGGGAAATCGTGGCGCTGCATGGACCGAGCGGCTCTGGCAAGAGCACGATGCTGATGCTCGCAGCGGGGCTGATGGCCCCGGATGCGGGGGTTGTGCGCTTCGAGGGAGAGGATCTAGCGGAGCTCTCCGTGAACGAGACGGCGGATTATCAGCGCCGTAAGGTCGGATTCATCTATCAGTCCTTCCATCTGATGGCCGGTGTGCCGGCGGTTGAGAACGCAGCGATCAAGCTGTTGGCTGACAGGGTGCCGCTGGGTGAGGCACGACGCGCCGCGATCCCGTGGCTTGAACGTGTTGGGCTCGGCGAGCGCCTCAGTCACACGCCCGACCAGCTATCCGGCGGCGAGCGCCAGCGCGTCGCGATCGCGCGGGCGCTGATCAACGAGCCGCGGGTGATCCTCGCGGATGAGCCCACTGGGAGTCTCGATACGCAGCGTGGCGCTGAAATCCTCACGCTGCTTGCGGACATCGCTCGTCAGCAGCTAGCTGCGGTGTTACTGGTCACGCACGATCCGCAGGCTGCGGCGATTGCCGACCGGGTATGCACGCTGCGCGACGGCAAGCTCAGCGGCGAGGAGCGCTCGCCGCTCGCCGCGCCCATGCCGGTGCGCCGCAGGGCCTGGGGGTAGCGCACGTGCGCCTGTCGGGACTCCTGTATTTCTATGGCCGGCGGCTGCGTACGCGTCCGGTCCAGGAGCTGCTTGCGGGCGTGGGGATTGCGATTGGCGTCGCGCTCGTGTTCGCGGTGCAGGTGGCAAACACGAGCATCACGGACGCTTCCAGTGCGATCGTCCGTGGCATTGCCGGCAGCGCGAGCCTGCAGCTGCGATCACGCGACGCCAATGGCTTCAACGAGGATTTGCTCGCGCGGGTGAGGCGGCTGCCAGGTGTTGCCTTGGCGGCGCCCATCCTCGACGAGAACGCATCGCTCGTCGGCCCCAGCGGCCATCGCGTGGCGATCGATGTTGCGAGCGCGGCGCCGAGCCTGCTGTCGCTTGGCGGCAACATCACGCGCAGCATCTCGCTACGCGATCTCAGCACGCCCGGTGTGATCCTGCCGAGCGCCACGGCGGCCGCTCTGGGCTTGAGCTCGCAAGCTCCCGGCGCGCATGTCTGGCTGCAGGTACGCGGACGCGCGAGTTCGGTAGCGGTGATCGCCGTACTCGGTCCGGAAACGCTCGGTGGGCTGTCCGGTGCGATGGCCGCGATCGCGCCGCTGCGGTTCGTGCAGAGGCTCACGGGCCTGTCCGATCGTGTGACACGCATCCTGCTCACGACTACACCGGGAAAACAGGCGGCCGTCGAGCGAGAGCTGACGCGGCTTGCCGCCGGCCGACTGACGGTTGCTCCTGCCGATCAGGAAGTGGCGCTCCTCAATCAAGCCGTCGCACCTAACACCGAGGCGACGGGCTTCTTTGCGCTCGTAAGCGGCATCGTCGGTCTACTGCTGGCTTTCAACGCGATGCTGCTGACGGTGCCGGAGCGCCGGCGTGTAATCGCCGATCTGCGCATGCAGGGTGTAAAGCCCCTGCAACTCGTCAGGATGCTCGTGTTCCAGGCTGTTTGCCTCGGTGTGGTGGCTTCGCTCGTTGGGCTTGGGGTAGGCGACTTCCTCTCTCGTACGCTCTTTCATGCGACACCGAGCTATCTGGCTGCCGCGTTTCCCCTTGGGACGCAGACTGTGGTTGGGCTGAAGCCCCTGCTGATCTCCTTCTTCGGGGGTGTGGTGGTGACGTGTGTGGCTGCGGCCCCGCCGCTACTCGATCTGCGCCGCAGCCGCGCTGTCGACGCCGTCTACTTTGAGGACGGCGAACCAGGGCAGGCGTTGAACGGTCGCGCACATCTGCAGCTCTTTTTGGCATCAGCTGTGCTGCTACTTGTGACCAGCGGCGTGCTCGTCTTCTGGCCTTCGGCCATCGTTGTCGCAATCA
The DNA here is from genome assembly GCA_036513795.1 of Solirubrobacteraceae bacterium. Classification (GTDB taxonomy): domain Bacteria; phylum Actinomycetota; class Thermoleophilia; order Solirubrobacterales; family Solirubrobacteraceae; genus Palsa-744. Next base: position 15,129 of record DATBYJ010000046.1, on the reverse strand, counting down.
TCGGCCTGTCGATTGCGACCCTGCTTGCGATTCCGTTGGCTCTGCAGGCGGTGCTGTGGCTGGCTGAGGTCGTCGCCGCACGCACGCCGCGGTTGAACATGCTGACTGTGGCCGTTCGTGCGCTGCGGGCGACGAACGTTCGATCACTGGCCCTCGCGGCGACGGGTGCGATTGCGGTGTTCGGGTGTGTGGCTGCGGAAGGCTCCCACAACGACCTGCTCAACGGCCTGTATCGCGACTACTCCCAATACGTCTCTACAGCCGAGGTATGGGTTGTGACCGGTAACGATGACCTCGCGACTAGCAGCTTCACCGCGCCGCACCTACCTGCTCGCATCGCGGCTTTGCCGGGCGTAGCCAGCGTGCGTACTTACCAGGGTGGCTTCCTCGATTTCGCCGGGCGCCGAATTTGGATCATCGCGCGTGCGGCGAGTGCGCCGACGCCGATCCCGGCCAGCCAGATCCAGGAAGGCAACCTCCTGACGGCGACTGCGCACCTGCGCCAGGGAGGCTGGGTCACGGTCTCCCAGCAGATCGCTGAAGCTCATCACGTGCGGGTGGGCGACAGGCTCACGCTACCCACGCCAACGGGCGAGGTCAGCTACCGCGTTGCTGCGACCACGACCAACCTAGGCTGGAGCTCTGGCTCGATCATCATGTCCGGCACCGACTATCACCGCGCCTGGGCGAGCTCGGATCCCAGTGCCGTGGAAGTACAGACGCAGCCTGGCGCGAACCCTATAGCGGTTAGGCAGTCCATCCAGGGCGTGCTCGGTCGCGATACTGCGCTGACGGCTCAGACAAGCGGTGAACGCGCCGCGCAGGCCGACGCGCTTGCTCGCGAAGGGCTGAGTCGCATGAGCCAAATAACACTGCTTCTGAAGATCGCGGCGGCCCTGGCAATGGCGGCTGCGATGGGAGCTGGGATCTGGCAGCGGCGTTCCTCGCTGGCATCGCTGCGGATCAACAGCTTCAGCCCGTGGCAGCTTCGTGGAGTTCTCACCTTCGAGTCGCTGCTGGTGCTCGGCACGGGCGCGCTCACCGGCGCCATAGCTGGTATCTACGGCCACCTGTTGATCGATCGCTTTCTCAGGCTAACGACCGGTTTTCCTGCGCCGTTCGCAGTGGAAGGAATTTATACTATTCAAACTATCCTTCTCATTGTGATCGGGGCACTGCTCGCGCTGACGGTTCCTGGGTATGTGGCCTCGCAGGTGCCGCCGCAGCTTGCCCTACAGGACTAGAACATTCAATTAGTACATTTGATTTGTTTGGCTTAAGAAGCGTCCGGTCCTCATACCAGCATTGCTGGTATGAAACCCACACGGTCGTCCAAGGTACGTGAGGTCGCCGCGCTACTGACCGCTGGGATCGCCTACTGGTTGACGATCTACCCGCGGGCCCGACACGAGATCCGCTGTTGTAAGCGGCGGGCACAGCAGATCCCCGACCCGGCGCTGCGCGCCGCCGCACTCGACAAGTTGACTCGCGAGCGTTTGAACCCGGAGGCTGCGGCGTTCTTCGCGGTACTGGCGCCGCGTCGTCATCGAAGCAGGCTGGTTCGCTTGATGGTGGATTACCAGGTGGCCTACGACTATCTGGACGCGATCAACGAGCAACCCACATCAGCGCCGTTGCGCAACGGACTCTCGCTGCATCGAGCGCTCAGCGACGCCGTCAGCTCAAAGCGCCGCGTGCTCGGCCACTACGGGCTGCAATCGCAGGGCGATGACGGCGGTTATCTGACGGGGCTGGTCCGGGCGTGTCAGGCGGTGATCGGAGTGCTCCCGTCGGCCGCGGCGATCGAGCCGGTGCTAATCAATGCGGCCGAGCGTTGCGGCCAGGCGCAGAGCCGCAACCACGCGATGCTGGTTGAAGGCGACACGCCGCTGGTCAGCTGGGCGGCGGCCCAGTCCGATAACAGCAACTATTTGTGGTGGGAGTTGGCGGCAGGCGGCATCTCATGCCTATCGCTGCACGCATTGTTCGCCGCGGCTGCATGCACGACCACGCTCCAGGAAGCGGAGCGCATAGACACGGCATATTCGCCGCCGATCTGTGCGATCAGCGCGCTACTGGACAGCCTTGTTGACTATCCCAGCGATGCTGACAGCACCAACCACAGCTTCGTTGGCCACTACGACACCTGCGGTCAAGCAGCTGAGCGATTTGCTGCGATCACGGCTGAAGCTCGTGCGCTGGCAGGCACCCTGAGCAACCACTGCCGGCACATGGTCATCCTCGCCGGCATTGCCAGCTTCTACCTCTCAGCCCCTGGGGCACGCACTGACTTCGCCCGACCTGTCGCGATGCAGACACTCGCTTGCCTCGGGCCGACCAGCGCGCCCATCCTGGCAGTGATGCGACTGAAGCGCCGGAATGCTGGCTGATGGTGGCGACGCAGCGCCGGCGCGCCCCGCAGCTCTGTGAGATGTGCCAGGGACGGTTCAACGTGGTAGCCGGTACTTGCGTGTCGAGGGGTCTTGTATGAGCAGCCCAAAGGCCACTAGCGTGGAGATGTAGCGGTGTGTTGTGCTGGGGCTCAATCCGAGCTGCCGCGCGACTTCTACCACGCCACGCCCCTCCTCCCCAGAGATGAACAGCGCGAGGATAAGTAGTCCGCGGAACAGCGAGTGAGACAGGCGTCCGCTCTCGAGCTCCGCCCAGTAGCGCTCTTCTAGGGAGCTCTCCGAGATTGCCTGCTCAGCGATCAGCCCAGACAGCAGCAGGCTGAGGCTTGGGCCGCGCGCCTCAGCGGTTGCCCTCACGACGCCCTCCACCTGCGCGGTGGTTAGCTCGAGCGATACGAGCCCCTCGCGGGCGCGGGCACTGCGCTTGGTTGAGCGCTCCGACCGGTTTGCTGGTCCCGCTGGAGCCTTGCTGACGTCATCGTTGAGCATTATGCAATCGCATCATGGCGAGTCGGGCCGAGCGCGATAAGGCGCCCGATGAATATTCACGGCCTGGACTATTCGGCCAGATTGGGCGGGCCGCTCGCTATAGACGGATCAGACCGATCCGATCAGCGCTGGCCGCCCTGCGTAGAGCCGGCAGTTGCGGCTATCTTGCTTGGCGATGACACAAGCGCTCGAGGCTTCTACCGAGCAGGATTGGCGTCTGTCGGCTGAGCTCGACGTGCAGGACACTGCCGGCAGCCTGCATGAGCTGATCGGGCGGCTCCGTGGTAGCGAGGAGTTGGTAGGAGCGATCGAGGGGGTGGTCCCGCACGATGTCGTGATCACGCAGGACGGCAAGCTGCTGTTCGCCTATGCCGCCGAGGAGGGCACGCTCACCGCTGTGCGTGGCGCGATCGAGGACGTGCTTCGACGCGAGCAGATCGACGCTACGGTGCGAATTAGCCACTGGGACGACCGACTCGACGAATGGCGTCAGACAGATCCGCCGCCCAGCTCGGAGGAGGCGGCGAGCGAGGCCGTCAGTGAACGTGAAGCGGGGGCGATCGAGACACGCACGCTGGTTGTGAGCACGGGCAGGGAGATACGGGCGGAATTCGAGCAGACGATGCGCAATTGGGCGGCCAAGCTCGACTTGGAATGTTTGCTGGTCGAGCATGGGCATCTGCTCACGACACAGGTCTGTTTCACGGTTACCGGTCCGAAGCGCAAGATCGACGAGTTCGCGGACGGTCTGAGGGCCGAGGAGCGGGCCACGATCCGCACCGAGCGGGTCGTCATGAGCAGTCCGCTTTAGTGGTCCGCTCTAAGCGTTGCGGCGCCTGTGCGCCGTTATATGTGGCGCGACGGGCGTGGTGTGAGGAGCCTCAGCCGCCTGTACGCAGATCGAGCTCGGCTGGCATGGCGAGTCCGCCCACGAGCATCCCTGACCCCAGATGGGCGCCAAGCACGGGGCCTACCTGGGTGCAGAACAGCGGTGGGGAGCCGAACAGCTCGGTGCCTGCAGAGACCAGCTGAACCGCGTCTGCGCTTGACTGAGCGTGCTGGACGATCCAGTGGCTGGCACCCCGCTCGTGTAGCTCGTGGAGGTAAGCGACCATCCGCTCGAGCGCGCGCCGGTGCGTGCGTACGCGACCCACGGGGGCGATCTCCGTGCCGAACGTGAGGATCGGCTTGACTTTCAGAGCGGTGCCGACCATCGCCTGTGCCGCGCCGATGCGCCCGCCACGGCGCAGGTACTCGAGCGTGTCGAGGCAGAACCAGATGTCGAGGCTCTCCCTGCCTTGCTGAACGCCTGAGAGCACTTGCTCGAGCGTGGCACCCTGCGCGGCGAGGGCGGCGGCGAGTAGCACCAGGCAGCCGAGGCCGCCCGCACCGGTCTGGCTGTCGAGCACGTGGACCTCGCCTGCCTGGTGTTCCTCGGCAATTGTGCGAGCGGCTTCTCTGGCGCTCTGGCAGGTGCCCGAGAGGCCGCTGGCAATGTGCACGGAGACGACGTCGTGTCCGGCGCGTAGCAAGGGTTGGTAGCAAGCCAGGAAATCTCCAACCGACGGCTGGGAGGTGGTGGGGAGCTGCGGCGAGTCGTGCAGCCGCGTGTAGAAGGCATCGAGATCCACATAATCGCTCTCGGGCTGTAGCTCGCCTTCCCAGCCGACATACAAGCTGACCGGGTGGATCCCCCAGCGCTCGAGCAACGATGCGGGTAGATAGGTGGTGCTGTCGGTGACGACGGCGACGCGGCGACGCGCGCGAGTGCTGTCGGATGCTTGGAGGGTGCTCACGGACTGCGTAGCCTACGTCGCGGGGCCGGCGCTCGTCCAGCTGAGCCAACTGAAAACGCCTGTTAGCGAATCAGGCGATCCATCCTGGTCTCGGTGATCGTCTCTCGCAGGGTGTCAAGCGCATCATGGCTGGGGCGCCAGCCGAGCTCACGTCGCGCCTTGCTCGCGCTCATGATCACGGGCTCGCGGAACGCGGCGATCCACTGTGCTTGCGCTGGCAGGAATCCCAACCGCCCGATCATCTCTGCTGCCGCGTCCACCGCCAGCTCGGGGATTGGGATTGAGTACCAGCCGAGCTCCTCGGCCAGTTGCTTGACTGTCAGCTGTCCTGGTCCGGCGAGGTTGTAGACGCCGGGATCTCCCCGTCCCAACGTTGCTGCGCGCATTGCGCTGGCTACGTCGTCGTGATGGACGAGCTGAAACGGCGTGCCGGGATCGGGTAGCACGGGCTTGAGGATCGGTACCCCGTCGAGCAGCCGGAGTACTGCGGCGGGCAGACGCTCGGAGATCTGTGTGTAAGGGAGGCTGTCGATCAACAGCGGCGCTTTCGGCCCGGCGACGACGCAGGGGCGAAAGACATAGCTGGCAGTGGCGCTACCGGCGAGAGTTTTCGATAGCAGCGCCTCCACCTCGGCCTTCTGAGCGGAGTAGTAGTGGGCATCGGTGCCACGCGCTGGAACATCCTCGGTGAGGGGTTGGGGGTTGTCGCGATGGAATCCATACGCGGCCACCGACGACGCGTAAACCAACCGTTTGGCTTTTGCCGAGACGGTCGCCTCGAACACGTGCCGCGAGCCAACGAGGTTGACCGCGCGACTCTCCTTTGCCCCACCCATGATCATGAAGGCCAGGTGGACGACCACGTCAGCCCCGGCCACCAGCGCGTCCACGGCGTCGCGATCGAGCACGTCTCCCTGTCGGTAGGAGACCTTCTTCCAGCCGTGTGCGCGAGGGTCGAATGGCCTGCGTGCCATGCCGAGGATGCTCCCGACGTTGCTCGAACGCTCGAGCGCATCGACGACAGCCTGGCCGATCTCCCCAGTGGGGCCTGTGACCGCGACGGTCAGGCGTTGCTTGGCGGTGCCACGCGAAGCCATGCTCCCGTTCTAGCGCATTGACGAGGTCTGGCTGGCATCCGCTCGGCCGGTGGCGTGCGTGGAAGATCTTCTGGGCGCTTGGGCGTGAGCGAGAGGGGGTAGCTCCCAGAGCGATGAACGGCCGGCTAGCGGGCGTACTACTGATCCCGCTGGCCCTGCTACTGGGTGAGGCGCATGCAGACGCTGCGCTCGATCAGGCGTGGCCACCGTTCGCCCTCGTAGCGGGACTGCTGCTGATCGGCCTGGTTGCGGGCCGGGACGGCCTGTTTGACGTGGCCGCCGCGCGGCTGGTGCGCCTCCCGGGTAGCCCGGTGGTGCTGGTGCTTGCGTGTTTCGTGCTGGTGGCGATCGTGACGGCGCTGCTGAACCTGGACACGGCTGCGGTGTTCCTCACGCCTGTGCTGATCAAGACAGCCCAGCGCCGCGGCGTGGACGCTGGTTGCTTTCTCTACGGCGCGATCTTTATGGCCAACGCATCGTCGCTGTTTCTGCCTGGCTCGAACCTCACCAACCTGCTCGTCCTCTCTGGCGAGCACATCTCCGGCGCAACGTTCTTAACGCGCATGCTCCCGGTGGCGCTTGCGGCGCCTGTAATCACGGCGGTAGGACTGCTCATCATCCACCGGCGCGGCTTGTGTGCCCCGGACAACGGGTCTGTCGACGCGTCGAGTGACGAGTCTGCGAACGCGCCTGCGACGCATTTGCGGCTGGGGCTCGGCTTCTGGGGAGGGCTGCTGGCGGCCTGCCTGATCGTGGCCCTCCACAATGCCGCGCTGCCGGTGCTTGCGGTGGGGCTGATCTTGCTTGCGGTACGCACATACGGTGGGGAGCTCTCGTGGCGGGAAAGCCTGTTGTGGCTAGACGTGCCGACGCTTGCGGGACTGTTTGGGCTGGCGGTTGCGCTGGGAACGCTCGCCCGTGCGAGTGCCTTCCCGGCGGATCTCTTGCACTCACCGGGGACGCTGGCGACGGCGACGATCGCGGCGCTGAGCAGTGTGGTGGTCAACAATCTCCCGGCGGCGGTGCTGCTCTCCTCGACTGCTCACCTGCCGATGAGCGCTCTGCTGCTAGGGCTGAATGTGGGTCCCAACCTCGCGGTCACGGGCTCGCTGGCGGTAGTCCTGTGGTGGCGCTCGGCGCGTGCTGTGGGCGCCAGGCCGTCGGCGCTTGCGTACTCACGCCAGGGACTGGTGCTGGCGCCGCTGGCGCTGCTCGGCGCGCTCGCGCTGAACGCAGTCTGAGGCCGGCACCGTACGCTGGTGGCGTGTCCATCGCATCAGCTTCGCTCGGCCAGAGCATCAGCACGTTCTTCGACGCGGTGGGCCAGTTCTTTGAAGACCTGGCAGCCGTGCATTGGCCGGCGCTGATACTCGGCCTGCTGTTCTTCGGCCTCAACCTGACGCTGCGCTCACGTGGCTTCTTCCACAGCCTGCGCGCTGCGTATCCGGCGGCCAGCTTCCAGTGGCGTCGCGTGTGGGGCGCGTACTTCGCAGCGGTGGGCTTCAACAACGTGGTGCCGGCGCGCGGCGGGGACGTGATCAAGCTTTTCCTCACCCGCTCATCGATCCCTGGATCGCGCTACCCGACCGTCGCCGCGGCGTTCTTTGTGGAGTCGATCTTCGACGCGAGCGTAGGCGTGTTTGTGCTGATGTTCGCGTTCACGCAGGGGGTCTTTCCCAAGCCTCCAGACTTCTCCAAACTGAGCTCGTTCGACATCTCCTATCTCGCGAGCCATTTTCGCCTGACGCTGTTCTTGATCACAGCGCTGGCGGTGATTGGCTTGGTGGCGTTCGCACTGCTGTCAGAACGCGTGAAGTCGTTCTGGGCCCGGGTCCGGCAGGGTGTGACGATCCTGGGGGACAGGCGGCGTTACCTGCGCGAGGTGGCCTCGCTGCAGGCGCTTGCGTGGATCTGCCGCTTCGTCGCTTTCTGGTTCCTGCTCGATGCCTTCCGAGTCGGCGGGTCGGTGACAAACGTGCTGCTGGTGTTCGGCGTCAACCAGGTGGCGGGCGCTGTCCCGTTCACGCCTGGTGGCGCGGGGGTGCAGCAAGCACTGCTGGTGAAGGTGTTCGCGTCAAGCGCTCCCACTGCGGTGGTGGCCGCCTACTCAGTCGGCCAGCAGATCGCGATTGCTGCGTTCACAGCGTTGGTGGGCCTGGGGGCGATCGTGTTCATCTTCCGCTTCCGCTCGTTCAAAGAAGTGATCCAGGCCGGGCGGGACTCGCGCGATGCTGAGCGGGCGGGGGAGCAGGGGGTCTATTGAGTTCCGTCCTGGACCGCGCTAACGCGCCGGCAGGAGAGGGAGATCCGAGTTCCGTCCTGGACGGCGCTAACGCGCCGGCAGGACTACTGAAGCCCCTCGCGCGCCTCGCGCACGAGGGTAACGGCCTCGGGGAAGACGCGGGCCATGACGGTGCGGATCTGCTCGGCCTGCGCCTCGGCGTTGCCTTGGACGTTGATGCGGTTGACGGCGGCCACCGTCATGTCGACGGCGAGCTTGATTGCGTTGTCGGCCCAGGCGAGTCGCTGATTGCCTTGCATCTGTTCTGCGAACTCTGCGAGGCGCCGCTGGAGCTCATCGGGGTCGCCGAACAGATCACCGAGTCCACCACTTTCCATGCCCGCATCATAGACTGCCGTAGCTCATGTCCAGCTCAGGCGATATCAGCACACAGGTAGCGGCGGAGACGGAGCGTCGCAACAGGCTTGCGGTGCCGGCGTTTGCGGGCGGCTTCCTGTACTTGCTGAGCGCGATCATCATCGCCTCGACGGTGAACGGTGCGCCATCGGTGGGTCTGTTGGAGGGCCTGTCACCGGCCCTGTCGGGTGTGGTGAGCCCGGCTGTCAGCCCACGAACCCCGTGGGTGAAATACATCAGCCGCCATGCGTTTGGCTTGATCGCAGGCGGCGTGCTGTCGGCGATTGCCCTGACGATGTTGATGTTGATTCTGTTGTTGTTGGTCGGCGCAACGAGCTTCCGCCGACCGCAGAGCTGGCGCATGGCGCGCCCGTTGATCCTGATTGGCGGGATCGGCCTGATCATGACGAGCGTGGCCCATGAGGTGGTCACGGCGATTGAATCGCACAGCTTTGTGGTGGGCCACGATCACTCCAACGCCGCGGTGGAAAGGGCGCTGCTGACGAGCCCGGCGAACGCGGTGGTTGGCTATGTCGAGCTGCTCGCGGGCCTGGCATTCGTGGCGGGCATGATGGGTACCGCGATCAACGCTATGCGCGTGGGGTTGCTACCCCGCTGGATGGGCATTCTTGGCGTGTTTGCGAGCTTGTTGATCTTCCTGCCTGACATCAGCGCGGAGCTGCAAGTGATTCCGGCTTTCTGGATGGTGATGATGGGCATCTTGCTGCTGGGGCGCTGGCCGAAGCCAACGGGCGACCCGCCGGCGTGGGCGGCGGGGGTGGCGATCCCGTGGCCGCCGCGTGGGGGCGGGCGGGTTGGCAGTGCGCAGCCGGCGGCTGCCACTTCTGGCGGGGGCGCGGTGCCGGCTCCGGTGGCACCCGAGTCGGGCCGCGCCTCGCGCAAGCGCAGGCGCGGCGCACGCAGCTGAAGTTCACTCGACGATTAGGCCCATCTGCGCGCGGGAACATATGAGGTGAGGGAAACCGGGGAGCGCGCCCTGTGACGTCTCTCCGGCTCAAGTCGGATTACAGGCGGATGGCCGCCTCCTGGTGGGGCGGCGCAAAGGAGGCTCTCATGGCGGCAGCAACTATTGAGCGCAATCGGCGCGGCGAGGACTCCGCGCGTCCGGTGGCGGCTCCTCAGAGCGGATGGAAGCCGGCGGACCCGGGGCCATTGGGCCTGGGGGCGTTTGCGATGACGACGTTCGTGCTGTCGATGTTCAACTCGAACCTGGTCAACGAAAAGGGCCTGCCGGTGGTGCTCGGCTTGGCATTGGTGTATGGCGGCATCGTGCAGCTGCTGGCTGGGATGTGGGAGTTCCGTACGGGCAACACGTTTGGGGCCGTCGCGTTCTGCTCGTTTGGTGCCTTCTGGATCTCGTTCTGGGCGCTGAACGTGTTCTACGCGAAGCAGATCGGCGGCAACGCGGGGCATGCGGTGGGCGTGTACCTGTGGGCGTGGGCGATCTTTACGACGTACATGGCGGTGGCGGCTCTGCGCACGAGCGGTGCGGTGCTGCTGGTGTTCGTGCTGCTGGCGGCGACTTTCGTGCTGCTGGCGATCGGCAAGGTGGGCGCGCACGAAACGGTCACCCACTGGGGTGGCTATCTCGGCCTGGCGACGGCGGCTGCGGCTTGGTACGCGTCGTTCGCGGCGGTGATCAACTCGACGTTCGGGCGAACTGTGGCACCGGTGATTCCGTTGTCACGCCCGTCGGCTGGGTCCGTACCGCGGTAGGGCGTGTAGCGCGCGGCGGTGTGCACAACACGCCGCCGCGGCGCGTGCACGTCAGGGGCGGCCGGTGGCAAGATGAAGGAGTGAGGAGACTTCGAGATAGAGGGAGAGTGAGCGATGACAGTGCAATCGGATGCGATCACCGGCGAGGAGCTGGATTCAGAGCTTGCCTCCCTGCTCGAGGTTGAGAAGTTCGAGCCGCCGGCCGCGTTTCGTGAAGAGGCGCTGCTGAAAGACCCGGAGGTATATGAGCGGGCGGCGGCGGACCCGCTGGGGTGGTGGACGGCACAGGCGGAGGAGCTGGACTGGTTTCAGCGCTGGAGCCGTGTGCTGGACGACGACGACCCACCGTTCTACAAGTGGTTCACAGGCGGCATGCTGAATGTGTCGTATAACTGCCTGGACCGGCATGTGATCGCGGGCAGGGGCGAGCGGGTGGCGTTTCACTGGCGGGGGGAGGCGGGGGAGGAGCGTGATCTCACGTATGCGGAGCTGCTGGAGCAGGTGGAACGCTTTGCGAGCGCGCTGAAGGAACTGGGGGTGCGCAAGGGAGACGTGGTGGGGATCTATCTGCCGATGATCCCGGAGGTGGTGGTGGCGATGCTTGCGTGTGCGCGCATTGGTGCTCCGCACAACGTGGTGTTTGGTGGCTTCTCTGCGGAGGCGGTGCGCGAGCGGATGGAGTTCTCTGAGGCGAAGGTGCTGATCACGGTGGACGGGGCGGCGCGTAAGGGCAAGACGGCGTCGGTGAAGGACCGGGTGGATGAGGTGATGGACGATCTGCGGACGCTGGAGAAGATCGTGGTGGTCAAGAGCAAGGGCACGCCGTGTGAGATGCAAGCGGGACGGGACGTGTACTACGAGGACATCGTGGCGGCGGCCGATCCGAGCTGTCCAGCGGAGCCGCTGGACGCGGAGCACCCGCTGTACATCCTGTACACGTCGGGCTCGACGGCCAAGCCGAAGGGCATCCTGCACACGACGGGCGGCTATCTGACGGGCGTTTCGGCGACCCATCGCTACGTGTTTGATCTAAAGCCGGACACGGATGTGTACTGGTGCGCGGCGGACGTGGGCTGGGTGACGGGCCATTCATACATCGTTTACGGGCCGCTGTGCAATGGTGCGACGTCGGTGATGTGGGAGGGCGCGCCGGACTACCCCCACCAGGGGATCTGGTGGGAGATTGTGGAGCGTTACAAAGTGAGCATCCTGTACTGCGCGCCGACGGCGATTCGCGCGTGCATCAAGTGGGGTGCGAAGTGGCCGCAGAAATACGACTTGTCATCGCTGCGCCTGTTGGGGTCGGTGGGCGAGCCGATTAACCCGAAGGCGTGGCTTTGGTATCACAAGGTGATTGGCGCGGAACGCTGTCCGATCGTGGACACGTGGTGGCAGACGGAGACGGGCGCGATCATGATCACGCCGCTTCCTGGAATAACGGCGACGAAGCCGGGGTCAGCGACGCAGCCGTTCCCGGGGGTGTTCGCGGAAGTGCTGGACGAGACCACAGGCGAGCCGATTGAGGAGGGACAGGGACTGCTGGTTCTCACCCATCCGTGGCCGTCGATGCTGCGGACGCTTTACAAGGAGCAGGAGCGCTTCATTGAGACGTACTTCAAGCGCTTTGGGCGCGAGACTTATCTGGTTGGCGACGCGAGCCGGCGCGATCGTGACGGCTACTTTTGGGTGATCGGGCGGATCGATGACGTGGTGAACGTGTCCGGGCACCGTCTTTCGACGGCAGAGGTGGAGTCGGCGATCGTGGCGCACACCGATGTGGCGGAGGCGGCGGTTATCGGCCAGCACGACGAGGATTCGGGTCAGGCGATCGTGGCGTTCGTGACGCTGCAGGGCGAGCTGGAGGGCGATGCGGGCACGGTGGACGGCATTCGCGACACGGTGGCGGAGCGAATCGGCAAGTTCGCTCGACCGAAGCGGATCATCTGGACGGACGACTTGCCGAAGACGCGTTCGGGCAAGATCATGCGCCGCCTGCTGCGCGACATCGCGGAGGGTCGCGCGCTGGGCGATGTGACGACGCTGCGAGACCCAGCGGTGATGGGCCAGCTGGAGGAGCAGGTGAAGGCGATGCAGGCGCAGGAGGATTGAGCAGGCGAGGGGATCCTCTGTCGAGATCGTCACTTCATGTCTTATGGGGCGGCCTCCCGGCCGCCTGATGCGTTCGCGTGGTGTGCCGGGGGTAAGGGCAATCCCCTATGTGGGCTCGAGACTGCGCTGGCATGATTGGTTGATGGCTAGCGCTCCAGCATCCGCAGGGCAGCCGAGGGCTGCCACGGCATCGCCGCTGCGCCGCCCGCTCGACCGCGCGCTGCTGGGGGGCGTGTGCGCGGGGTTGGCCGACCGCATGGGCATCGAGCCTTTGGTGGTGCGGGTGGTGATGGTGATGGCGAGCACCGTTGGCGGCCTGGGGGTGGCGGTGTATGCGGTTGCGTGGGCGCTGATCCCGGTCACGCCGGAGAGCGCTGTGAGTGGCCGACGTCCGGGGGCGTGGCGCCAGGCTCCGCTGATCGTGCTGGCGGTAGCGGCGTTGTTTGCGGGCGTGCATTTGGCGGGATCGCACGTGGGTGAGGGCCTGTGGCCGCTCGTGCTGGGGGCTTGCGGGCTGGCGCTGCTGTGGCGCCCGACGGTCGCGCAGGAGGTGTCGGGACCGAGACGCCGCCCGACGCTGCGCGAGTACGTGAACCGGCCCGCGCAGGTGGGCGCGCCGCGGCTGATCGCGGGCGCCCTGTTCGTGGCGTTCGGCTCGGCAGCGCTGCTGCATGCGGTGGGTGTGCAGCACAGCATTGGCAAGGCGATCTGGGCGGTGGTGATCATCGGTCTGGTGGTTGGCCTGGTGGTCGGCCCGTGGGTTGTGCGGCTGGCGAGCAGCCTCTCGTGGGAGCGCTCGGCGCGCATTCGCGAGCAGGAGCGAGCGGAGGTGGCAGCACACCTGCACGACTCGGTGCTGCAGACGCTGGCGCTGATCCAGAAACGGGCGGGCGATCCGCGGGAGGTGGCGGGCCTCGCCCGTCGCCAGGAGCGCGAGTTGCGCAGCTGGCTTTTGAAGCGTCCGGGCGAACGCGAGCACGACAGTGTGGCGGCTGCGTTGGAGCGAGCAGCGGCTGAGGTTGAGGAGTTGCACGGCGTGCCGATCGAGGTGGTGACGGTGGGCGACGCACCATTAAGCGGAAGCCTGGAGGCGGTCGTGCAGGCGGCGCGCGAGGCGATGACGAACGCGGCGAAGTTCGCTGGTAGCGAGCGGGTGGATCTGTACGCGGAGGTGGAGGACAACTGCGTTGAGGTGTTCGTGCGCGATCGCGGCGTGGGCTTCGATCTGGAGGCGATCCCGGCCGATCGCCGCGGGGTGCGGGACTCGATCATCGCTCGGATGGAGCGCCACGATGGCCGCGCGGCGGTGAAGAGCAGCCCCGGCGAGGGCACGGAGGTCGAGCTGGTGATGGAGCGCCCAGATGCGTGAGTGGAAGGCCCGATGCGTGAGCGCGAGCGTGAGCTGGGCATGACGGATGAGCTCATACCCGAGGCCGGCGCTCCGCCCGTGAGCGCCAAGCCGCGGGTGGTGATCGTGGACGATCATCACCTGTTTCGCTCAGGCGTGCGCGTGGAGCTCGGCGAGGAGTTGACGGTGGTGGGCGATGCGGGCGGCGTGGAGCAGGCTGTGGCGGTGATTTGCGAGCAGCGACCGGACGTGGTGCTGCTGGACGTGCACATGCCTGACGGTGGTGGCAGCGAGGTGATCGCGCGCACGAGCGCGCAATGCCCGGAGGTGCGCTTTCTGGCGCTGTCGGTGTCGGATGCGGCGGAGGATGTGATCGCGGTGATTCGTGCGGGGGCGCGTGGATATGTGACGAAGACGATCTCTGGGGCGGAGCTGGCTGACGCGGTGCGCCGAGTGGCGAGCGGTGATGCGGTGTTCTCACCACGGCTGGCTGGCTTCGTGCTGGATGCGTTTGCGCAGGACACCAGCGCGAGTGACACGGGCCAGCAGGAGGCCGCCGACGATCACGAGCTCGATCAGCTGACCCCGCGTGAGCGCGAGGTGCTGCGCCACATCGCGCGCGGCTACATGTACAAGGAGGTTGCCCAGAGCCTTGGCATCTCGGTGAAGACGGTGGAGGCGCACGTGTCAGCGGTGCTGCGCAAGCTGCAGCTGTCGAGCCGCCACGAGCTCAGCCGCTGGGCGGTGCAGCGACGATTGGTGAGTCTCGACGGGCTATAGCGGCTGGTGATGCTGTCGCGCGCTCTCCCTTACACGACGCCCTAGGGAAAATCCCCCATTGCCGGCGCAGATAGCTGGCGATAACAATGAGCAGCATGGATCACAGCTCATCTCTGGCAATCGAGACAACAGGTCTGACCAAGCGCTTTGGCGAGCGCACGGCATTGGATGGCATTGACCTGCAGGTGCCGCGCGGCGTGGCATTCGGCTTCCTCGGCCCGAACGGTGCAGGCAAGACGACGATCATTCGCACGTTGCTGGGCCTGACGCCGGCGAGCGCGGGAACGATGAACGTGCTCGGTCACCCGGTGCCGGCGGAGAGCGCGCAGGCGCTCGATCGTGTGGGGGCGATCGTGGAGGAGCCGCGCTTTCACATGCACCTGACGGGCCGCGAGAATCTGCGCATCGTCGCGGCGGTGCGCGGTCCGGAGACGTTGGAGCGGATCGACCCGGCGCTGGCGCGGGTGGGCCTGTCCGAGCGTGCGAACAACAAGGTCAAGAGCTATTCGATGGGCATGCGCCAGCGACTGGGAGTCGCGCGCTGTCTGCTGGCGGATCCGCTGCTGCTGATCCTCGACGAGCCGACCAACGGGCTTGATCCGGGTGGCATTCAGGAGTTCCGGGAAATGATCCGGGCGATGGTGGAGCAGGAGGGACGCACCGTATTCATCTCCTCCCACTTGCTGGATGAGGTCGAAAAGACGTGCGACGCGGCGGCGATCGT
>DATBYJ010000045.1:0-2082 GCA_036513795.1 Solirubrobacteraceae bacterium | reverse complement strand
GCCTGAAGAGATGGCAGGGGGGTTGGCCTGACGGGCCCGAGCGCCGCCATGCGTTCTTCCGCCGCACGCTCTTCCGCCAGTTCCATGAAACGGACCGCCAGATCATCGAGTGCCCGCAGGTCCGTCGTGTTGCAAGCCGTTGCTGCCATACGTCGGTATTCCGAGGCTCTGGCGCGCAGCACGCTCGCCGCCTCGTGCTGAGAATAGACGTGAACGGCGTTCATGGTGGTGCGATCGTTCATTTTGAAGATCTCCTCGGCACGGCCAGATTTTGTGACTGCCTTGGACCCACAGCGCCCGCAGGAATGGCTTCGTTGCGAACCCCCCTGCGTGAGCAAAAATCTCTAACGCTTCGAGCAGGAGATTGCAGCCAAACTGCTGAATGAATGATTACGAAGAGGTTATCAGTGGGGGCAACAACTGGTCCAGCGGGCGGGCGGTGGCGTCAAGACGCCCATCCGGTCATGCAGGCCACCCGCAGCGTCACCGCAACACGCCCATCATCGATGGGCAATGCCGCCAGCGCTGTTGGGAACAGCTCCCGCGCTGGAGCGCGCCGGTCGCGCTCGCGCAGCGCATTCGCCTCGCCTGCCGCGCGCAGGTCGCGCAGCAGCGCGAACGGATCGGCATAGAGCAGCCGCACGTCCTCCACGTCCGCGACCGGCAACGCAAAGCCGGCACGCTGGAGCAGGGCCGCGCAGTCACGCAGATCAACGAACGGCGAAACGCGTGGCGCGGCACCGCCGGTCAGCGCCGCCTCGGCCTCGGTCAGTGCCTGCCGCAGCTCCGCCAGCGTCCCGAGAGCCGGCAGGCTTGCCAGCAGCAGCCCGCCCGGACGCAGTGCCAGACGCAACTGGATGAGTGCGCCAGGCAGGTCGTTCACCCAGTGCAGCGACAAACTCGCCACCACCAGATCAAAGCAGGCCGGGGCAAACGGCAGGAACTCTTCGTCCGCCGCAACCGCCAACCCGCCATTCAGCGCCGCCATCGCCGGCGAGAGGTCGCAGCTCACCACCTCGATGCCCCGAGCGCGCAGCAGCGGCGCCATCATCCCACGGCCGCCGACATCGAGCGCATGCGTGAACCGCCGGGTCGTATCATCCAGCCGATCGAGCAGCCGGTCGGCCGCATCGCGCAGCACCTCGGCGACGCTGCCCACCGTGCGCGCGGCGCGGTCGCGGTGACGCCGCACCGCACCTCGGTCGAACACCACCGGGTCCATCACCTCCCTGTGCGCTCGCCACCCGTCGTTGCCAAGCGTTCACCGGCGCGCCTAGGCTGCCGTTGGAGGCCGCCATGAAACGCATCGACGCAAAGACGCTGCATGCCTGGCTGCTCGATGGTCACGAACTGGCATTGCTTGACGCGCGCGAGGATGGCGAATTTGGCGCCTCGCACCTGTTCTGGGCGGTGCCGTGCCCGCTGTCGAAACGCGAGATGCGCGCCCGTGCGCTGCTACCACGCCTCGCCGTGCGCATCTGCTGCGTCGATGACGGACGGGGCCTCGCCGAGCAGCTCGCTGCGTGGCTCGAGGGAATCGGTTGCACGGATGTCGCCGTGCTCGACGGCGGCACCAAGGCCTGGGAAGCCGCCGGCTACGAGCTCTTTTCGGGCGTCAATGTCCCCTCGAAGGCGTTCGGCGAATGGGTAGAGCACCACTACGGCACTGAAAGCGTCGATCCGCCGGAACTGAAGTCGTGGATCGATGGCGGGCAGAACATCGTGGTGCTCGACAGCCGCACGCACGAGGAGTTCGTGCGCATGTCGATCCCAACCGGCATCAGCGTGCCGGGTGGCGAGCTGGTATATCGCATCGGCGACATCGCTCCCGATCCGAAGACGCTCGTGGTGGTGAACTGCGCGGGGCGGACGCGCAGCATCATGGGCGCGGAGAGCCTGCGTCGTGCCGGCATTCCCAATAAGGTCGTGGCGTTGCGCAACGGCACGATGGGCTGGGAGCTGGCCGGCTTCCGCTGCGATCGCGGCCGGACCGACCGTTTCTCGCCAGGCAAGCCGAAGACCGCGGCAACTGCATTGCAGCGAGCGCAGGCGTTCGCGGAACAATCGGGTGTCGGTGTGATC
>DATBYJ010000044.1:0-4613 GCA_036513795.1 Solirubrobacteraceae bacterium | reverse complement strand
CCGCGAGCTTCTCCGCCATCCCCTGCAGGAACTCATCCGAAGCAGTGAGCCCAAGATCACGCTGCCAGCGAGCCGCAAGAGTTGCCTTAACCGCGGCTACGTCCCTACCACGATCGCTCGCCAACACCGAGTCAAGCACGGCCTGCATCCGCGGCGCGGCATCGTCAAGGCCCTTCTGTGCCACCTGACGTATTGCATCCGGGTTCCAATTGACCTCGGGCACCTTCTGAGCGTACCGACCGCTCCCGTCGGCTCCCAACATGCCGCCCAGGCCCTTTGCTCCTCTAAGCGCTACGCGTAACCCGCGTGGCGAAGCACGGCGATCGTGACCATTAGGGTTCGTGGTGCAGCGCCGAGTGTTTGGAAGCCGAACTGCTCATAGAACGACGAAGCGTTCTCGTCTATGGCGTGTACGACTACTGCGCGAACCGCTACTTGCTCGGATGCTCTAACAACCCGGACGAGTGCGTCGTTGAGAAGTGCAGCACCGATCCCGCGAGTCTGCTGGCCGACATCGACGGCAAGGCGGGCGAGGATCGCAACTGGGACTGGAAAATGCTTCGACAGCCCCTTGCTGGTTTCGGGCGTGGCTTCATGATGATCGAGTTGCCCGGCTAGAAGCGTGTAGTAGCCGATAACGCGCCGATCGTTCGTGGTGGCGACAAAGGTCCGTGCTGCATCTCGGCGCTGGTTCTGTCCTGCGTAACGAATGAGCCAATGGTCGAGGAGCTCATTGCCGCAGCTAAAGCCCGATACGTCGTGATGGGCGGGGTCGAAGCGTTCGGTGCCGGCGAAGCCGGACGTCACGCGCGCTCGCGCAGCCCACGCAAGCGCGCAATCGTGTCCGGATCGACCGTGTCGAGCGCGTCTAGGAAGCGGGCAGCCTCATCCTCGTCGAGCACAATCCCCTGCTGGTCCGCCAGAACCTCTTGCGCACGCGCACTCGCAGCGCGACGGAAAAAGTCGCTCAGTGTCTCGCCGACCGCTGTCGCAGCCGCGCTATCAAGTTGCCGCTCATCATCCGTCAATCGAAGCTCAAGTCGCTGAGTACGCATAAGATGATTGTACGGACACTGTACGGCTGTTTCAAGAGTTGGTGTCGCGTGCGCTCGGCTGGCTGCTTCTCCCCAGAACCCTTCATAGAGCCAGTGTTTACCGGCCAAATCCCAAACCGCCCAAGCCTGAAGATCGGGCGCAGGATCGCGTATCAATCCCGCCCCGTAGTTGCACCCGCGACGCTTCAAGGCGCGTCCTCCTAAGCGCGGCGGATACTCTTACTGAGGAGGGCAGCGGAGAGGCTGTGGTTGGAGCGGTCCGCCTCGCTCCGCGCGGCGGGAGACGACGGCGTGCTACTGCGCAGCGGCGAGCTGCTCGAAGTGACAGCGTGTGTCGGCGAACATGCGCTTGATGATCGGCGCGGTTAGCGGCGAGTTCAGCTTGCCGAGCAACGTCAGCTCGAATGCCAGCGTCCACGTGAAACGGCATCGGTCGGGGCCGAGCGCCTCGACACGGTAATCCTCTGCCGAGCGTCGGTAGGCCGGGGGCCGCACCGCCGTGACGAAGAACGTCATCCGGCGGCCTTCCTCCCAGATGAAGTACTCCTCATCGACTCGGAGGAGGCCCAGCAGCTTTGCCTGACGCTTCGTGCCGACTCCGAAGGGCCGCGATGACAACCAAGTGATCTGCAATCCGCGGCACCAGTCCAACGTTCCGTCACGCGTCAGCTCCGCCCAGACCGTTTCGGCGGGCAGCGCAATCTCGATCGTTTCAACAAAGCGCGAGGGTGCCGAGGCCAAGAACGCCTCGTTGACCGTGGAAAGCATGACTGGAGGATGCCAGGCCGATGACAGACGTGCATCTGCGGCGCGCGGCATGTGGGGCTCGGAGCCGTAGGCGAGCACCGGCTGTTAAAGCAGAATCGACTGCTCGACTCTGTGGACCAAAGCCCTTGCTTGCGGGCCATCTACGGTCGCGGGTTTGTGTATCAATCCCGCCCCCGCTATGTCGGCCGAGGGTTCCCCTAGAAAGGTCGTTAGAGGGGCTTACGGGACATCCTCGTTGCAGAACTCGCACCTCGCCCAGTAGCCGCGCCTCCGAATTTCACCCGAATCCGAGCTCTTGTAGGGCATAGAGCTGCCAGGTCTCCGGAACGCCCTTGAGCTCGTGCGCGCCTCTGTCGGCGAACTGCATCCCTGCCCCGGCGACGAGGTCCTTGACGGTCCGCGAGACGAGAACCTCGTTGGCCGCGGCTTGGGCGCTCACTCGTGCCGCGATGTGTACGGCAATGCCGCCGATGTCCTCTCCCATCACCTCGCACTCACCCGTGTGCAGGCCCGCCCGAATATGAAGGCCCGCTGTTGCAGCTGACTGGAGGATCGCCTGAGCGCAATGTATGGCCCGTGCTGGCCCGTCGAACGTCGCGAGGAACCCATCCCCGGTCGACTTCACCTCGCGTCCGCCGAAGCGGCTCAGCGTCACCGTGATTCTAGACCCAGCGCTTGGATCAGCGTCTTTGTCCACCACTCGAGCTGAGGATCGACGCGCTGCGCCGTGGAGCCAGCGATGCCGGCACTGCGCCGGAACGAGGCCCCGTAGACAGGGTCGATCGCAAGCGCTTGGTGAAGCGCGGCGACAGCCAAGCGGGTGTCCATCAGCGAGGCGCCCTCGTAGCGGCGGGTCCGTGCGGCGTGCAGGGCGTTGACCACGGGGTCGAGCATGCCTTTGCCCTCGTTGCGCCAGCCGGCCGAATGAAGCGCGATCGCCAGCTCGCCGTACCGGTTGCGGTAGAGCGCGGCGATCGACCGCACAAGCGCTTCGACAGCCCCGCTGTCGTCTACCCATGAATTGACGACATCGTCGACCGCTTTACGGAGGCGCCGGCTGCCGTGGCGCAGCAACGCTACGAGCAGCTCGTCGCGCGTTCCGAAATGGTGGCTGACACCGGCGTCCGTCATCCCTACGAGCGCCGCGACCGCGCGAACCTGAACAGCCATCGGACCGCCTTCGATCAGCAGCCGCTCGGCTGCGTCGAGGATCCGGGCCTTGGAATCGCCCGCCGGGCGGCGGACTCTAGACGCGGACGCCATTGTCTCCCAGTCTACCTTGACATGCCAAGGCGCTAGATGTTACCTTGGCCTATCAAGGTAAACCTACCGATAGAGGAACGGTGAGCGACACAGTTCTGAGACGTCCCGACGGTCTGCTCGTCGGCACAGACTTCGGCGATGGGCCGGTCGTCATCCTGCTGCATGCAGGCGGCGAGCGACGCCAGGTCTGGTCGAGCGTGGCCAGAGACCTCGCTGAGCGCGGCTATCGCTCGGTGGCGTGGGATCTTCGCGGACACGGCGACAGCACGACGGTCAACGCCAATCGTTTGCCCGCCTACGCCGACGACGTCGCGACGATGGTTCGCTCGTTCGACTCCGCGCCGACTGTCGTTGGAGCGTCGCTCGGCGGTTTCGCGGCGTTGTTGGCACTCGAGGACAGCAGTCTCCAGGCTGACGTGGCGAGCCTTGTCCTCGTTGACGTGATCCCGGATCCCGAGCCGAGCCGTGTGCGGGCCTACCTGCGAAATGGGAGTGAAGGGCTCGCGTCGCGTCCGCTCGTCGGTGACATTCTCGACCGCGCCCAAGCTCTGCGCCGAGCCGCTGGGAATCTCGACCTACCCACACTGCTGATCCGTGGTGGGCGCTCGCCAATGCGCGACGACGAGGTCACCCGATTCACGCGGCGCGTACCGCAAGCGCACGTCCTCACAATCCAGCAGGCTGGCCATCTCGTGGCGCATGACGCACCCCGCCAGCTCGCAGAGCAGATCGGAGCCCATCTTCGTGACCCCTTAGTCCGCACGCGGCGGATCGATCACTTCCTGGAGCGAATCTGGCATCCACAGGCGCGCCATCCCACCGGCGATCTCGCCGATCATCTGCTGCGAACCGGGCGGACACTTGAAGAATGGGAAGCGTTCGACTGGATCTGCGATGCTGGGCGGCTTCACGCGCTGTATGGCACAGATGGCTTCGCTGCGGACTTCGCCCACGCTCATCCCGCACTCGTCCGCGGCGCGGTTGGCGCCCGAGCCGAGCGACTGATGGGTCTGTTTGGCCGGTGCGACCGCGACCGCAGCTACCCGACGTTTCTCGGCTCCTCGCCGGCCGTCATCGACAGGTCAACCGGTGAGCGCGAACCGCTCCGCAACTGCGAGGTGCGAGCGCTCGCTGAATTGACCGTCGCCAACGAGTTGGACGTGCTGAGTCGTGACCGCGCCCTCGCAGCCCAGCACGGTCACGCCCTGTCGCGGCTCTTCACGAGCTGGTCTCCGCTGCTCAGCCTCCAAGCGTGCAGGGCAGTCGCTTCATGCTCGATCGGCTAAGGCAGCCTCTCCGCGGCACCGCGATTCTTCAGGGCCTAGAAGAGCATCGACACTTCGTTTGAGCGAGCACGATTCCTCGATTGGATGCGCGATTGCGGCCTCTGACTGCGAGTCTACGGTCGCGGGTTTGCGTATCAATCCCGCCCCCGCTATGTCACTAGCCCGCGTCCTTCGGGACGGTCGTTTTCGTTGGGCATAAGCTCAGACGTGATCGTGCCGTGCCCGTCCGGGGAGAGCATCC
>DATBYJ010000043.1:0-6942 GCA_036513795.1 Solirubrobacteraceae bacterium | reverse complement strand
GTAATTACCGTAAAGCCGATCAGGATTCAGGGCTGTTGCCTCTCCGACTCTCGCGACGGCAACCACCGTCGAGAAAGGAACCTCATAATGACGCTGCAACTTGGCGCGGAAGCCCCCGATTTCGAGGCCGACACCACCGAGGGCCACATCAAATTCCACGACTGGATCGGTGACTCGTGGGCGGTGCTGTTCTCCCACCCCAAGGACTTCACCCCTGTCTGCACCACCGAGCTTGGCTACATGGCCAAAGCCAAGCCCGATTTCGACTCGCGCAACGTCAAGATCATCGGCCTGTCGGTCGATGCGCTCGACAACCACGAGGCGTGGGCGAAGGACATCGAGGAGACCCAGGGCACGGCTCCCAACTACCCGATCATCAGCGACAACGACTTCAACGTGTCAAAGCTGTACGGGATGCTGCCCGCCGACACCTCTGGCGATGTGGCTGGGCGTACGCCAGCAGACAATCAGACCGTTCGCAACGTGTTCGTGATTGGGCCGGACAAGAAGATCAAGCTGATCCTCGTCTACCCGATGACCACCGGGCGCAACTTCGACGAGGTGCTGCGGGTGATCGACTCGTTGCAGCTCACCGCCAACCACAAGGTCGCCACGCCCGTCAACTGGCAGAACGGCGAGAAGGTCATCATTGCCGGATCTGTCTCCAATGATCAGGCTAAAGAGATCTACCCGGATGGCTGGGAGGAGCCGAAGCCCTATATCCGGCTCGTGCCTCAGCCCAGCTGAGCAGGCCCTGCAGCCCATCGGCTGGTTGTGGGCGCCCGTGCGAATCCCCGTGGCCGGCTGTCGCCGACCTCGGGGGTCCTCCCGGTCGCTCGCCATGGGTAGCCGATACTCAGGGATGGGCGCTAGCCAGTGCTAGGTTGCCCTCGACGTCAGGCGGCAAGAGGGCGTCGAAGAGGTGAGCGAGGATGCGTGCGGTGGCGCCCCAGATGACGTTGCCTTCGACGATGTAGGCGTCTGTTTGGAAGGTGATGCCCCGGCGTTCGATGTTGGTCGTGGTCTTGGCCGCGCGCACCTCGGCCAGCGGCAGCTCCAGTACCTCGTCAACCTCCTTCGCGGATAGCGTCCAGGCAGTGCCCGCGGGGATCTTCGCTACAAACGGGTGGATTACGTAATTGGTCGCGAACGTGGAGGTCGTGGGGAGCGTGCCAAGCAAGCGGACCTTTGAGGGGTTCAGCCCGATCTCCTCTTCGGCCTCGCGCAGCGCGGTGGCACTCAGGTCAGGGTCCTCTGCGTCCTTGCGCCCGCCGGGAAACGAGATCTCGCCGGCGTGGCGGCGCAGATCGCCGCGACGCTTCGTCAGCACCACATACGGCTCCGGCTCCTCGCCGGCGATGAACAGCGGGACGAGCACCGCTGCCTGCGTCTGCCCGTCGGCCTGTTGCCGATCGAGCCCAGCGGATGATGCGTCAGGCGGCCAGGTGAACGCGCTCAATGCGCTCCTGGAACATGACCTCGCCATCGAGCACGCGGTGCACCGGGCACTTGGCGGCGATCACGCTCAGGCGTTCCACCAGGTCCTCCGGGATGTTGTCCGGCAGGCGGGTAACGAGCTGAAACTTAGTCGGACAGCCGCGCTCGGCGGGGGTGTACTCGACATCCACCTCCACGTGACCGATGTCCCAGCCCTTGCGGGCCGCATACATCTCCATCGTGATTGCCGTACAGGTGGCGAGGCTTACGGCGAGCAGCTCCTGGGGGTCTGGGCCGGCGTCATCGCCGCCAACATCCACCGGCTCGTCCACGGTCAGCTCGTGCCCGCGCACCTGCACCGTGTGCTTGAAGGTCCCGCCGTCGCGTTTCGCGGAGGCCTTCATCCGTGTGAGCCCTTGTGTCTGAGTCATTTAGATCCCCTCAAATCACTACGTCCTAGTCCTTGTATAAGCATGATAGTGCGACGCGCTGACTGCTAAGCGAGCGGGTTGAACAGAAGACCAGTCAGCAACTTGGGGTAGAAGTATGTCGACTTGGGCGGCATGTTCTCGCCCGCGGCTGCCACGTCGCGTACCTGCCCGACCGGCGTAGGCCGCATCAAAAAAGCGACTTCATACTCGCCCGAGCGCACCATCGCGAGCGCCTCCGCGGTGTCGCGCGCGTAGAACAGGCCGTTGAAATGCGCGATGTCATCGTCGCTGTAGCCAAGCGCGTTCTTCAGTACCAATGTCTCCAGCACGCCCGTATCGAGGTGGCGGTATGCCTCCGAGAAGCCCGGGAGCGCCGCGTCAGCGATCGCCTGATCCGTGAGCTTCAGCCGCAGTGCGCGGCCGTCGCGACCGTCGAAGTAGCCGAGCTCGAGTGGTCCCGCGCCGGGCGACGGAGTGATCTCGTCAAACGGCACCTCGGAGATGTCAAAGTCGCGTTCGATCGCCTGCTCCAGTGCTCCGCGGCGGGCATCGTCGAGCTTGTTGATCAGGCGGTGGGTGGGGAACACGGTCAGCCCCGGGTCCTCGAGTGCAACCAGGCACATCAGGATGTAGCGGTGCTCGCCCTCACCGCCAACCTCCTCCGCATAGGCGTGCATCGTCTCGTAGCGGTGGTGGCCATCGGCGATCAACAACTCCGCGTTGCGCGCCGCTGCCTGCACGGCCGTGATCGCCCCGCTGTCAGCTACGCGCCACAGCTTGTGGACCGTGCCGTCCGCGTCGGTGATGTCCGCCCACGGCGGCTGCTCTGTGCTCGGCGCAAGCGCCTCCCAGGCGGCCTCTGCAGGATCTGAGTACAGGGAGAAGATGGGCGACACGTTCGCCCGGGTGGCCCTCGTCAAGCGCAGACGGTCCTCCTTGGGGCCGGGGTGCGTGCGCTCGTGTGGGCGCACACGGCCAGGGCCGTAGTCCTCGATCCGCACCCTGCAGAAGAAGCCGCGGCGGGTGCGCGTCAAGCCGTCCGGGCCGGTGTAGTCCTGGGTGTGCGCCCAGATCGCCGGCTGCTCGTCGCGGACGAGCGCTCCCTGGAGTTGCCACTGCTCGAACAGCTGGCCAGCCGCCGTGTATGGATCGGGCTCGCCCTTCGGCAGGTCCACTGCCACCACGTTGAACGGGGAGTGGGAGATCAGTTCTTCGCGCTGGCTCGCATCGATGACGTCGTACGGGGGAGCGACCACCTGCGACAGAGGGCCTACAACCGCCGGGTGGTAGTGCAGGGCTCGCAGGGGCTGGACATCTGCCATCGCCGGGCGGAGGCTAGCAGTGGTTGGGTCTGGGGTTGCGTTTGAAGGGAGACGCTGCTTCGAGCGGGGTTCCAGGCGTAGATGCATCGCTTGCGCTTGGAGTGGCAGTAGACTGAGACGACGCTTCGGGGCGTAGCGAAGCCTGGTATCGCGCTCGGTTTGGGGCCGAGAGAGCGCTGGTTCGAATCCGGCCGCCCCGACTACAACCTGGTTGGAATCAGGGGAAGTGCTGGCGGGACGCCCCAGCTTCGGGATTTGGCCTTGGGGCTGAGATTGACAGGTATCGGCGTCGATGCTGTGGGTTGGGTGGAATGCTCGCGGTCAGTGCGAGTGATTGCCGCGCACCGTTGCCCATGACTGCCAGGTGATGCGGAGAATGACGAGCGTGATCCCAATACCGATAAGCGGGTCGGCGACCGGAACTCCGAGTGCCACCACGAGTGCGGAGGCGATCACGGCAAGGCTTACATACGCATCGGCGTGGGCATGGTGTCCATCGGCGATTAGCGCGGGGCTGTCCAGTCGCCGCCCAGCGTTCAGACGGATATGAGCCGCGATTAGGTTGCCCGCATACCCGATTGCTCCGGCGAGCGCGAGCACGGCAAGATGGGTGGGGGGTGAGGGGTGAATGAGGCGCCCGACGGCCTCGACGCCAGCCACGCAAGCGCTGATGAAGATGGCAGCCACGACGGCCAGGCCGGCGCGTCGCTCCGCAACCTGGGATTGGAGAGCGAACGCGATCCCGAGCGGTACGGCGGTCAAGGCATCACCGAAGTTGTGGATCAGGTCGGCCAACAAGGCGATGCTGCCGCTGGTAATGAACACGGCAGTCTGAGCGATGGCGGCGAGTCCGAGTACCGCAAGCGACAGCGAGACGGCACGGATGCCCTCCTGGGAGCGCTTGATGCTGTCGTGAACGAGGCCGTGGGAGTGGTCGTGTCCGGCGTGTGAGTGATCGTGGTGCGCGTCGTCCATCGTGGAGCGTCGCACGAGCCTGAGATGCCGATGTGGTCCCGTGTGCGGGTGGCTGTGTCGGTGCGAACCGTGGAAATGCGGCGAGTTGATCGTGGACGGCATATGTGTAAAGCATGGCAGCGGGTCGGTTATGCGATGACGTGATCACCGATGCGTAACGGCCATTATATCGTGCTACGCTATATCGTAATGCGTAATAATGATCCTCAGCTGCTGATCCTGTCGAGTCTCGCGGAGGGGCCGAAGCACGGCTACGCGATCACGCTCGACGTGCTCGAGATGGCGGGCGTAAAGCTCGGCCCGGGGACGCTCTATGGGGCGCTCTCGCGCCTGGAGTCGCGCGGGTTGGTGGAGCCGCTCGACAGCGATGACCGTCGCAGGCCCTATCGCCTGACTCCGAGTGGGCAGCAGGCGCTGCGAGAGCAGCTGACGGCGCTTCAGCGTGTGGCGAGCACAGGCCTGGCGCGGCTGGCGGCAAAGGCGGCGGGCGCATGATCGCGAAGCTGCTGATGGCGCTCTATCCGCAGGCGTGGCGCGAACGCTATGGCACCGAGCTCGCCGCGCTGCTCGAGCAGACCGGCTGCGGTCCACGAACGGCGATCGACGTGATTGGCGCGGCTGCCAAGGCGCACCTGCGCCCCGTGACGAAGCTCGCCCCGCCTGAGCGCGCACGGCTCACGGTGAGCGGGGTGCTCGCCTGCTTTATGTGCTTCGGGTTCGCGGCGGCGGCCTTCGCAAAGACCATCGAGGAACCGTCGTTTGCGACTGCCGGTAGGGCGCACGCCGTGCTCGGCGCGGCCCACGTCGCGATTGTGGTCGCCGGCGTCGTCTCGATGGGCGCGTTGATCCTGGCAGCGCTCCCGCTCGCGCGCCGCGCGATCTTGGAGGCGCTGCGCCGTGAGGACCGCACGCTCAGAACGGCGGTGCTCGTGCCCGGCGTGGCGCTCGCCTCGTGGGCGCTCACGCTTGGCGCGTTGGCGGTGTGGGAGGGGCGGCATCCGGGCGACTTCGGAGCGGTGGGCGTGACGCTGTTCCTCGTGAGTGCGATGGTCGGGCTCGGAGCGGCGTTCGCCTGCTGGCTTTTGCCGAGGGCGATCATGCGTCGGATTGGAGGGCTCGAGCGCGAGCTCTCCCTCGCGGTGCCCGCACTTGCGCTGGTGGCGGTTGCGATGGCCATGTGCACGCTCGCCCTTGGGATCTACCTGGCGGCGCTCCTGGCTGACGCGCCGGGTCTGGCTGCGAGCGCCAATGGGCCGGGCGGCTTCACCAACGTCGCTGTGGGCATCGTTGTGCAGCTGGTCGCGATGACGCTCGCCAGCGCGGTTGCGTGTGTGAGCGCGCGCCGCGGGATACGTGCCGTGCGCCATTTCGCCTGAGCTTTTCGAGGCGCGTGGCGCGCGCCGGCTGTTGCTGCATAACGAATGTGGAGTACTACGCAGGGCGCACCGTGCATCCCACGGTCTGATGACCCAGATCGCGAGCCGACACGGAACTGATGGGAACCGTTGCCCCACGTTCGGTTGCGCTTACCGGCAGTCGCTCCAGCACGCGACGGCGCCAGAGGCTGGCCCATCTGCTGATTGGCGCCGCGAGTTGGCTCGTGCTGGCGGCGCTCTGGGTGTGGCAGCTCAAGGTCTACGTCCCTGCGGACTGGCTCGGCGGCGTCGAGCTGATCCTCGTGCTGCTGGCAGGCTGGGCCTGCTTCTCGGTCGTCTGGGTCGTGTGGTGTCGCAACATCTACCGGCGCCGGCATCGGCGCACGAGTCCGCTGAAGCGTGAGGTGGACTTTGAGCGAGACACGCTCGGCCGCCGGATCCTTGCTCCGTCCGGAATCGCCGCAGCGCGCGGCCAGGTGCTCATCTCGGTGCGGGAGCCGGGTATCAAGTGCTACGAGCTCGTTGGACCGCATACGCCAATGCCAACCTTGCCGGTCCAAAGCGACGCGCGACGCGCGGTGCAACGAGAGTGGCAGAACGCATGACCGGCTGGATCAGGGCGATCGCCGATGCTCCCGTCTATCTCGCGCTGATGGGCTTCGTCGGTCTCTACCCGGTTGTGACCGGGCTGTACTGGATCGTCGGTGCCGTGATCTTCTCGGCGCATCGTGAGCGCACCGACGACGGCTTCTACGAGCTCGAGGAGTACCCGCACGTATCGGTGCTCGTCGCCGCTCATAACGAGGAGACTGTGATCAGCGAGACCGTCGAGCGTCTGCTCGAGCTGGATTGGCCCGCGTTCGATGTGACCGTTGTAGATGACGGCTCGACCGACCGAACCTCCGAGCTGCTGGTCGGGCTTGCCACGGCTGGGCGCATCCGCCTACTGACCAAGAGCGTCAACGAGGGCAAGGCGATGGCGCTCAATGATGCTCTGCCGCTGCTCGAGGGCGAGATTGTGCTGATCGTCGACGCCGATGGTCGCCCGCAACCGGATGTTCTGCGCTGGATGGTTCCCCACTTCATCAAGGTGCCGCGCGTCGCCGCGGTCACCGGCAACCCTCGCGTGGTGAACACCACGACCTTGCTGGCGAAGCTCCAGGCGATCGAGTTCACCGCCACCGTCTCGGTGCTGCGCCGTGCGCAGGCGACATGGGGGCGGCTGACGACGTTCTCCGGCATTTGCACCGCACTGCGTAAGAGCGCGATCGAGGACGTCGGTCGGTTCCGCGTCGGGATGGCCACGGAGGACATCGCCTTGGCATGGCAGCTGCAGACGGCGTATGCCGACGTGCGCTACGAGCCGCGCGCGCTGTTCGCGATGCAGGTGCCCGAGACGCT
>DATBYJ010000042.1:0-9527 GCA_036513795.1 Solirubrobacteraceae bacterium | reverse complement strand
CGGCGGGTGTTGGCTGGCGGTGAAGCTCAACCCGCCGCTGCCGAGCGTCAAAGCATTGCCGCTCAGCCCAAAGCCTGAGCTGTTATCCACGGCTAGGTGTTCGACGCTGACGCCAGTGAGATCGTTGTGGCTGTTCGACGGTTTGGGAAAGGTCAGGGTGCCGATCGAGGCCCCCGAGCTCGGCGCGGTGCCGCCGGACCAGTTGGCCGCGTTCGACCAGTCGCCGGGCGTCACGGCTGCGCCGCCACTCCAGGCGAAGTTGGCAGCCGAAGCCGTGGCCGGCATGAGGACCGCTGCCGCTATGGAGATCGCCAAGAGCGGCGCTACCGCCAGGGCGTGGGAGAGCCTGCGCAGTCGCCTCGAATGCGCGTCTGTCGGTGCAGCCTGCATCGTCGTCTTACCCCCTGGTCGAGCGAGGACGGCCCGCACGCGCGTGCGGGCCGTTCCCCCTTGTTGTTGATGTGCGCGATCTCCGCTGGTCAGCACCTACGGGCGGTGCTCGTGGGGAGGCACCGCCCGTAAGCTCTTGGGCATCGCCCGGCGTGTACATTAGCGAGCATGGCGCAGAATGCGCAACTGTATCAAGGGATTGAACTGACGGCGGGTGTAGTCCGTGGGGAATGCCGATCCGTCGTCCAGAGAGCCAAGCTGAACGAGCCCATGCCTTCGGGGCGCGTATCCGTGCTGCCCGCCGCAATAAGAAGCTGACGCAGCGCCAGGTCGCCGAGGGCATACCGATGAGTCCCGGCAACCTGTCCCGGCTGGAGAACGGCGATCACGGCCCGCCGAACGATGAGGTCATCGCCAAGCTGGCGGAGCTGCTGGACGTAGACGTGGCTGACCTGTTCAAGCTCGCCGGTCGAGACGTCGGCGGTGCCTCGTTCGAGGGCCAGGTGCTCAGCGAGCTACAGCAGCTCCGCCGCGACATGCGCGCCGGCTTCAAGCGGCTGGATGAGGCGATCGCGGAGTTGCGCAAGCGCAAGCCATAGGG
This sequence comes from Solirubrobacteraceae bacterium, assembly GCA_036513795.1. Lineage (GTDB taxonomy): Bacteria > Actinomycetota > Thermoleophilia > Solirubrobacterales > Solirubrobacteraceae > Palsa-744. The sequence goes on along the minus strand of DATBYJ010000042.1, from coordinate 8,536 downwards.
AAGGCCCAAACGGAGCGTCCCGGCCCCGCTGAAGGGATCGAGCACGCTCCTAGCTTGAGTGCTGCTTGACCTTGAACTCGAAAGACGGCGGCCAAAGCGACGCCTTGATATGCAGGCTCCACGAGCCGGGACTTTTGCCCGGTAGGTGCAGACCGACCAAACCAAGCGCGACCAGCGCGAACGCGCCGACGAACGGTAGGGCGGGTGTCATTTCTCCATGCTCCAGGGATCGGCTATTTACAGATCGTCTCCACGAATGTTACAGACAACTGTCTACAAGAACTATATTGCCCTCTCGATCTATGTCCGTTTTCTAGGCCGTGACGGGCTCTCATTCGACACATCGAGCAATAAAGCTTTAGAAACGGCGCAGTTCTAGCCTTATCGACCCAAGAGGGCTACCCCAATGGAGCGCCTCCCCCGCCCCATAGGTATTTCGCGCGATAAAGCGAAGTCATCCCGCGGGTCTGTAGAGCCCACGTTCTGAGCCCCGTCGCAGCCCGATCCTCAAAGCTCGAGGTTCTGCGAGCTGCAACAGTCGTTAGGACTTAAGGCCCAGATTTGGAGACAACTCACCGAAACCGCGTGAGGTTCCGCCGACCCATCTGGTATGGGGGGTTAGAAACAATACTTACCTTCTTATGACCAGGACCGTTAGTTTTCTTGGCCCGCGCGATTCTCGGCGAGGGGTCAACAAGCGTCTCCTACTGGCCTTAGCGACGGTTTAACCGCGAAGTGCAGCGGGAATTGCTGCGCGAGGAGGGTGCACGCGGGGATTGTCCACGGGGCCAGGTCTAAAATGTGCTCCAAATGGAGAGGTGGCGAGACGACCTGCCGGACACGGCTCCGGAGGTCATCGAAGAAGAGGAAACGAGGGAGACGGTCAAGCCTGAAAGGCTCGACGGTCAGCGAATCGTCATGTGTGCGGTGCCCTTCTTCGGGGGTGGCGGCCTCGTCGCCGCTGCGTTCCTTGTCACAAGCAATGAAGCTCTGAAAATCATTGCCCTCCTCGGCGGCATCGCGCTGATGCTTGCGGCCTTCGTCGGGGCAATCACGAAAGGCTTCAAAGTCGAAGCGTCGAAGAAGCGCCTCCGGGTGGACGGCGAGATTCCGCGCGGCCACGTCAAGACGACCGTCAAGACGACGAAGGTCACCAGGCTGTCGGTGAGCAAGTCTCTCGTTGAGGGCCGTGCCCCACCGAAGCAGGGCATTATGCCGCCGGTTGCCGGCCATATGCCGCCCAAGGAGCAGGCCGGACTCAACTCGTCAGGCGCGGACGCCGACGAGGATGGGTCTAGTGCTGAGAGAGGGCGGCGTGATCCGGCTCAGGTGCGGCCGGAGGGAACTTCTCAGGATCACCCGAGTTCTGCAACACCTTGACCTGCTCGGGGTTGATGACAACGGTCTGCCCGTTGATCGCCTCGAACTCCACGAGTTGGCGCTCCGCCAACCCAGCCTGAAGAAGCTCGCGCACTTCGCTGAGCTTCAGATCTACTTGGATGACCTCCCCTCCACCAAACCCGATGCTTGTCATTGGACCACTCCCGAGCTCATGGGCGCATCTCTATGTGCGCCAATTCCGATTCTTCGTGCTGAGTATGCCAAAGACGAGCAGGACTTCGCCCACTGGCGTCGAAGGCATGCGGCCCAAAGAACCGCTGTTTAGGACTCTTAATGTCGCTTTGATTGCTTCTCATCCGCTCTGTACCGCAGATTGGAGCCGATGTTCCTACCGGCATAGAGTCGCTGATTAGCCCAGAGTTGCGGACTACCGTTTTCGACTTCTCGAATCCGCCCGGTATCTATTCGGCATGCATCCCCGATGGGCCTGCATGCCGATAACGAGCGCTATCCGAAGGATGCGGCTTGTTGTCTTCGGACGGATCTCCGACGACGCGATCTTTAGTAGTCGCCGCTCTACGAAGCCATTGTCGATTCGAGGCACGCAAGCTCGGGCCGCTGGCCGGCTCACGCCCGAAGCCCGATCGGCGCGGACCTCCCGGCATTCGGAACCGAGGAGATGTGGCCGACCTCAAACGTTGCCTGCCAGCTACCTCGTAAAGCTATCGGGACTTCCCGTTTGGCGTGTAGCAATTGGCAGAACCGTTGAAGTACAGACCCCCTCTAGCTCCCTGCAGGGCATACGTCACCTCTACGTCCCCGACGATTGCTGCGTGAACTTCGGTGCTTGCGTTTAGCGGGACCTGAATGTTTACCGGGTCGGCGCGTTCGCTGGCGATAGTGACACTAGGTGGCGTCGCATCGTTGGCGTCAGTTTGAGTGGCAACTTGGAGAGCCAACGACCGACACGTCGAGCCGACAAGCTTAAACACTTCGCAATTGGGGCTAGCAACATCACCGCACTGTGAGCCAATGTATCCTCTAAAAAAGCCGCTAAGACCAGCCACGTAACGAAAGAGCGTGCCGCCAATATCCACCGTTTCGGTGCGCTCACCTAGCAGCGTCGCTAGCGGGACAGGGCCGTAAACCTTCAGACTGTGCACAACAGTGGCGATCGAGCGCCCACCGCGGCTAATCAAGGCTAGCCGGAGCGTATGTTGCCCTTGGCTGACTGGCGGGAGATTGGCCGTCGTCGCGTGAGGGCTCAGCGCCAGGATCGTGCGCCAGACTTGAGCTGTTCCCACCTGTCGCTGAAAGACCAGCCTACTTCCACCGGGAACATGCTGTGCTCGATACGTGATAGCTGCCGGTTCTCCCATTTCGACACTTTCGTGAACGAAGCGGAACTGCACAGTCGGGCGAGAAGCCAAGGCGATGCCAGGCTGAAGCGCTGCCGCAACGAAAGCGAGCAGGCCAAAGGTGCGTAGCGATGAGCGACTAAGCATGTTGGGCGAATGCCTCCTACGACGAGATGAGCGAGCGTATAGCACCCGGATAAGCCTTCGCTGGCGATCAATCCGGCAAATGGGATATCGCGCAGGACTAGGCAACGGGGTTCAGCGAAGCGTTCTTAGGGCATTAGCCTAACGAGCCAGCTTGATCGCCGCCTCGCAGAAGGGCGCAAGGGGCCGGGCGGGGGCTTGGCTGCCCAGAACTGGGGCCAAGTCCGCGCATGGTCGTAGCCCCACACCAATGCAGCATCGACAACGCTGGTCAGTACCGGGAACGACCGACCTTCCAGCTAGTTTTCTCGATGCGGTTCGCAGAGCGAGTCGGCCGATTGGAAGTAGTTCCCGTCACTGACGTTCGGGGATTCCAGGCGGTAGGAGCAGAGCGTTAGGCCACCCTCTCCCGTTGAGGGTCGGAACTGACATAGCCGAACTACGGCAGGTACCGAATGCACCGAGACGACGACAAGCACTCCCGAGCCGAACAGCTCGCACTCAACGTAGCCGGAAATGTTCTGGCTGGGCTCATCATCTACTACATCGTGCGGCTGCTGACGTAGCTAGTCCTCGCTCGCCTGCGCGCCTCCGGCCCCCGGTCTCTTGGACTAGGTACCTGGCTCCTGCCCTAGTAGTTCCGCTAGCGCAGTTTGCTCCGCCTCGCCCCCGGCTCGCGTGGCCCTCAGGCGTCGATGCTGCTCGAACCACTCGCGGAGCCGTCGCGCTCGTATCCGCTTGATGCCGAGTAGCTTCGACGGATCACCGGGGTTCCTAGTCTCCCAGACCTTGCCCTGCGCGTTCTCGTACCGCGCCCAGAACACCCGCGTTGGGTCCGGGCTGCTGCGCTTGCTCATCAAGATGAGTGCATCCACCCTCAGAGGCCAACTGGTGCCCTCCGCCAAAGGCAATCGCTCTCCCGCACCGAGCACTCGATACACGCTGCCTGCATGGTGGTGGCTTGGTTCGTGCTTGTAAGGGACTCGCACGCCCTGGAACTCAACGCCAAACCTGACGTTGAAAGCCGTGCCCTCGCCATGATTGGTCAGCCGAAGATCGACAACGAAGTAGCCCTCGCCTGTTGGACTGCCAAAGCGCAGGTCATGTGCCAGGTGCCGACTCCCGACCTCGTGCGCCATCACGACCGGCTGCGTGCGCTTTCGCTCGTTCGTGATCGAGAGCCAGACGTTGACCGCTGCAAGGATCAAGAGCCCGACGGCAGTTATGGCCCCCACCGCGATCCCGACTTCTTGCAACGTTGTCAGCTCGGCGAGCAGCACCGGACGAATCATTGCGCCGATGGCGGGCGGTTGGCTGTCGGGCGTCCTGCGGGGCTACTAGGCGGGTTTGGCTGGCACCAGCGCCGGAGTGTCCCCGGTGATGAAGCGCTGGCTGTTGAACATCATGTTGTAGCCGCACAAGCTGCACTCGATGCGGAGCAGGTAGTCGATGTTCGTCTCGCTGTCGTGCGCGCCAGGGCGATCGCTCCACGCGACGCCACCGACGGACACGATTACGGGCCGCGAATCCACCCGCATGGCGGTCTCGGAGTCGCAGACGGGGCACTCCTTCAGCCCGAGCTGCGAAAGCTTCTCGTTCATGTCGCGTAGGAGAGGGTCAGCCCACTGCATCGACGTAGGTTCGTGTCGTCGTCGGACGTCTCGCGGCAGCAATGCGTTGGACACGCAAATGCGGGATGGATATGTTGCCTTGGCGTCCGGCGGCAGGTCTAACTTACTTCGGTCGTGGCTGCCTACGACGACAAGATGGAAGGGCTTCAAGAGGTTGCCGCGCGCGCCCTACAGCAGTCGGGCCAGCTTGGACAGATGTGGCCCGACGCGGAATCGCGAGAGCGTCTCGTCGAGGTCCTGGTTTACGCACAGTTGGTGATCGCCGGTAGCGATGGCGCGTTGGTGTCCGACTCCGCGGGGAGCAGCCTGCAGGCGACGCTAAACGAGCTAGTCGACTCGCCCGAAGCGATCGCTCTCGGGTTCGAGCCGTGGCTGGAGCGGCTTCTCGACCAGCTCGGCCGGCTGCCGGTCGCCCACGGTCGCGACTTCGAGCAGCGCGCAAAGGATACGGCGAAGACGTTCCAGCGGTCCATACAGGCGAGGCTGGGGAACCTCGACACGAAAGCGCATGCCCTGGAGCAGCAGGTGGAGAGCAGTCGTGACCGCCTGGAGGGGATCGACGCCGAAATGAGGTCTGTCGCGGAGGCCCGGATCGAGGAGCTCAACGCCACGATTGGTGAGATCCGCACGGGCTTTGAGAGCCGCTTGCAAGGTTACGAGTCGAACCTTGAGACCGAGCGCGAGGAGGGTCTCAGGCTCAGAGGCGAGCAAGCTGAGATGTTTCAGGCGGCACAGGCCGAGCGAACGGCCGAAGCACGAGATGCCGTGGGGAGGCTAACGGCCGACCTGGAGCAGCGCTCCCAGGAGGCTATAGACGGGCTGGAGAGGAGCCGCGCGCGGGTCGCAGCCCTTGTCGACCTGGTCACGACCTCCACAACGTCGGGGGGCTTCGGAAAGGAGGCCAACGCCCAGAAGACGGAAGGCGATAAGTGGCGCTGGCGGGCCGTCCTGTTCGGCCTGCTCGCGACGGGTGTCGCCATTTTTGGCGTCGTGTATGCGGTGGCAGTGGAAGCCAAGACCTCGCTAATCGCCGCAAAGGTCGCGGTAGTGCTGGTGTTGGCCGGGCTGGCCGGCTACGCGGCCAAACAGTCCGCCGAGCACCGGGAACGCGAGGTCAGAGCACGTCGCCTGGAGCTTGAGCTAACGGCATTTGGGCCGTTCACCGAGGCTCTGCGCGATGAGGAGAAGGAGCGGACGGTCCGCGAGGCGTTCATCGAGCGGATCTTCGTTGGCGAGAAGGGCTTGCCTGAGAAGAGGGACTCACCTGCGGCGCTGACGAGTGGCGACTTGAGCCTCCTTGGTCAACTCGCCGACATCCTGCGCAAGGCGCATTAGGAGTCGCGCTCCTAGGCTCCCTTCGCTCTTTCCGGCCGGCACCGCTGGGCAGGCTTGTCTACTGGGCCAGCCGATACCGCCCCCTCCTCACACGCACAAAGCGTGGCGACGACCCTGCGACGTGATCGGCCAGCGCACCCTTGATCGAACTCCATGAGACGGCTTGCCCGAGTAGTGCCTCGACCGCCTCGTGTACAGCCTTGGCTTGCATGGGCTCGCCATACTCCGTCAGCACTTGCTCGATCGCCCGAACGACCCAACCGGCGCGACGATGCCGTCCCCCCACGTTCTGACCAGGCGGCGAAATCAGGTCATGGGCGTCCGCTACTTCCCACCGGCCCTGATCCAGCAGTGTCTTGAGCGGCCCACTTGGGTTGGAGAGCCGACCTACAATTACCATGAGACAGGTATCCGGAGGTCATGCGCGATGACTCTCTGCGCCTTCGGCAGTTAATCAATCGGACGCACTGACCTCCACAGTGAACGGATCGCCGAGTGTCGCTCCGGTCCAGACCGCCTCACGTCCGCTCGCTGGAAGGAAGACGGGTCTCCAGCCAGGCTGCCCGCCCGCGAGCGGCGCCAGGTTCGCCGTCGCGGACGCGCCGCTCGGCTCATGCCTCAGAATCGCCCGCAGCGTCTTGCCGTGGAAGTCGGTTAGACCGGGTATGTGCGCCTCCCAGACGTTGAAGTCGTTGCGCGTGAACGAGTGCTCGACCGGCTCGGCCAGATCAATCCAGCTGACCGCCGGCACCAGCGCTGATATGAGGTCGAGCAAAGTGCGAGTCGCCTCCTCGAGCCGTGGGTCGTTTAGCGAGATCGAGCGGTACCACCCGGAAGATGTTTCCGTGCCGAGCCCCGCCTCGGACAACTCCCGGCGCGCGTCGTCGAATGGTGCAGCCGGAAACCCGCTCGGAGTCGCGAGCACGATCCCGAGGCGAGTCGTCTCGATATACCCGACCTGACGTCGCTGACCGCGCGTGACGAAGATGCTCGGTCCCGATTTGTTCCAGGACAGGTCGGCTCCGGCAGCGTCGCATTCGTTGAGCAACTCGGACACCGTGGCCTCGTGCGCGTCGGCGACACTCGCGAGAAACGTCTCGCGGTCGATTCCCGCCGTTCGAGAACCCGCTCCTGCAGGGTCCGAAACGAGCGGACGTACCACCAAGCGGGGCACGAAGCATTCAACCTGGTCCTTGAAGTAGCTGACCTCGAGGCCGTAGAGGCGCTGGCCGCGAGCGTTGAGATACTCGATCACTCGCTGGACGCCCGACGGGATTTGCGGAGCAGCGACAACGAGAGCGAAATCGCCGGTTGCGAGGTTATTGGCGAGTCCGCCGCTGATCGCAGACGCCTGCTCAGGGGTGGCGTCGTCGCCCGCTGCAGCTCGTGCGACGAACTCGCCGATGTCGGACGGTGGCTCCGAGCTTCCAGCGTGTTCGAGATACGGATGAAGAATCCGAGAAGTGAGCTCGTCAACCGTCGCCCCCCACAGCGAGGCTGCATAGTCGAGCAACTGCGCCACAACGCGTCTGGTGTCAGGGTTCCCTGCGTTCTTGACCTCAACAATGCAGAGCTGTCCACCGTCGTCGACGAGCACGAGATCTGCATACCCGGCAGCCAGCGACGACTCACGGCCGATCACGACGCCTGTCCCCATGCCGATATCCGAAAGCGGGATAAGCTCCGGATAGCGCGTCAGAGCGTCATGGAGTTCGGCCTCGGTCGGCAGCTCTGCCTCGGCCACGATGCTACCCGGCTTGTTCCCCTCGCGGATCAGGACGTGCCGGGTCATCTCAGACGCCACCGTAGTCGACGGTCATCGGGCTTGCCCCGGAATCGCCGACCGTCACTGTCACCGCGCTCTCACCGCGGACGCCTCTATCGATGGATTGGCGCACAAGAACCGACCCCCGCCCATTCCGGAACATGCTCTGCACCGACTGAACCACATGTGCGCATGGCTATCTCCCACGGCGTCACCCTGGCAGCGGAACCGAGCAGGCTGCGGCGATCGCCTCGTTGCGGGCGGCTTCACTGCTATTCCCCTTCGCACGAAGGATCGCGTTTCGGAATAGAGCAGACGCCTCCTCCACCTGCTGCGACGGCGGCGTCCTGAGAGTGACCTCGACTCCCGCCTTCAAGAAGATCTCCAGGAAGGTCGCTTCGTCGGGAACGGTGTGCATCGGGTCCTCGACATACCAGCTGAACCAGCTGCACATGACCTCCTTCGTGTACTCGCCCGCATGCTCGGAGGTGTCTTTATAAGCCAGCTCGCGAAGTGCCTCAAACGGACGCGAGGCCTCAGCGAGGTCGTTTCTGGTCCTCGATGCCTGCGCCCCCAGCTTGATGACCGGCGGTGGCGGAATGCGGAACTTGGAGGGATACCCGACGTGAATCGGACGATCATCTTTCCACTTGGAAACCCACTCGGCCGCCTGCTCTGCAGCCGTCTTCCCTCCGTCGCACGACTCTGCAGTGGTGATCAGGAAGAACGTCGTGGCAATCAGGGCGGCGAAGAAGAGTCGGCGCACAGCGTCTCCTAGCTTCGAGCGTCGCCTGCACGCTACACGCCCGCAGCAGGGTATTGTGAATGGTTCAGCTTATCGGAAGGCTAGCTTATCCCCTGAGTTGAGTGAGTCTCGACTCCGAGTGCACGCTCAGGCAGCACGCCTCGCCACCGGCTGTCGCGACACTCGCGCGCCCATCGACTTATCGAGAGACGAGGCG
>DATBYJ010000041.1:0-4964 GCA_036513795.1 Solirubrobacteraceae bacterium | reverse complement strand
AGGATCTACGGGAGCTCGCGCGGCGCAACGAGCTGCCGGCGGCGCCCGTGATCATCGGTAGCGAGCAGCCAGCCCCTCGCTTCTACGAGACTCTGAGCACGCGCGACGTGCAAGTCGAGGAGCTCTCTCAGGCGGCCCGCGCGGTAGGACCCGGGAGCGTGAGCTGCATCGTCTACACCTCGGGTAGCACGGGGCAGCCAAAGGGGGCAATGCTCAGCCGCCACGGCCAGCTGCGGGCATATGAGCACTGGCTGTCGTACCTCGGGACAGGACCGATCCGCATGATCAGCGATTTGCCGGTCGACCACGTCGCGGGGCTAGCACCCAGCTTCGTGTCACTGATGGGCGGCGGCACCGTCGTGTTTATGAATCGTTTCGATCCGGATGAGTTGCTGCGGTGTATCGAGCGCGAGCGCATCACCGTGTGGCCCGGCGAACTGACACAGTGGGTCAAGTGCGCGCCACTGCAAGACCAGTACGATCTCTCCTCGTTGCGGCTTGTCGGGTACGGCGGCGGCGTACCTCCGCGTGAGCTGCTCGACCGGTACTTGTCTGTCGCGCCGAGGGCCTTCAGCGGCTACGGGATGACCGAGACCTCAGACGCGATCATGTTCACCGACCCCGACGCGCTCCCGGAGGTCCTCTGCGAACATAACGTCGGCAAGCCGCTCGACGGCGTCCTCACCCGTCTGGTCTCGACCGACGGCGAGCTCCTCCCCAGGGAGAGCACCGGTCTGCTCGAGGTGCGCAGCTCGACGGTGTTCCTCGGTTACCTGAACCGCCCAGAGGCGACAGCCGCGGCATTCAGCGATGACGGTTGGTTTCGCACGGGTGACGTCCTCTGCGAACGCGATGACGGAACGTTTGACTTTCTTGGCCGCGCAGACCATACGTACAAGTCCGGCGGGTACAACATCTATCCACAAGAGATAGAGGTGGTCCTCGAAGGCCACCCTGCGGTCCGCGCGGTGGCGGTGGTAAGCGTGCCCGACGAGGTCTTCCAGGCGGTCGGGCACGCCTTTGTGGAGCGGGTGGACAACGGGTCGGTCGACCTTCAGGAGCTGCGCTCCTACTGCTCTGAGCGTTTGGCCAACTACAAGGTGCCGAAGACGATCACGATCATCGAGCGGCTGCCGACGCTGCGAAACGAGAAGATCGACAGGGTGCTCCTGGGCGAACGAGCGCTCGAGATGCTCGCGGGCGCTTCGGCTCAGTATGGCTAGCGGCTGTAGGCCAATGCCTGCAGGATGAATGTCGCGTAGATCTCCCCGATTTGCTCGGCGGTGAGCGCGCCTTTTTTGTCATACCAGTGTTCGACCTTGCACATGCCGATCAGCCCGAGCCGGATCACGCGCGGGTGTGAAAGGTGCCAGATGCCCTGCGTCTGGCCCTCGCCGAGCAGATCGTCGATTAGCGCTTCGAAGTCCTCGCGCAGCGCGATCAGCTGCTTGCGGCTCTTCGGATTGAGGGCGTGCATCTGTTCGTCAGCGACCCGCCCCGCATACGGATAGCGCGCTTCGGCGACGACCTGCCATACGATCAGCGCGCGCAGACGCTCGCGAACATCATCCACTCCCTCGATCCGCTCCAGCGCTTCCTGGTAGAACCCCTGCATCCCGTCCAGGCAGATGCGCACGAGGATCGCCTGCTTGTCGGAGAAGTGGTGGTAGAGGCTCGACGCCTCGATCCCAACCCCCTTGGCGAGAGCGCGCATGGTCGTGGCCTTGTAGCCACGTTCGTAGAAGAGCCGGCTGGCGACCTCCAGGATGCGCGCTTCAGTCCTACGCTCCCCGCTCATAGTCCCGCTCCCACTCATGGCGCCGGGTCTCAGCGTAGCCATCATGGGTTGGGCATGCAAACTAACGTTTGTTAGTCTAGCTCCCTAACATCCGTTAGTCCAGCAGCTGAGGGACCGCATATGCCATCGACGAAGTCGAAGTCCAAAAAGTTGGATCAAAGCGAGGGTGTGGAGGGCGGACGCCTGGTCCCGCGCCTGCGTGAGCCGCGCTACTCGCAGTCGCTCGAGCGCGGCCTGGCGATCCTCACGTGCTTCACCCCCCAACGTCCGGTGAGGGGCATCGCGGACATCGCCGACGAGCTCGGCATGAGCCGCTCGACTACCCACCGCTACATGATCACGCTGCTCGAGCTGGGCTACCTCGAGCAGGGCGGCTCGCGCAAGTACCGCCTCGGCCTGCGCGTGACCGACCTCGGCATGTCGGCGCTGAACTCGATGAGCCTGCGCGAGTACGCCCGTCCCGATCTGGAGGAGTTGCGCCAGGAAACGAGGTTCACGGTCAACCTGGCGATTCTAGATGGCAGCGAGATTTTGTATGTCGATCGTGTGCGCGGATTGCGTCCGGGCCAATCCAAGATCGATTTTGCCCTGCACGTGGGATCCCGGCTACCGGCCTCCTGCACCGCGCTTGGCAAGCTGCTGCTGGCATACCTGCCGGATGCCGAGCAGGAGGCTCTGATCGCGTCTTTGAAGCTGGCCAAGGGCGGTCCCAACGCGATCGTCTCCAAAAAGGCGCTGAAGGCCGAGCTAGGGCAGATCAGCGAGGAAGGTTTGGCGGTAGATGACGAAGAGCTTGCCGCGGAGGTCCAGGCGATCGCGGCTCCGGTTCGTTCCAGCGGCGGCGAGGTCATAGCCGCGGTGGGCCTGGTCGGGTTGCGCTCGATGATCACTGTCGATGAGCTGGTGGTTTCGCTGAGCCCGCATCTGATTGCCACAGCCGCCGGCATATCGGCACGACTGGGCTTCCGGCGCGATGACGAGAGATAGTGACTGCCCCGGATTTCAGAGATGGCATCATGATCGAGCCGCCCAAGGCTGTTCCCGCGGCAGCGGCTGATTAGTCGGCCGGCGGTCCTCGTCTCCAGATTCGCAGGCTTTTCGATGCGGATGAGAGGACTCGAACCTCCACCCGGTTTCCCGGACACGGACCTGAACCGTGCGCGTCTACCAATTCCGCCACATCCGCGTGGGATGCGAAGATAGCGCAGATGCAAGCAATTGGCGGGTCAGATGAAATCCTGCTCGATTGTGCTTCGTCGTGTGGCATGCTCGGCGGATGCTTTGCTAGCCTCGGGGCAGTCGTTTTGCGCCGCTATCGTCCAGGGGACTAGGACGCCGCCCTCTCATGGCGGAAACCCGGGTTCGAATCCCGGTAGCGGTATCGCTTTTGGCTTTTGTCCGCGGAGGCCTTTTGCCCCCTCCGTGGCGCTCGTTTCATGGCTGGCGGCCGCTAGTGGCGCGGTCCGATGGCCCGAGGTGGTGCCTCGCGTCTATGCGGGGCTGCGGCGCCCCACAGACAGCGTCGCCGCATGACGTCCTACGACCAGAGTAATATCGGCACTACATTGGAGCATTTCTGGATAGTGGACTCTGTTGCGTCCTTCAGAGTAGTGTGTGAGGCGGCTCGCCGGGGTCAACCCTCGATGAACCTACGGAGGATTGTTCGAACCAACGGGAAAAAAAGTCAGAGACGCGTCTCGACTTAAGCGTCTAGACCCGTGAATCTCCTATATACGCACGAGCAGGCTGAAGCCTGCTCGCAAGCGGAGTCCCACCGGGCGCCTTGGCTCGAACGGACTCGGGTGTTCACTACTACTGGCGAAACAGACGACTAGGCGGGAAGACATGACTCTTATGTACAAGACACGGACGGCAACACCGCGATTGCGGCCAGGGCCGGGAGGTCTGCCGCGCGGGCAGGTGACGCAGATACAGCGAAGTCGCATGCTGGCAGCTGCTGTCGAGGCGGTCGAGGACGTTGGTTATGCGCGGATGACCGTGGCCCAGGTGATCAGCCGCGCGCGGGTATCGCGCAAGACCTTCTATGACGTGTTTGCCGATCGCGAGGACTGCTTCCTGGCGGCATTCGAGCAGGCGCTGACACAGGCGAGGCTGATTGCGCAGGAGGCATATGAGCGGGAGACAAGCTGGCGCGACGGCGTACGTGCGGCGCTGGCGCGGCTGCTGCTGTTCATGGACGAAGAGCCAGGGCTTGCCAAGCTCTGCGTCGTGGAGGCGCTCGGTGCGGGCGAGCGTGTCTTGGACCGGCGCGCGACGGTGCTAGACGAACTGGCCGAGGTGATCGACAGGGGGCGGACCGTCACTCACGCCATCCGCGAACCGCCTGAGGTAACGGCGGAAGGCGTCGTGGGAGCGATCTTCGCGGTCCTGCACACACGTGTGCTCGAGCACGGCGATGAGCGGCTAACCGATCTGCTTGGCTCGTTGATGAGCATGATCGTGCTCCCGTATCTCGGGGCCAGAGCAGCGGGTAGAGAATTGAGCAGGCCGCCGATGGAGGTCCCCACCGAGGGGCGCTCAAGGGCGCTGGCTCGCCACAAGGATCCGCTGGAAGGTCTGAACATGCGCCTCACTTATCGGACGGTGCGTGTCTTGATGGTGATCGCTGAGCACCCCGGAGCCAGCAACCGCGAGATTGCGGAAGGCTCAGGCATTGTCGACCAAGGCCAGATCTCAAAGCTGCTGAACCGCCTGGCGCGGTTGAAGCTGGTGGAGAACCTGGGGGAGGGGCAGGAGAAGGGCGCCGCAAACGCCTGGCATCTGACGGCGCGGGGCGCGCAGGTGGAGCGAGCGACCCGGCCGCGCTGAGGGCATGTGAGGCGAAGCGAAGCGCGCTTCGTCTAAGGAGACCACGACTGGACTGCTGGTCAAGTCGGTGGTCGCCTTGTTGGTCTGGTTTCCGAGTGCGATACACCCTAAGGCGGGTGTCCCGCGCGCGGTAGCCAGTCGGAGTAGGAGGCGGTGCTCCGCTTGCTGTTTTGGCGTCTGGTGGGCGTACTCGCGGTGATCGCGGGCTTTGCCCTGCTCGCGTGGTTCGTTGACGGCGGGCCGGGAAAGGTACTGCGCGGCAGTCGCGCCGCGGGCCGCTTTCACATCACCCCGAGTGCCGTCGACGCTCGCTTCGATCGCCTGCTCGTGGCGGTTT
>DATBYJ010000040.1:0-36970 GCA_036513795.1 Solirubrobacteraceae bacterium | reverse complement strand
CGCCCGGGCAGGCCCCACGCCAAGCAGCACGGGATCGCGCGCGCCGGGGGGGAGCATGCCGCTGAGGACAGTGCGCGCCGGATGGGGTGTGTATTGGTAGGGGTCGTCGAGGAAGCTTTCGAGCGCGAGCATGTAGCGCATGCGGACGAGGTCCTTGGCGGGGTTGCAGCGGCCGCCTTCAACCGTCAGCGGGCCGCTGCGAACGGATGGCGTTGCGCTCGGTTCGACCAGCTTGCCGTGCCACATCACCCCCAGTTGGGCGCACCAGAAGCGTTCGTCGCCTACGCCCTTGACGCTCGTGTTGGCTGCTCCTTGCCAGCTGCGCAGCACCCACTCGGGTCCACCTGCGGGATCGGCGGCGCGGAGCGTTTCTCTGGTGGTGGAGGCGATCGGGAACTCGAGCGGCGGCGGCAACGTGGCTTTGGGCGCGACCGGCGAACGGTAGGCGGGAACCGTCTGTACGCCGATTGGCTCGTTGCTCGGGTATGCCAAGAGGCCCGTTGGCTGCCGGTAGGTGCGGGTGGACCCATCGGCCAGCTTGGCTGTGAGCGTCAGCGAGCGGGGATCGACGTGTCCGCTGAGCACGGCCATGAAGGCGCCACCGCGATGGTCGATCGCCAGCGTCTGTGCAATGCCCGCGCCGGTTAGCTCGAGGCTGTCCACGCGCGGGGTTGCGATGCCATAGACGATCGTCCGCGACGGCGAGTTGCCCCAGGGGAACGGCGCCCCGTTTTCTCCGGGGACAAAGCGCCGCATCTGCACGAACAGCGGGCTCGTGCTGAGACGACCGCAGATCTGTGGCGTCAGCGGCAGCTGGAAGCGGCTCGATTCAGTCTGGCTCGGTTGGCGGGTGACCTGTACGCAGTCCTCGTCCGGAAATGCGTTTGGTTCGATATCGGGTTCGGTGCTGGCGGCCCATGCGGCGCCATTTTCAGGGTCGGCCACTTCAAACGCGTCGGACTGCTCAAGCGCGACCGTATGGGTGCGGCCGTCGCGGGTCACGATCACCACGCGCGGGCGCACTTCTTCGGCCTCGCCCGCATACACCGTGATGAAGCTGCCCTGCGGTCCCAGCTTCAGCTGCCGTCGCGTGCCTGTGGCGTAGACAACCACCGAGCGCGCGCCCCTGCCCACAACCCCGCTCACCACTGTGCGGGCTTCACTGGGTTTGTAGCCGACGAAGCTCTTGGCTCCCACCAGCACCGGCCCGGCGCCGCTGTCGATGCCACAGCTGTCCACCGAGCCGAGCGGAAGTGCCCTGAAGACGTGGTCCAGCCCGACGATGCCGAAGCGTCCGTCATACACCTGGCCGACTGCGGTGCACGTCTCGCCAATGCTCGTTCGCGATAGGCGCAGGTCCCACGGCGGGCTCGAGCTTTCCGGGTCAGGTGCGTCGAGCCCCGCCAGACGCGCGCTGCTCGGCAGCGGAATGCCACTCGCGCGCAGATCTTGTGGGTGGGGCGCCGGTAGCGGTGAGCCCTGCTGGATCAGCAGCACGGCGGCGGCCGCGGCGGCCGCTACAAGCAGCGCCAGCACGCAAACCGTTGCCACGCTCAGACGTCCCACCGGTGCTCGTCTGAGCACACGACGAGAACCGTCGCCAAGCGTGGCCCCGGCAATGCGGTCAAGCTCTTCGCCAAGCTCCTGGAGAGCCTTCGGACGCTCGCCCATCACGCCCCCTCCGCTGCGGTGTCGTGGTCAACCACACAACCCTCCCGGGATGCGTGATACGGCTCGAGAGCATGGGCGAGCGCGCGCAGCCCCCGCGATACTCGAGCGCGCACGGTCTGCTGTGAGATCCCCAGCTGGAGCGCGATCTCCTCATAGCTGCGCTCCTCGACCACCCGGAGCTGCAGCGCGTCTCGCTGTGCTGGGCTCAGCCTGGCGAGCTCCTGCTCGAGCGTGCGGCGCAGCTCAGGCAAGCCGGCCCTGTGCTCGATCAGCCGTAGATCGTCGTGATCGACTGCCGGAATCTGCATGCCGAGCCGCTGCACGGCCTTGCGCTCGACGCTCGCGCGGCGTAGGTAGCGTCCGAGCTGGCGTCGTGCGACGGTGAACAGCCAAGCGCGCTGTTGCTCAGGGGCAAGCGCTCGCAGCTTGCGCCACGAGCGCAACGCCACGGCGAAGGTCTCCGCGGTCAACTCGAGCGCCGTCTCACCGTCCCACGTGCGTCGCGTGAGGAAGATCAACACAGGTTCTCCCTCGCGCCGATAGAGATCTGCGAAGGCATCGGCATCATCCATCACCACAAGAGTGTCGCGAGCGCTGATTCTGTGACCGCGAGGGCCTTCAGTGATGGATGGCCAGCTTCGGGGTCCGCCCGTTGGGAAGTGTGGCGTTGCTCAGGGTCACGGTTCCCACGATGACCGATTCGTGCGGTGCGCCAGCCGAGGGACCCTGCAGGTTCAGGTAGGTGACCTTGAACCCCTCGCTCGATAGGCAGGACGGCGTGAGCACAAATGGCCCCAGCGAGGTGGTTCTGATTGTTTCGTGCGCCTTGATGTTGGGTCGCAGGTCCCAGCTGGTTTCGGGGCGGCCACCGGCCTTGCATGCGGCGAATCCGTCGACGGAGTATTCGACGCTCCTGGAGTAGCCGGCGGCGGGAGGCGTGACCGCGTAGGGAGCCGTGAAGCCGACTACGCCCTTGTAGCACGGGTAAAGCAGGAAGGCAGCGTTGCATGCTGCGCGGGACTGGGGCAGGAGCGTGAGATGGACCTTTGCGTGCAGGCTGCTTGTCGGATCCGAGCGTCGTTCGATTTCGACAACGCGTCTGGGTAGGGGCATCGGGTGCGAGCCGGGTGGCTCGTGGATCGTGACGCTGCCGAGGCGCGTGGGTTGTGGCAGGCCGCCCGCCCACCTGACGTATTGGACGATGAACTTCACTGCTCGGCCGCACGCCCTCGAGAAGACGTCCCCGACGGATATGGTCACCAGCCCGCCGCGAGCGACGTCAGCGCTGGAGCTTCCCCCGGCCGCGCCGCGACCGCACAGCGGCGCCGTCACCGAGTAGTTCGCATCGGCGTTGGTGACCGGGTAAGGCGCGCGGAAGCTGATCTGCGCGCTGGTGATTACGTGATTGTGGATGTCCAGGTGTGCACGCAGCGGCTCGTGCACGACCGGCAGCGCAGCCGGACGTGGTGGCGGCACTTCCGAGAGTCCGCATGAGGCCATACGCAGGTTGCCCCGGTCGACGCACGACCGTCCGGCGTAGTCGTAGGTGATCGCCGTCAGCGCTCCATTCGGGCTGGCCGGTCCGCTGTAGTTGCCGGGTTCGTCCCTGCCGTCGGTCTCGCTGACACTGCCCAGTGGTCTGCCGCTGGTGTAGCGCTGCACGATCAAATACGCGCCCAAACCTGGGATCACTGGCTGGGTGTGCGTCTTCGAGCCTTCACGGTAGGTGATGCTCACCGCGTGAACTCCGAGCAGACCAAAGGAGAGCTCGCGGCGGTCCGCGGATACCCCAGCGCCGGGGCCGGGGCTTGTGGCCGCGTTGAGCTCGAGTCCCACACTGTCGCCCGCGTAGATGTCTCCCGGGCTCGCGCAGTTCCCGGCCATCCATCCCGTCGCGTTCCCCAGGGTGTCCGGGAGCGCGTCTGCCGGCAGCGGGTGGAAGCGCCCATCGTTGTGAAACGCGCCGTCGATGCCGAGCTGTCCGAGCTGGTTGCCATCGACGCGGCCGATCTGCACGCAGATGAGACCGCGCGTGGTGTGGATGATCCGCATTCCCCACGGCAGTCCGCCCGCGGGGTCTGCCGCTCGCAGCGGCAGCAGCCGTGCGCCGCCCACCACCGGGATGCCCTCACCGGCGGTGGCGATCGGGGCATGCGCTGTGCCGACTGGCGAGCCCGTAAGGATCACTCCGCTCGCCGCGAGCGTGATCGCGGAGGTGGCGAGCACGAGCGCCAGCGCAATGAGTGCCACGCGTACATGGGGGGATACGCGACGGCGCGACGATGTACGCGCGAACCGTGTGCCGAAGATCGCTGGCAGCCGTCGCCGCGCGTGTTGGCGCTTCCCGGCCAGCACCAGCTCCTGTCCGAACCTATCCATCGCGTCCATCGTCAGGCCTCCTTCAATCTCGTGCGCAGCTCAGCGAGCCCGCGGCTAACGCGCTTGCGGACCACCGACTCCGAGCACTGCAGGCGTCGGGCCAGCTCGTCGTATTCGGTTTCTTGGAGCACCCGTCCTTCGATCGCGCCGCGCTGCGCTGCTGACAGCTGCTCGAGCTCGAGCAGCGCTACGCCTCCCTCCGCCGCTGCTGCCCGCTGCTCCACGCGCTCGATGTCCTCGTCGCTGAATATCAGCGGCTCAAGGCCCAGGCGCTTGCGGGCGCGGTCCTCGACTTGCCCACGGCGGATCGAGTCGACCAACTTGTGGTGTGCGATCGTGAACAGCCACGCGAGCGCTGAGCTTCGCAGCGGGCTGTAACGCGGTAGGGCGGATAGTGCCGCCGCGAACGTCTCTGCGGTCAGGTCGGCGGCGAGTTCGCGGTCACCTGTGCGCCGCAGGAAGAACGCGAGCACGGCGTCTACGCGCCGTCCGTAGAAGCGCCCAAATGCCTCCGCGTCGCTTCTGCCCGCAACCAGGAGCGCCTCATCGGCACGGTCATTATCGACGCCCATAACCAGTACATCGTGGAGGGAGGAACGTTGTGACGAGAGAGAGGCTGACTGCAGTTCCTGAGCTACGCCAGCTGTTGGATGATGTCGAGCAGTTCAGGTAGGCGGTTTGTGCGAGAGCTACCAGGCGACGCTGACGTCGTAGCTGCGCAGCCTGCTGTCGTTCGATACGACGACAGCCTCCTCGAGGGCGGCTTGGGCCACGAGCATGCGGTCGAATGGGTCGCGGTGGTGCCATGGCAGCGAGCGGACTGCCCGTGCATGGTCGATGCTGATGGGTAGTGCCACGGCTCCGCCATCCAATAACTGCTGAGCAAACCCATCCGGCGCGTCGAGCTTTCCGAGCGATCGCTTGATTGCCACCTCCCACACCACCGCTGCACTGAGCAGCACCTCGTTGGTGGCATCGGTCAGTAGCTCGTCGGCATGTGAACTTAACCGCTTGTCTTCCCCGAGTAGCCAGAGCGCGGCGTGGGTATCAGCCAGCAGCCTCATCAGGCGCCGAAGGCCTCAGCGATGTCCTCGGGCAGCACGTCGAAGTCCTCAGCTATGTGCACGCGTCCTCGCCAGGCACCCCTCACTGAGGCCAGCGAGCGCGGCTCCTCCACAACGGGCACCAGTCGCACAGCGGGCTTGCCGTTGCGTTGGATGATTACGTCCTCACCAGCTTCAGCACGCTCCACCAATCTGGAGAGATGCGTCTTGGCTTCATGCATTCCCACGCGGGCCATGCTGCTCATCATAACATTGCCTAGCTAGCCTTAGTCACCATGGGCACGGGGGGGCGGGCTCGAACAGAAAGCATGGCTGCCCGCAACCCATGTCGCCTTCACGTCAATCTCAGTCAGCAGGAGCGGATCGTGGGTGACTGGGTCCTCTGCCAGGTGGACCAGGTCCGCCTGCTTGCCTTCGGTGATCGAGCCTGCCTCCTGCTCGCACCCAAGCGCACGGGCCGCGCCCAGCGTGTAAGCGTGGAGCATCAGCTCCACGTCCACCGCCTCCTCAGCCGCCAGCGTCGCGCCTGCGGCCGTCCGGCGGGTCACCGCCGCGCTGATCGCCGCCAGCACGTCCGGCTGGGTCACCGGGTAGTCCGAGCTGCCAGCCAGCTCAACGCCCGCCTCGCTCAACGAGCGCAGCGGCATCGTGGCGATCGAAGGGGGCAGGGGGGTGAGCAGCATGTCATCGCCGGCGCTTGCGATGAACGCCGGCTGCACGACCGCAATCGCGCCCGTAGCCGCGATCCGCGCCGGTTGGTCTGGGTTAGCGAACACCAGGTGCTCCAGGCGCGGTAGCCCAGGCGCTGCTGCCAGCCAGCGCTCGTTGCGCTCCAGCGCACCTAGTGCAACATCGATCGCTTCGTTGCCGATCGCATGCAGCGCGATCTGAAATCCCCGTTGCGCGCCGTGCTCGATCGCACCAGCCAGTGCGTCCTGCTCCCAAAATCGCATCCCCGCATGCAGATGCAGATCACGCCCGAGCTTCGGCCGGCCGCTGCGCGAAGCCGCCCGCACCGCCGCGAGGCTGTGTCCGCCGAGCACGTTTCTCACGAGTGCCGCCGCCGCCCACGCCGCCTGGCCCGCCGATAGGCACACCGCGCAGCGATGACCGCCATCCACGAACAGCTTCGCCGGGCCGGTCCGTGCGCGCCCGACGCCTGCTCCCGTTGTCGGCCCGTCAAAGCGAGGCAGCAGTAGCGAACTCGACGCCACTGGCATCGCATGGACAGTGATTGGCAGGCGCTGTTCCTGCGCCGCACGGATGTACAGCCGCTCCACCGACGGAGCCACCGCCGCATCGCCCACGCGGGTGATGCCCAGCGCCAGGAGGTCATGGGCATGCGCTTCACAGGCCGATAGCCATACCTCCGGTCCGTCTGCCAGCAACTGGTCGCGGAACGCCGCCTCTGCCATGAACGTCGCCGCCTCCGACACCACCCCAGTGGGTCGCCCGCGACGATCGCGCACGATCACCCCGTTTGCTGGGTCCTGCGAGCCGGTAGTCCATCCCATCGCGTCCAGCCCAGCTTCGTTCAACGCGCCGTCATGACCGCTCGCCGCTTGCACGAATAACGGTCGCCCCGGGCAGCACTGCTCGAGCTCGTCAGCTCGGGGGGCACGACGCTCGCGCACGTCACCCACCTCATATCCGCATAGATACACCCACCCCGGCGGCTTTGCCGCCACCGCGTCCGCAATCAACGTGAGCAGATCATCCAACCTGCTCCCCGCCGGCAGCCTCAGGCTGGGACCGCCGTAGTCCAGTGCCGCGTACGCGAGGTGGTGGTGGGCGTCGATGAACCCAGGCAGCAGGACACCGCCGCCGAGGTCCTCGACGCGAGCCGTCTCGCCCATTACCGCTCGCACCTGTGGCAGTGACCCAACCGCCGCGATCGCGCCCGCATCGATGCCCACCGCCTCGACGATCGGCTGGCGCGAGTCCATCGTGCGGATCGTCGCTCCCGTCAGGATCTCCCGGTCCACCGGCCTGATCGTAAGCGAGTGCAATGCTGCACAGCGTTCCGCGCGCACACGATGCCACCAAGCGCCTGCTCCTACGGCTACGCCGCGCGCGGGAGACTGCTCGGAACAACCGGCCATACTCGCTCGATTGGCTCGTTGCGTCCCTGCTGGCGAAAGTAGTCCTCTAGTGATGCAGCCTGCTCAGCTGCCCACGCCACCTGTTCACGATGGAGCACTTTCAGCTCGCTTGCACCCAGCTCCGCGAATTCAGCCCCCAGCCTGTATGCCACGCGTGCTGCAGCCAGCGCGTCCGTGTTTGCCTCATGGGCTCGCCCGAGCGGCACGCGATAGTGCTCGCACACTGCCCCCAACGTGCGCTTGCCACGCCGAAAGCGGTCGACATGCTTGTCGAGAACGTACGGATCGACCACCAGCATGTTGTCCATGCCTCCCACCAGCGCGAGCAGTCGCCGCAGTCCATACCGCTGGGCCTCGCGGTCCAGGATCGTCAAATCGAAGCGTGCATTGAACGCGATGATCGGCACTCCCCTGCGCAGTTGACCTGCCAGCGCCGTAGTGATCTCAGCAACGGCCTCACTCGCCGCGGCGCCCTCAGCTCGCGCCCGCTCGGTGGTGATGCCATGTACCGCCGTCGCCCCCGTCGGTATCTCGATTCCAGGGTTCACAAGCCACGCGCGATGCTGCGACGGTTGACCCCCGCCAACCAAGCTCACCGCAGCGGTCACAATCCGATCGCGCTCCGTATCCACACCTGTCGTCTCGATGTCAAACGCAGCCAGGCGCTCCGTGTGCCAGCCCATGTCCGCAACCGTACGGGTGCCCCCGGACGACGGCCGGTCGTGCCGCGTTGCTGCGAAAGTGTCCAGCGAGCTTCAAGTTGAACGATCTCCGCACACCTGAGCGCATCATGCTCGCCTTCATGCGCGGGCTGCGTTGGCTTGGACACATGCTCCGCGGTCAGGTCGTGCAGTTCGTGGGCGGTCCCGCACGAGCCCGCGTGATCACCCTGTTCGCCGGGGTGCTCGCGCTGTCGAGCGCCCAGATCGCAACCGTCGGCGCCGTCGCGCCCCAGCTCGAGCGCTCGCTGCACATCGGCAACACCAAGATCGGTCTGCTCAACTCCGTTGCCCTGCTGATCGGCGCCGTCGCCGTGATCCCCGTCGGGCTGCTCGTCGACCGCGTGCGTCGCATCCCCATCCTTGCCGCCAGCATCCTCTTGTGGAGCATCACCACGTTGCTCGGCGCCGTCGCCCACTCCTACTCAACGCTTCTGCTCACTCGCGTGGGACTTGGTGCCGTCGCCGCCACCGCCGGCCCAGCCATCGCCTCGCTCACCGGCGACTACTTCCCCTCGCGCGAGCGCGGGCGCGTGTACGGCTACATCCTCAGCGGCGAGATCGCCGGCACCGCCGCCGGCTTCATCCTCAGCGGCACTCTCGCCAGCGTGTTCTCCTGGCGTGTCGCCTTTGCCGTGCTTGCCCTGCCTGGGTTTTTCCTCGCGCGCTCGCTTTGGCGCACCGTGCCCGAGCCGCTACGTGGCGGGCAGAGTCGGTTGGCGCCAGGCACGCTCGATCTTCTCAACGTCCAGCAAGCGTTTGACGACAGCGGCCACCGTCACGCCAACTACAGCGGGGATGCCGGCTACAGCGGGGATGCCGGCTACAGCGAGGCGACCAGCCACGGTGGGGATGCCAGCGACCGCGGCGGCATCGATGGCGACCGCGATCTCGCCCACGAGGCAGCCCTTCGCCAGGGTTACGTCGCCGACCCAGCACTCGTGCTCGACGTCGATCCCAACACCATGTCCCTCGGTGCCGCCGTCCGCTACATCCTCTCCATCCCAACCAATGCCATGCTCATCATCGGATCTTCCCTCGGCTACTTCTTCTTCGCCGGCCTGCAGACGTTTGCAGTCGTCTTTGTTCGCGGGCACTACCACGCAAGCCAGGCCACAGCCACGCTCGTGCTCGGCCTGCTCGTCCTCGGTGCGCTGCTGGGAACGCTCCTCAGCGGACCTCTCACCGATGCGTTCGTCCGTCGTGGCGCGCTGCAAGCGCGGGTGTGGATTCCCGCCGTCTGCTACGTAGGCGCCGCCCTGTTGCTGATCCCTGGGCTGCTCGGCGGCCACCTCTACCCAGCAGTGTGGTTCGACATGGGCGGTGCCGCTCTCATCTCCGCCGCCAACCCACCGCTCGATGCCGCCCGTCTGGACATCATGCCCTCGCGTTTGTGGGGGAGAGCTGAGAGCACCAGGACGCTTTTGCGCTCACTCGGTCAAGCACTCGCGCCGCTGTTGTTCGGTGCGCTCGCCGACCTCGTCGTCGGCATCGAGCCCGCACAAGCGCCCATCGGTACGCACACCCACGGCATCGTCTCCTCCGCCACCGGCACCGGCCTGCAGGTCAGCTTCCTGATCATGCTCAGCACGCTCGCCGCGGCCGGCGTGTTCCTGTGGCGCGCCCGCAGCACCTACCCCACAGATGTCGCCACTGCCGGCGCCGCCTGGTCTCCCGGCGCATCCGGCTCGCCCGTGAGCGGGTCCGGTGTGACGCCAGGGGCGTCCGGTACGTAGTCCGGTGCGTAGATCCCCACTCCGCGCTTGCGTTCGTCCTTCCTTGCTGCTTTGTCCAACCTGCGCTCGCGAAGCTTGCTTTCACGCATCAGCTTCGCCATCGTTGTCTTCTTCTTGCCACTTGAGCCCATTTGTTGTCCGTCCCTTGTCGTAGAGCTCCGAGCGTGTTCTTAGTGACAGACGCTCAGCTGCCGTGCTGCGGTGCTGCCTGGCCGATCGTGGACACGTCGATCACAAACCGGTAGCGCACATCGCTGCGCTCCACCCGGTCGTATGCGTCCTCCACCGCGTCTGCGGCGATCAGCTCGATTGCCGGATTCACGTTGTGCTCAGCGCAGAAGTCCAGCATCTCCTGTGTGTCTTTTATACCGCCAATCGAAGATCCCGCCAGGCTGCGGCGGGCGCCGATCAGCGAGAACGCGTGAAACGAGTCAGGCTTTGCCGGTGCGCCCACGTTCACCAGCGTGCCATCCACCCGCAGCAGCCGCAGATACGCGTCCACGTTCAAGTTCGCCGACACCGTGTTCAAAATAAAGTCAAAGCTCGAGCGCAGCTCCTTGAACGTGCTCTTCTCGGACGTCGCGTAGTAGTGCTTCGCGCCGAACCGAAGGCCGTCCGCTTGCTTGCTCAGCGTCTGGCTCAGCACCGTCACCTCGGCGCCCATCGCCGCCGCCAGCTGCACGCCCACGTGGCCAAGGCCGCCCATGCCGATCACCGCCACTTTGGCCCCCTCGCCAACCCGCCAGTGCTTCAACGGCACATATGTCGTGATCCCAGCGCACAGCAGCGGGGCTGCGTACTCCAAATCAATGCTGTCCGGGATTTTCACAACAAAGCCATCCTTCACAACAATCTGCTGGCTGTAGCCGCCAAACGTCGGCTCGCCGTCATACTCGCGGCCGTTGTACGTGAGCACCGAGCCCTTTATGCAGAACTGCTCCTCGCACGCCAGGCAGTACTCACACTCACCGCACGAGTCGACCATGCAGCCCACGCCCACGCGCTCGCCAACTGAGAACTTGCTCACCGCCGAGCCCACGTCTGCCACCACGCCAGCGATCTCATGGCCTGGCACCATCGGGTAGATCGAGCCGCCCCACTCGTCCTTCACCTGGTGGATGTCGCTGTGGCAGATACCACAGAACTTGATGTCAATCAGCACGTCCTGCTCGCCCAGCTCGCGGCGCTCGATCGTCGTGCGGTCAAACCGTGCACCCACCGACGGTGCGCTCAGCGCCGGCGTGGTCGTGCTCATCAGGACGGAAGCTCCGACTCGATTGCCGCGATCAGCTCGTCTGACTCCGGCTCAACCGTCGGGCGAAACCGCGCTACCGGGCGGCCATTCCTCGACACCAGGAACTTCTCAAAATTCCACTGGATATCGCCAGCCTCGCCCGCGGTGTCTGTCGTCTCGCTCAGCGTGCTGTACAGGGGGTGGCGTCCAGGGCCGTTCACCTCCAGCTTCTCCGTCATCGGGAAGCTCACGCCATACGTCGTCGAACAGAACGTCTCGATCTCCTCAGCGCTACCCGGCTCTTGTTCGCCGAACTGGTTGCACGGTACGCCCAGCACCGTCAAGCCCCGCTTGCCGTAGCGCTCCTGCAGGTGCTCCAAGCCCGTGTACTGGGGCGTCAGCCCGCAACGCGATGCCACGTTCACCACCAGTACCGCCCGTCCCTCGAGCTCACTCGCGTCCAGCGGCTCGCCCGCCAGCGTGTGCAGATCATCGAACATCATCTACTCCTCATCCTAGGTGGCCATCTCGTCCGCTTCAAAGCGGCGCTTGCCGATGTAGCACCACGGGCACGCCACATCAGACCAGATCTCTACTTCCATCGGGCGCTCCTTTATTGAGCGGGCAACTACCTGCTTACTATAGGAGGCCTCTTGTGTGGTCCACCGCTTATGCCTCATCTGCCCGCGGTGCACGCCTGTGAGTTAGACGGCAAGGGCTGTCGCCAGTTGCGCTTGCGGTTCGCTTGCACTTGCGCATACCTTGCGCTAAGCTGGGTCGTATGAGCCCTACGAGCCTTGCCGAGAAGATCCTTTCCGAGAGCACCCCCGAACGGGTTGCCGACGCCGCCGAAGGAATCGCCGGAGCGGCTATCAAAGGGATCGAGGCGAGCGTACCCGGGGCTCTACAGGGCGAGCGCACACAGGTGCGTATATACACCGACGCTTACCTTCTGCTTCAGCTACTTATGCTTAATGCCGTCGGCAAGGCGCGCCCCGACATGATCGCCTACGACGAGGCACACAACACCGTTACGCTATTCGAGGCAAAGCCCTACCAGGCGAACGGTCAGCAGCGATCGGTGCGATGGCTCAAAGCCGCATTGGAGCAGCAGGCGATGAGTGCTCCGTTCAGCCAGTGGGTGGGCACGCTCGGCGCCGGTCGGGGCACGGCAGTGGCGTTTGTCGCGCAGCTGCGGTCCATGCTGGCAGACACCAAGCCGCTCGCCTCCCCGCGTGAGCGCCAGCTGCCAATGTGGTCTCTCAGTGACCAGCAGGTCGTGGCGTTCTACCGGGCGGTCGGTGACGAGCTGGCGCGCATCGACACGCCGCTCGAGCGGATCGTCTCGGTGTTCGCTGTCAACCGTACCGAGCTGGCCCGACTGTTCGGCGTTCGTCGTCAGGCGATCGAACAGTGGGAGGCCCGCGGTGTCCCCGCAGAGCGCCAGGAGAAGCTCGCCACGCTCGATGCGATCGTGGACGTTCTCACCGCGAAGCTCAAGCTAGATCGCATCCCAGGAGTCCTCCGGCGTCCTGCATCGGCTTATGGTGGTCGGTCGATCCTCGAGGCCATTGCCGCTGATGAGCAGGCGCTCGTGCTCGATGAGCTGCGAAACGCGTTCGACTGGGCCGCGGCTGCGTAGTGCGCCATGTTCGACGCGGCGGTGTGTACGTGCGCGTCGCCGATCCCTCCTGGCGCAATCCGTTGTCAGGCGAGTACGCGCGCAGCCGCGGCGGGCGCTGGAACCCACCCGGCGCTTTCGCAGTTGTCTATCTCAACGCGTCGCTGGAGCTGGCGCGAGCGCTCATTCGCGGCAGGCTGGAGAGTCGCGGCATACGGCCGGAGGATGTCCTGCCTGCGGCTGGCCCGGTACTCGTCCACACGACCGTTCCCGAGGACTACTACGGCAACGCCGTCACTGATGCGGGACTGCGTGCCGTCGGGTTACCCTCGAGCTATCCGCTGGATGGGCGAGGGCGGGTTGTTCCCCATCGTGTCTGTCAGCCCATCGGGCAGCTGGCGTGGTCGGAAGGGGAGCTGGGGATCGCTTGTCGGTCGGCCACGCCCGATGCTCCGCCACATGGTGGCGAGGAGCTTGCCTACTTTGACCGCCAACGCCTCATCGTGGATGAGGTGGAGGCGTTCGCCAATTGGTTTCAGTGATGCGTTAGGCGAAAGTGTGCGCTTGGCGGCAAGCCACCGGCGCCGAACACGTGTTGCCCGCGGGGCTGCGTTTTCCGCATTTGCACGTGCCGTACTCCGCATTTGCACGGCGACTACTCCGCGTATGCGGGCCGATATCTCGGGCCAGCTATGTCCCGCACTCCTCCTCTTCGCACCACGCCCCACGCGTGGCTTCCTCGTGCAGGATCCGCCAGCCCTCGAGGAACTGGGCTCGCGCTTTGGGCGGTAGGCGCTCGAGCGTGTCTCGCAACGGTGTCAGCGACTGCACCGCCCACGTGCTGATCGCCTCGCCGTACTTCTCATCCAGGCGCACGATCGTGCGCCTGCGATCGGCATCGTCCTCGGCTCGATCCAGCAGCCCAGCGCGGCTCAGCTGACCCACGATCGCGCTCGTAGTCGATAGTCCCAAGCCGAGCCTGCGCGCCAACTCGCTCACGCTCATCGGACCCGCCGTTGCAACCGCACGCAGCGCTGGCATGTGGCGGGGGCCCAGCGACGCCCGCGCAACCGCATCGCTCAGCACTTGCGGCGGCGGGCTCGACTGCTTTAGGCCGCGCAACGTCTCCCACACGAGCGAGGACAGCTCTTCCACCGCTGACTCCAGCGCCTGATCTGGATTTGTTGTCGTGTCTGTTGGTGGCATCGTTGTCTTCTCTGTCGGTGGCATCGTTGCTGCCTCCTCTTAGGCTACTTGCAAGCTCAAGCGCTTATCTGCACGCTCGAGCGCTCATCTACACGCTCAAGCGCCGATCGCGGCTGGCCGGCAACTTCGCCAGCCAGCCCGCCGAGTGCGCGTGAGCTCGCCGCATCCATCGCGTATGCGTCGATCACTGCGTTCCTGGCGCGTGCCTCGCTGCGCGCGCTGCGTCCCAGTCGCCCGTCCGTCGCCAGTCGCGCGTCTGCGGCCAGCGTCTTGCGCCGCTGCCACGAGGGCGTGCCGTTGCACTCCCGGCGCCGAATCGTCGGCGTCCCGCTGTCAATCACGTTCATCTGATCCTCCTTGCGACCGTATCTTCAACACAAAACAGTTGGCAATATGAAAAGTTCTAAATCCAAAGCATACCAGGTCGAGGTTGTGGCTCCGCAATCGGTCTCTGGTGGGTGCCAGCGGCGATACGCGGGTGGCCTGCGTGTGGTCGTGTTTTGCCTACCGCCAGCTGCGGCGTGAGCTGTTGTGAATCATTGGTAAAAGCGCGCAGCAGCCGTGTGCGCCGCTGTGCCGCATACCTGTCAAAGCTCAGCCTGGGCTTGACAGCGGGAAAAATCGTCGTTTCCAACGGCTGGGCACAGCTGAAATGCCCGGCTGGCGTCGCCCAGCGGGCTGGACGCGGCGCTGTTTTACAGCCAGTCACCGTGGTATGCTCGCGCCCTCTATCTCGGAGGTAGCTACGGAGGGGAGCCCCAGCAACCGACGGGTGGACTGAGAGCCGGCCGCACGGCATTGGCCGCACTGCATCCAGAGCTGTTTGGAGCCTTTCGAGGCGAAAGCGAGGACCTAGGAGAATGAGAAGCGTTAGAGCAACACTTGGGCTTGCCGTGCTGCTGTGCGTGTTTGGCACAGTCGCCGCGCCGGCATTCGCCAAAAAAGCAAAACCGCCGGTGGTGTTTGGGAAATTCACGGCCAGCTACCCCAGCGGGAAATTGATCACGCCGGCTGAACCGGCCGTGGCCAAGGGGCACGGGGAACTGGACAGTTTGAACCTCGCCAACGGTGCGCTGCGCATTCACGAATGTGACGACGTGAAGTCAGTCGGACAGGTCGACGAAGAACGCGCGGAAACCTTCTTCCAGAACGTCACGTTCAAGCATTGCTACGCGATCGTGTCGCTCAACCCGGGGTTCACCGAGCAGCTCAAGATCCCCCCGTTCACGCTCGGCATTGAGTTCCGCTCGAACAAATCCGCGGAAGTCGGCGAAGGCGCCGAAAACGAAATCGAAATCGTCCGCCCGAGCACGGTGACGGTTCCGATCGGCAAGAAGGCGCCCTGCAAGGTCACGATTCCTGAGCAGATCGTGCCCCAAAAAGCGGCAGGCAAACCCGAGAGCGAATACGGCGCTGTTGGCTACGAAACCGAAATGGAAGCGGCCAAGCGGAAGTTCTTCCCCACGGGCATCCAGGAAAAGCTTGACATCGGGATGGAATTCTCGACGATCGCGTCGTGGGTGAAACCGGGTGAACATTGCATATACGCGGGCGGCGAAGAAGGCGCCTTCGACAGCACGCCTGAAACCCCCGCCTATGGCTACGTCGTGTACGGCAAAGGCACGCTCGAAGCGGAACTGGAAGAAATCACCATCAAGGACGGCGACCTCGGGTTCGAACCGAAGCCTGAAGTCTGAGCGGCGCTAGGAAGCTTCTGCGAGCACGGGCACACACTGCCCGTGCTCCTTGGAGCGGTACATCGCAGCGTCTGCAAGCTTGACGAGGTCTTCTGCGGTGAGCGCACCGTCGTGCGAGCGGGCCAGGCCGCTGTCTCTTTGGGCGCTGTTCGTGCCTGATCGGTGGGATGCCGGCGCCATTTCAACTCGGCCTTGACATTCCCACTAATCTTGATAAGGTAGATGAACATTGCTTAGGATCGCACCACGACTTGATGTTTGGGTCGGTGCGGATTGAGCAATGTAGACGGACCTGACGTTTCTCTCTCCCTCTGAGGGGCGCCTCCAGGCTGCCTCTCAGTACCTCCACTCGACTGGGCCGGCTCCCCTCGCCGGCCCAGTTGCGTTTCGGGGCTCGAACGATTGGGACGGCAACGATGAGCGGGCGACGCGCGCCGCTGCTTTCACGGCGCGGCCCGCAGCTCACTAGCCCGCTTCAGTCGCCAAAGGAGGCGATTGGCACGCCGTGGTCGCGCTCGCGCATGCCCAGCTCATACACGCCGCCGTGATCGCTACGGAGCGTCTTGGGGGGCGTGCCGGATCTTGAGGAGACGGTCAGCTCGATGGCGGCAACGGAGCAGTTAGCTACGTCGTGTTCGTTAGCTGGCGCCTGGCCGCTGGGATCGCTGTAGCGCCAGCCGGCGGCGGACTGCGCAGGGACCTCCACTTGCGCCTGCAGCTTCAGGCCCCCGGCTCCACCCAGCTCGAGCGTGCAGCCGTCGGCGCTCTCGTTAACGACCGTGCCGCGGGCGCCCAGTCCGCCGAGGCGGTGGCGCTGGCCATCAACACACAGCGCGCCGGTTGCAATCCACGGGGTCATCCTCCCGGCGAGCTTCAGTCGCGCGAGCGCCACGTCCAACCATGCGCCTGGCGTGTCCTCGAAGCCCACACCATGCATCCAGATCCAGCGCTCGGCGTGCTCGGAGCCCCAGTTGTGGCCCACCATGCCTGGCCAGCCGGCGAGCTCGATCGGCTCGCGATCGGCGAGCTCGAGTACTCCATCGAAGCTCGCCAGTGGTAGCGGCGTGGTGAGCTTGGTGCGCGGCAGGGGGGTGCGGTACAGCCATGGCGGGGACAAGTGGCGCAGCTCGTCTTGCTCGCAGGCAAAACGCAGCGACCAGCTGGCCGCGCCGCAGCTGCCGTCAGCCTGCGCCGGACCCATGGAGCTGTCGCCAACCATGATCCATTCATCGGCGGGAACGCTCAGCTCATGGGTGGTGAGCTTGTGCATAAACGGGCGTCCGCGGCGGGCATCGAACACCGTGCACCACACGGATCCTCGCGGCGGTCGTCCGGGTGGCTTGTGCACCGTGTGGCGAATCCAGATCCCCACGGGATCGTGGGGAGAGACGGCGCGCAGGTAGAACGACTCATACATCCCCGCATGCCATTGCGCCTGTGGAAACCGTGCCATTGTCTGCATAGCGCACGATCCTAACCTCGCGCCGTCGAGCCTGACAGGATGGGCGGCGATGAACCTTGGCTCTCTGGTCCAGCTGCCTGACGTGCTCACCCAGCCACAGGCGCAGGGCGAGACTCGTTATGTGATGGGCGTGGACGGTGGCGCGACGAAGACGCTCGCTGCAGTGCTTGACCTGAAGGAGAGCAAGCTGTACCTGGGGCATGGTGGGCCGAGCAACGAGGACGCGGTGGGCGCGCAGGCGGCTGTAAAGGCGCTGTTGGGCGCGGCTGACGAGGCGATCGAAGCGGCTGGCATCGAAGCGAGTGAGCTGGGTGCGGCGGTGCTGGCGATTGCTGGCACGGACACGGAGGACTTGGCGTGCAACGTGCGCTCGGCGCGCACGGACGCGTGGATTGTGGTCAACGACGTGGTTGCCGCGTGGGCCAGCGCCACGGGTGGTGGACCTGGTGTGGCGGCGATCGCTGGCACCGGTTCGAATGTGTTCGGTGTGGGCGGCACTGGTGCTGACGCGCGGCCGTGGCGTGTGGGCGGCTGGGGTCATCTGCTGGGGGACGAGGGCTCGGGCTACTGGCTGGGGGTGCAGTCGATCAAGGCGGCGCTGCGCGACCGCGAGCGCTCGGGTCCGCGGACGGCGCTGAGCGAGGCTGCTATGCGCTTCTTCAAGCAGCCAAGTGTGGAGGCGGTGGCTGCGAGCGTTTACACGAAGCCGCTCACGAAGGGCGAAATAGCCGCTTTTGCGGTCGAGACGAGTAAGCTGGCAGAACAGGGCGATGCGGTTGCGCGGGAGCTATATGAGCGCGGCGCGAGCGAGCTGGCGCAGCAGATCGTGTCGGTCATCCGCCAGATCGGGCTGGACGCCGACTCGAGTGACCGTCGCGAGGAGTTTCCGGTTGGTCTGATCGGCAGTGCATTCAAGGCCGGCCCCGTGTTCGTGGAGCCGCTCACCCGCGACATCCACGCGTGCGCGCCCCATGCGCGCGTTGGCACGGTGGAGCTCGCGCCTGTGGGCGGAAGTCTGTTGCTCGCTGCGCGCGCGTGCGGGAATGGCGAGGCGATCGCTATGGATGGGCTCACGCGGCTGATCGACGCCGCTACGAATTCCAAATAACTCCAAATTTGTCCAAACGCTTGGAGTTACGCTAAGCTCCAAATACTTGGCGAAATTTGGAGCAATTTGGAGTTAGCCCAATGTACGTAGCACCAGCCCCAACGCTTTCCGAAATGTTGAACAACGTCGTTGCACAAGGTGTCGATCGCCTGCAGGAGCTGCTCGAACGCGGTCACGGCGCCAGCGGTCTGGTCCAAGATGGTCGCGATTACATCCACTGGGACAAGCTGCGCCAGCTCGAGCCGCCCGGCGACCTCAGCCGCGAGGAGTGGTGGCTGCTGATCAAGTGGGGACGTCAGAATACGCAGCGGGCGATCCCGCTCACCGATCCCGCCGGCAACCACTTCGCATATGGCGTTCCCGACATCGTCGCGCGCGGACTGCACTATGTCGATCAGCGTTGCGCAGGCGAGGTCGCGATGCCGGAGGTCGTGACGGCAGATGCCCAGGCGCGTGCGCACTATCTCGTCAACTCCTTGATGGAGGAGGCCATCCGCTCGAGCCAGCTGGAGGGGGCGACGACGACCCGGCGCGTCGCCAAGGAGCTGCTTCAGACCGGTCGCGAGCCCAAGGATCGCAGTGAGCGGATGATCCTCAACAACTATCGAGCTCTGCAGTACATGCGAGATGAGATGCCGAGCGAGCTGTCGCCCGGGACGGTGATCGAGCTGCAACGGATCCTCACGGACGGGACGCTCGACCACGCCGATGCTGCAGGCCGGCTGCAGCGCCCAAGCGAGGAACGCATCGCCGTGGTGGATCGCATAGATGGAACCGTCATCCATACGCCGCCGCCGGCGGAGCAGCTTCCTGAGCGCTTGCGGCTGCTATGCGAGTTCGCCAACGAAGGCGAAAGCCCGGGCCGCTTCATCCACCCCGTGCTGCGGGCGATCCTGCTGCATTTCTGGCTCGCCTATGACCATCCGTTCGAAGACGGCAACGGCCGTACTGCCAGAGCGCTGTTCTACTGGTACATGCGCACGCACGGCTATTGGCTGGTGGAGTACCTGTCGATCTCGCGCATCCTGCGCAACGCTCCCGCTCAGTACACGCGTGCGTTCGTGCTCACCGAGACAGACGAGCGCGATGTGACGTACTTCATCGTGTACCAGCTCGAGGTCATCCAGCGGGCAATTGAGCAACTACACGACTACCTGGGGCAGAAGATCAAAGACGTCCGCGAGGTGGAAACGCTACTCAAGGGCTCCGACCAGCTCAACCACAGGCAGTTTGCGCTGCTCGCCAATGCGCTTCGCGTGCCGGCTGCGACCTATACGTTCTACACCCACTTCGCCAGCCACGGGGTAACCCACGAGACGGCCCGTACCGATTTGCTAGCGCTGGTGGATATGGGCTTTCTCGAGCAACGGCGCCAAGGTCGGCACTACGCGTTCACGCCTCCAGCAGACCTCGCGAGGCGTCTTAGGAGTTCGTGACGGCGCTAGCTCCTCGATCCCATTGGGGGCTGCTCAGGTGCGCTGCGGCATGGGACTATGCGTTGCGCGTGCGCGAGTTGCCCGTCGCAATGTCGTGGTTGCAGTCCCAAAAGACGAAGAAGAACTTGGGATCCTCGAAGTATCCCCAGATGCGCCACTTGTACCGCAGGAGGTGTAGTTGCCAAAGACCTTCCTCCTTGTCGTTGACTTCCCACAGTGCCCTCTGCCCCGCCTGCGTCATATCGCCTGCGGGGATGAACTTCAGCCAGCGTTTCTGTCGCAGGGCGGAGATCAACTCCCCCTGGAAAGTCTCAAGCTCTTTCTCTACCTCACGCACGTCGGTATTGAGCAGGTTCTGACACCGGAACGCCGTGTCATGATCGAGGCGCCCGAAACGCCATACGAGATGCCGGTCTGATGGCTCGGTAATCCCAGGGCGCTCGGTGACGCGCTTTGTAGCCTTGTCCTTACCGTCCTTACCGCTGACGCGCTTGCCGCCCACGCAAGCGAGAGCCTAAAGCGACCCGTAATAAGTCGTCATCGCGCCGTGGGTGACCACCTTGCTACTGGGGGCTCCGGCAGGCACGCCCTTGTGAGCATCCTTCCACGGAGACTCGCTATGCGTTTGCTCCCGCAATGCAAAGCCAGTCCGTTTCCCGTACCGCCTCAGCACTACATCGATCGACTCCCGCTGAGATTTCGTCAGCCGGGAGACGTTACCCTTCGGCCATCTCCTCATCTTGAACTTTCCACGATGTTCTCTGTACAGCGCTGGCACCACGGGTCCGTTTGCCCAGGCCTCAATGGGGTCATCGAACAGGGGCTCGCTGTCCCACACGAGATGCCACGCCTGCGAGTAGTAGACAAGCTTCTGGAGCTTCCAGGTGTCCATCTCTCCCTTCTGCTCCAGGATGTACTTCGCAACATCATGTGCTGAGGGCATACGCCCAGCATATCTACCCAGTTTTCGGAAGAAACCCCAGTTTCCGACCTTGGGCGCAAGCTCTCGGTCCGGTGCCTCAAGCCTAAAGGCCAATATGAGCCGGTTGAGCGCCGAGAAGCGCGCCCAAGTCATCGGCTGTCCAACCGAGGGCATGAGCATCCGCGCGACCGTCAGGATCACCGGAATAGCGAAGAACACGATCACAAAACTCCTGGTCGATCTCGGCGAGATATGCGCCGAATACCAAGATGGGAGCTGACTGAGGTCACGGCGACGCTGGATTAGCGGGATGACATCCATCACCGCCTACTCCGACCGCTATGCCCAAGCTGGCCTACCGGCTAATTCGTGCCTCGAGCTCCGCCAACCCGCCAATCGCCTGAGCACCCATCCCGCTGACGCGCACGGCAGCGGCGCCATTGGCAAAGCGGGCGGCCTCGAGCGCATCGCACCCCCGGCTGAGGGAAACGAAGAACGCGGCGGCGAACACGTCGCCGGCGCCGAGGTCGTCGCGAAGGTGTTCCACCGCGGGTACCTGCACATGGACCTCGCCGCGGCCATGCGCTTGGATGATGGTGGTGGGTTGCTCACCGGCGGTGATGGCGACAAGAGCCCCGGTCCCACTGGCCCCCTCGATCAGCGCTGCGCAGCTGGCGCGCTCGTGCTCGCTGACGACCACGGCATCGCACTGCTCGGCCACCATCATCGCTAGACGCTTAGCCGCCCCGGTGGGCGCAGCGATCTGGATCAGCCCCCGCGACTCGCCCTGTCCGCGCACGGGCTCCCGGGGCTCGCCCCGCCCGCCCACGCGCGCTCGCGGCCCGCTCCACTCGCGCACGAGGCCCTGTGGCGTGAGCCCGACGAACGCGGCTTGCCCGTGCCAACTGGCGGGGCTCTCGCGGGCAACTGGGGCGAGGTGCAGGATGGTGGTGTCCACGGCGAGCTGCTCGCCGATTGGCCCGGCCCAGGCGAGCACACGCTGCACGCGCTCGGAGCCAGCGCCGGAGGTGTGCAGGGTGGTGGTGTGGCGTGCGGGCTGGATGCTGAGATGCAGCTCTGCGCGATAGGGAGCGAGCACGTCTTCGATCTCTCGCTGTACACCGCGAGTGATGATCTGCACCTGCAGCCCGAGCCTTGAGGCCTGCAGGGCGCTGTAGAAGGCGGCGCCTCCGGCCTGGCGCGAACCGTCTTCGAGCACGTCGATGGTGACGTGGCCGACGGTGGTGTAGTCGTAGTGCAACGCGCCGTTCACCCTAGCGGCGGGGCGTATGGAAATATGGCGCGGCACTTGCTGGCTGGAGGCTACGGCGAGCCGCGGGAACACTCGACGCGGATACCAAATCGATCGCGGCTGTCGGCTGTTGTGCTTGCTGAATGCCCTGCTTTCGACGAGGTTTCAAGTTGATGACTGTGAACTACCACCACATGCGCGAATGTATGGCACCTCGCGCTGGTGCGTTGTCGTTGCAGATGCTGGTGGCGGCGTGGGTGATCGCCGTGGGCTCCGTGAGCATCGCCCCGAGCGCACACGCGGCGAGCGCCTCCTCCTACCCGCCCGGCGCGACCCGCCCGGCATTCCATCCGCGCGCGTCCGAATTCGCACACGCGCACGCGCGCCGAGCGGCACACGCGGCGGCCTCGAGCGGCGGCGCGGCGGCCCCGGGCGGCTCGACGTCGACGCCGACCACCACGACGACCACCGGGGCCCCGACGACGTCGACGAAGTCAAAGAAGCGAGCGAAGCCGAAGAAGCCGGTGCTGCACGGCAACCCGGCGCGGGCGCTGGTGGCGTTTGAAGCGATGCAGGACCATTACTACATCAGGGGCTCGGGCCTTTACGAGGGGGAACCGTTCTCGTATTTGTGGCCGTTCTCGCAGGCGTTGGCGGCGACGGTGAGCGTGGCGAACATCCCGCACCTGGGGGTGTCGCTGTCAAGGGAACTGTCGGCGCGGCTGACGGGTCTGAACAGCTACCTGGACACGGATAACTCGGGCGCGTCAGAAGGCGTGTATACGAGCACGCTGGCGGCTTTCGACGGCACGGTGGCGCCGCCGGCGGGGCCGGGGGGGACGAAGTACTACGACGACAACGACTGGGTGGGCATCGAGCTGATGCGGCTGTATCAGCTGACCCACCAGGCGCCGCTACTGGGTAGCGCTGAGGGGATCATGGCGTTTGAGATGGCGGGCTGGCAGGAACGCCCGGGGCTGGCGTGTGAGGGCGGGCTGCCGTTTTCGAACTCGTTTGACAACGGCGAACGCAACACGGTGACGACGGCGCCGGCGGCGGAGCTGGGGACGCTGCTGTATCGCGAAACGAGCAATGTGGCGTACTTGCAGTTCGCGGAGAAAGCGTACGAATGGGTGCGCAGCTGCTTGCAGCAGCCGGTGAACTTGTATGCGGATCACATTGGCAACAAAGGGGTGGTTGAACCGCGGCTGTGGAGCTACAACCAGGGCTCGATGATTGGGGCGGGCACGCTGCTGTACCAGGCGACGGGCAACGCGGCGTACCTGTACCAGGCGCGGCAGACCGCGCAGGCGGCGCTGGCGTACTTCACGAACGAAAAGCTGGGATCGGAAATCCCGTTCTTTGTGTCGATCTACTTCCGCAATCTGATGTACCTGGACTCGGTGACGCACGATCCGCCGGGCGCGTCGATTGCTCAAAACTACGTGAACTACGCGTGGCAGCACCTGCGGCTGAGCAACGACCTGTTCGTGTTCGGCTCGCCGACTGCGGCGCAGCTGTTGGTGCAGGCGGCGATCGTGCAGATCTACGCGCTGCTGTCGACCCCGGCGAGTACGTACTTCTGAGTCGAGTAGGCTGTTGGTGATGACTGAGGGAACGAACTTGACGACGGCGGAGGGGCTGGAGGCGCTGGAATCTGAGCTAGCGGTGCTGGAGGGCGACGGCCGCAGGGAGATCGCTGAGCGGATCAAGACGGCCAGGGAATGGGGCGACTTGAAGGAGAACAGCGAGTACCACGACGCGAAGAACGAGCAGGCGCACTTGGAGACGAAGATCGCGAGGTTGCGCGAGAAGATCTCGGGTGCGGTAGTGGTGGATGGGACCCCGGACGTGAGCGCGGGCGTGGTGAGCTTCGGCTCGACTGTGTTGGTGCGCGACCAGGATGGGGGAGAGCAGAAGTGGCGGATTGTGAGCTCTCACGATGCGGCGCCACGTGATGGCCTGCTGTCGGCGGAATCGCCTGTGGCGGTTGCGTTGATGGGTCGTGCGCCGGGCGATGAGATTGCGGTGTCGCTGCCGAAAGGCAAGCGGACGCTGACGGTCGTTAGCGTCAGCTGATCCGGCTGAGGAACTTGCGAGGCGAGTGGCGGTAGAGTCGGGCGCCGTCGCGTAGCGCACGCTTTTGCAGTTCGCGCCGGCGTTTGGCGATGGCCTTGAGCAGCAGCTTGCGCGTCTTGGGCTTCATCTGCCAGATGTTTGGGCCGTCGTTTTGAGGGTGTGGGCGCTTCTTGCCGGCGCGCAGGTGTTGGGCGAGCACGGCGAGATCGTGGTCCTGGCCGAGTAGTTCGCCGAGCGTGTCGGCGCGGCGGGCGAGCTCACGCAGGCGTTGTTGGGCAGGACTGCGCTTGCGGGTGTCGCGGCGCTGGAGTATTTCGGCGGCGTAGCGGAGATCCTTGACGCGTTTGCGCCACTGATGCAGCGCAATGGTCTGGTTGCCCTTGCTGCGCAGTACGCGTAGGTGGCGCTTTCGCCCCTGCGTGTAGATGCGGATGAGGTCGCGCTTGACAAGCGCGATGCCGGGACGGCGGGTGAGCTGCCAGGCGAGGACCTGCCGGCGGAAGCGCTGGAGCTCTGCCATCAGCACGGCGCGGGCGATGGGCTCGCCGAGGGCGATGTGCTCGACGCGGGCTTGCTCGGCGAGCAGTCGCTTGCGTAGCTGGCGTACGCCGGGGCGGCGGGCGAGCTTGCGTGGGTGGCGGGCGGTGAGGGTGGTGAGGGTGGCGAGCATGACCTCGGCGTCGCGGGCACCGGAGAGGCGCTGGGCGGTGTTGCGCAGCGCTTGGCTCTCGCGGGCGAGTTCGTGGCCCCCGAGCTGGTGCTCGAGCAGGCGTAGCAGCGCGCGCAGGCGCTTGAGCGCCTTACGGACCTCGTGCACAGTGGTGGCGGCGTCGGCTGGGTCTTCGCGGGCGAGCAGCTCGAGCATCAGATCGACTTGGCCGAGGGCCATGCGTGGCAGCGCGTCGGCGAGGTGCTCGCCGGGGTTGAGGCCAAGGCGACGGTCGCGGCGGCGTTGGCGCGCGCTGCGACGTTTGCGCTCGGCGTTGGCGAGCGCGACGCCGGCAGTGACGGCGACGGTGGCGGCGAAGGTTGCGGCGATGGGCGCAAGAATGGAGCGATGCCCAGCAGGCTTCCTGCCGCCCCATGGTGGACGGTGCGCCCGGCCGCGAATAGCAAGCCGGCGACGTATAGCTGTCCGATCTGTGGTCATCCGTTGCCTGCTCTAAGCGAGCATATGCTGATTGCGCCGGAAGGCGATACCCGCAGGCGTCGGCATGCGCACACGCGGTGCGTCGTAGCAGCGCGCTCGCGCGGCGGGCTGGTGCTGAAGGATGAGTGGCAGCGCTCCCAGCCACGCCGGCGGTCGCTGTGGCGACGACTGCTTGGGCGT
This sequence comes from Solirubrobacteraceae bacterium, assembly GCA_036513795.1. GTDB lineage: Bacteria > Actinomycetota > Thermoleophilia > Solirubrobacterales > Solirubrobacteraceae > Palsa-744. The sequence continues at coordinate 11,952 of DATBYJ010000040.1, read as the reverse complement.
GGCTGACTGAGCCTTCGACGGCAGGCGCCGCTTGTGCGGGCCCCTTCTGCGGGTCAGCTGCCGAACACGTGCACGTGCTCGGGCGCGACGCGGATGATGACGCGTTGTTCGCCGGGCTGGCGCAGCGGGTACTCGTCGACGTCCATGTACTTCTTGGCCATCGCGTTGATGTGCTGGTCGGCGCCGTCATGGGTTCGCTCGGCAACGCGCCCACGGACCTCGAGATATTCGTAGGGGTTCTCCATGCTCTGCACGGTGAGCGTTACCCGCGGATCGCGTTCTAGGTTGCGCGGCCAGGCGCGCCCCTCGGCGGTATTGAGCACGGGCTGTCCGTCCTGAACGTCCACCCACACGGGCACGCCATGCACTGAGCCGTCAGCGCGCAGGGTGGAGACATGACAGAAGTTCTTGCCTTTCAGCAGCTTCTCGGCGCGGTCATCGATCGTTGCGGTCATCGCGGTGGTCCCTTCCTCGGTTTTGGGCGGTCGTTGCCTATCAAGATAGGACGATAGGACGAAGGGTGTGGCAGTCCGAACGGAGTTGCCATTTTTGTCATTTTGCGGCAACTCGCATGCTAAGCTTGCCAGACTATGGGCATCGTCGAGCGCAAGCAGGAGCTGTTCGAGAACATCGTGAGGCTGCGGAGGGCTGCCCGGCAGATGCCGGATAGCCGCGACATCTCCGTGGTCCGTGTCTCCTTGGAGCGCGAGTTGGGGGAGACGGTCTCGCGCAGGCTCGCTGCACGCGTGCTCGGTGTGAGCCACACGGCCCTGGATCGCTGGATCAAGATGGGCGATCTTCCGGTTATCTATTCAGCAAAGGGTCGAGTGGAGGTTCCGGTCCCGGCGCTTCTGGACCTCTACGACGCAGTAGACGCTGGCCGCGCGGACTCTCCGCGGTATCCACTGACTCCTACGATGATGCGTCGCCGGGAGGCTGCACAGCGTCTGAAGATCCCTCGTTCGCGAGATCGCGGCGACGTTGCGCACAATCGCGTTCGAGCGCGCAGCCTCGTTTACCACCAGGCTGTAGCTGCGAGGTTGAACCGGCTCATGGTCGAAGAGGCAAGGCACGTTCTGCTTCGTTGGCGAAAGCAAGGGCGCATTGACCGGCGGTATGCCGATCGTTGGGAGGGTCTGCTGGAACTGCCACTTCCGGAGATCCGCCGCGCGCTTGTAGACGAGGACCAGGACGCAGATGATCTGCGCCAGAACTCTCCCTTCGCCGGGGTGCTCAGTGAGCCTGAGCGATTGCGCATAGTCCGTGAGGTGGGCTAATGCAGCCAGATCAGTTCCAGCACGTAGTGGCTGCAGCCGCCAATGTGACGGGCCAAGAGGAGTTCGTCGTGATTGGCAGCCAGGCGATACTTGGGTCTGTCGATGATCCACCTGCATCGATGCTGGTCTCGCTGGAGGCGGATATTTACCCGCTGCACGATCCGCCATCCGCTGATTTGATCGATGGCGCGCTAGGCGATGGGTCCCAGTTCCACGTGGCGTTTGGCTACTACGCACATGGGGTTGGACCCGAGACGGCCAAGGCCCCGAGCGGTTGGCAGGGCCGGCTGGTTCGTCGCGAGATTCCGCCGCGAGTGGGTTCGACCCACACCGCGGTTGCGTGGTGCCTGGAGCCTCACGATCTCGTGCTGTCGAAATGCGTTCGCGGAACAGAGCGGGATTGGGAATACGCCTCGGAAGCACTCAAAGCTGGTCTCGTGCGGCCGGAGGCGTTGCTGGCGGGCGTTGCTGACCTGCCGGTCGATGGCCAGCGACGCGACCACATCGACCGGATGTTGCAAAGCACAATCGCCGGACTCTGAGCTGTGCTCGAACGCGTTGCGGTTGTGCGTCAGCCAGGGGCGCTCGTGTGGTCGAAGTGCAGGTGCGTCATCACGACCAGCTCGATCTCCCGGGGGTCGATGCCCTGCTTGCGCAGCGTCAGCGGCGAGGTTAGCCGCGGCCGGGCGCTCAATCAGCCCGTGAACGGTCTCTAAACGTTTCTATGGCTTTCTAAGGTATGAGCTTAGAGTGGCTTAGAAAGTGTTAGGGTTTGTGGTGTGGATCCGAGACAAAATCCGTATGCGCCCGGGGCTGGAACTCGGCCGCCGGCGCTGGCGGGCCGGGATAAGGAGATCGAGGCTTATGAGGTCTTGCTCGACCGCTTGAAGGGCGGGACCGCCGGTCAGAGCATGATCGTCACCGGTCTGCGCGGGGTGGGCAAGACGGTACTGTTGAACACGTTCGAGGACATCGCAGTTGACCGCGGCTGGATTGCCTTGCAGAGGGAGTTCGACGAGCAGACGTCGCTTCCCGCGGTCGTGGCCCGCAGCGCCCGGCGGATTCTCAACGACCTCGAGCCTGGGCGCAAGATCGCGGAGAAGATCAAGCGGTCGTTTGCGGGACTGGGGACGTTTTCGGTCAAGGACCCGAATGGCTTCGAGCTGAGCTACACACCCACGAGCAGTACGACGGTGGACGCTCTTGGGGAGGATTTCACCGATCTGCTGTTGGCCCTGGGTCAGGCAGCGGCGGAGAAGGGTCGTGGTGTCGCGTTTCTGCTGGACGAGGTCCAGTTCGTCGCCGCCGAGGAGTTCGGTCCGTTCGTGGTGGGGCTGCACCGGCTCAACCAGAAGGCGTTGCCGGTCACCTGTGTCGCCGCGGGTCTCCCCAGCCTGCCGGCACTGGTGGGTGAAGCAAAGAGCTACGCGGAGCGTCTGTTCGAGTATCCGCGGATCGATCGCCTCGCGAGGCTCGATGCCATCAGCGCTTTGCGCGATCCTGCCCGCAGCCGAGATGTGGTCTTCGAGGAGGATGCGCTCGACTACATCTTCGGGGACACAGAAGGCTATCCCTACTTCCTCCAGCAGTACGGCAAGTATGCCTGGGACGTGGCCTCGCCGGGCAGGATCACGATTGAGGACGCGCGGCGCGGGGGTCGGGAAGCACAAGAGCACCTCGACGAGGGTTTCTTTCAAGTTCGCTATGAGCGTGCGAGTGCGGCGGAGAGGGGTTTCCTGGGCGCAATGTCGCGGTGTGAGGGGCCGCCCTATCTGATCGCGGATGTCGTACGAGAGCTCGGGAAGGCCGACCAGCGCTCGATATCGGTGCAGCGCGACGCGCTGATCAAGAAGGGCCTGATCTACGCTTCGCGGCACGGGACTGTCGACTACACGGTTCCACGCTTCGCCGACTACCTACACCGCGCTGAGAACTCGCAGTAGCCCGGCCGGGAGGGGTTTGGTGTGGGGGCGCGCGGACAACAAGCCGCGCCGGTTGGACTAGTTGCGGCTCAGCCCGGTGCTCGAGTTGGCAGGCGGGATCGCCCCGAGGGGCGTGAGTTTGCCGTCGTTGAGCTGGAAGTGGACGGTAGCCTGCCCGCCGCTGGGGTTGGCGAGTGGATCGCCAGGGTGATACAGCGGGTAGGCGAGCGTGACTTCGGTGTCGTTCTGGGAGAGCACCTTGACGGTGGCGCTTGGTTCCTTGGTGTCGGTGCCGATGTAGCGGCCGTTGACGAAGAAGAACGCCTGCTGTCCGTAGCCGTCGCTGGAGCCGCTTTTGGTGCCGATCAGCACTCGCAGCGCTTGGTTGGGGTGGTACTGGGAGGCTTCGCTGGCGCTGTAGCCCTTGGCCTGAAGCACTGACTCCGCCTGGCTGAGCCCTTCGCTCTTCGTTTCTTCGTGCGTGAACGCAGGTGCGGTCTGGGTGCGGGTGTTAGTAGGCGCGGGCGTACCGCCGGCGGTGTTGGTAGTGGCGGTGGTTGTGGTGGCGGTCGTGGTCGGCGGCGTGGTGGCGGTGCTTGCCTGTGCCTGCGTGCTGGGCGTTTCCGCGGGCGAGCTCGCGACCGTGACGGTCTTGGTTTCCGAGCTACCGCAGCCGCCGAGGACCGCGCCGGTGCAGCAGCCGAGCAAGAGTGCGGCGAAGGTTGCGGTGAGCTTGTGGTTCATGCGTTGCAATGGTATTCGCCGGCCGTCGAGCTCCCACCTGTTTGGGGGCTACGCCAGGGATCTTGCAGCTTCGTGCGCATCGCGCCAACTCATCGGCGGTAGCGTCTGACGCTGTGCGGGTATGTGTTACGTGCAAGGCGGCCGTGAGGCGGTACGATCAATGATAGGCAAATGTCTGCCCCGTCAGCACAAATCCCCGGCCCAGCGGGCGAGCGCAAGGTAAATGCGCGTCGGCGCAAAAGCGAGCGCGTACGAGCGGTGTTGCCGCTGATCCCGGCGGCACTGGCGATTGCGTTTGCGGTGCTGAACCTCAACCAGGTGAAGGTGGACTGGATTGTCGGATCAGGTCACGCGCCGCTGATCATCGTGATTGTGATCTCGCTGCTCGTGGGGGTCGTGTTCACGCATCTCGTTGAGCGCGTGGGCCGCAAGCGCCGCTAGCTTGCCATCCGCTCGGCGTGGCTCTCCTCAGTGACGATCTCGATGGCGGCCTCGGCGCCGATGTAGGGCGCTAGCACGACGTAGGCAAGGTGATCGGAGAGCGCTGCCAGTAGCTGCACGCGCCCCCCGGCGGCCTGGCAGCGGATGGTGTGCCAGATCGCACCGGCGACAGCCTCGGCGGTGAGGTTTGCGGGCGGCTGTGCGGGCGCCCCCTCGGTGAGGAGGGTGGCGATGCTGTTGGAAAGCTCGAGCGTGTACTCGAGTGCCTGTGGGCCGGAGAAGTACGCCTCTTGAGAGAGTGCGCGAGCGTGTAGCGGATGGTCGGCGAGGTAGTGGGTCAGCTCGGCCAGCACATGGCGTACGGCTCGCGGCCAGTCCTCAGATACCAGTCCGGGATCGGCGGCGATCGCGAGCATCTCATCACCTGCCATGTCGAGTGCCTCGAGGAAGCATGCTTCCTTACTGTCGAACAGTTCGCAGAAGGTCTCGACCGGCAGGTTGGCCTCGTCGGCGATCTGCGGCGCGCTCAGCTCGCGGAAGTTCTCGCGCGTGACCAGCCTGAGGATGCCGTTTAGCAGGCGTGTGCGATCGTCGCGACTAACGCTTTCAGCGCCGTTCAAACCGTGGCCGTAGGTCGAGGAGATTTCGCGCATGCGCACGTTCAGGCGCGCTGCCATGCGCTCGTTGAGATCTTGCGCAGCTGGGGTTCCGAACAGCAGCGTCCAGCGCAAGAGCTCATCGGCGAGGTCGATGCTGTCGGGGGTGTGTCCGCCGCGTAGGTAGCCGGCGGCGGCGCCCAGCAGGCCACCGGTGATTCCCCGGATGATGGGCTTGGGCAGGGCGGTCGAGTCGGGTGATTCGGCGAAGCTGTGCGCGATCATCTGCTCGCACGCGCCGGTGGCCCTGCGCAGGCGCATGGCGCCGGCCTGTCCGGCACACTGCGCCTCGAGCACGACCAGCACGGTCGCGTTGCGGTCCTCGGCGGTGCTCTGGGCGAAGCGCTCGAACACGGCTCGCGCGCGGCGTTCGAGGGTCCCGTCGCAGGCTAGATAGGCCTTTTTGAGTTCCTTGATGTCACGACGGACGATCAGGTCGAATGTGGCGAGGAAGCACTCCTCCTTGTTGGCGAACTGTTCGTAGAAGGAGCGCCGTGATACACCCGCGAGCCCGATTATTTGCTTGACACTAGTGCCCTCGTATGTGTTCTGTGCGACCGCCTCGATGATTGCGCCGTGGATACGTGCGCGTTGATGCAGCACAACCTCGCTGCGCTCCATCCGATGGGGTCCGTGCGGCAGACGCTTGTAGATAGGCGCGATCGTCGCGGCTGGCTTCCGTGCGGGTCCGCTCGTTCTCTCCTTACTGCTGCGCTTGCCACGCCCACGCGCGGTCAGCGATCTTCCCCTCGATGCCATGTTCATCTCTCCCAAACGATCTTTCGAACCAGCCGATCGCTGTCATCGAAGCTGGTGTGAGGGATCATTCCATGTCAGCGATCTTTTGTCTACACCCAACCGTACTACGCGAATGGTCGCCATGCGGCGGGTGCTTGGGGTCAGTGCAGGATTATCTTGAGAATTAGGATCGCGACGCCCATTGCTGCGCCGACGCTGACGTCGAGTGCCAGCTCACGCGGGCTCGCGCGCGAGCGGACACCCGCGAATAGCTCGAATGCGATGAGGCTGGCAATTGTGCTCCATAGGGCTGCAGTGACAGCTGTGGCGAGCGTGGCACCGGCGATCCATGTGAGCACGAGCGCGAGCAGCGGCAGCGTGGCGCCACGCATGATTGCCCAGTTGTGTGCGAGCTCCCGTGCAAGCGTTCCCGTGCTGAGTCGCTCGTGGCGCTCCAGGCGGGCTCCGAGTACGTTCGCATAGGAGTGCGCGAACCAGTACAGCGCGGCGGCGACGAGCGTTGAGGCGATCGTGTCGGGGTAGGTCTCGTGACGGGCGCTCTCGGCGGCGAGTAGCGCGCCGATGACGATGATCCCGTACACCACCCCGGAGGGGTTCTCCGCGGGCGCGATGCGCTCGGCGACACGCGCCAGCAGCCCGTGTGGTGGGGAATCGGCGGCTGGCGGCTGGGTAGGCTCAGCCGCTGGACGATCGAGGGGTGCAGGCGGGCCGATCGCGTGATTATCCGTGGCGGCTCAGCGAATCAGGATCGGTGCGCTGTAGCTCGAGACGTGCGCGCCGTCGGTGACCTGCACGAGTGCCTTGTAAAGGCCGCGCTGAATGCGTACGACGCGGCTGAACTTGGAGTAGCTGGCGGTGGCTGCTTTGACGATGGTGCCGCCCTTGTTGACCGACTTGCCCGGGCGCAGCAGTTGGAAGCCGACGAGCGCGCCGACCTCAGCGGGGGTAACCGTGCCATACAGCCGCGCATAGCCGCGACGCTTGGTGGAACGCACGTGGAAGCTGACTCTCACAGCCACACCCTCGAGGATCACGGGGCTTGAGACTTCCGGTTTGCCGACCGTGACGACCCGCAGCTGCGCGTTCTGGGTGAGGCCGAGATAGGGGAAGGAGAAGCCGCCGGCGGCGTTTGTCAGCTCTGGGTTGCCGACCAGCTGAAAGCCGCCCAGGTAGGGGAACGCGTTGGCCTGTAGCTCGACCTCGTGGTTGGCGCCGTAAGTACCGGAGAGGGTGCCCTCGACGGTAACGGGGCTGCCGAAGAAGACGGGGTTGGGTACTCCCACGATCGCCAGCGACAGCGGCACCGCGGTCGTTTTGAACGTGCGCTCGGCCCCCGGTGTGGCGCCCGAAGGACTGGTGGCGAGGATGCGGTAGTGGTAGGTGGTAAGCGGCGCCAGCCCGGTGACGCTCTGGCTGACTTTCACGGGCCCGCTAGCGTCGCCGGCGGGGGCGAGCGGCGTCTGTGCGCCGTAGTGCCCGCTGGTGCCGTATTGGAAGACGTAATCGGTCGCTTGCCCGTGGGGGTTGACCGTGCCGTTGAGCGTTACGGACGCATAGCTCACGCTTGTGCTTGCCCCGGTGCTAGCGGACGGCGCGGGGGCGGCCTGGGCGACGGCGGGTACGCAAGCGAGGGCTGCGCCCCCGAGGCTGAGGGCGAGCGCAAGGCGCCTGCGCGTGGGCTTGATCATGGCTGATGCGCTACTGAGAGGTTTGCTCATGCCAGGAGGCTACCCGGTGGGGAACCTCGGAAACGATGCGAGGCTTCAGCGGGGGATGACGGCGCCTTGCCCGAGCGCTCGGGATAGGAGCGCGAGGTCGCTCTCGTCGGTGAGGTGGCGGGCGTGCACCCAGGGCTCATAATTACAAATCTCCGAGCTAGCAGACTAAATTTTCCGAGTTAGCAGCTATCATTCTCCAGGTTGACGGATGGAGGAGCACAATCTGTGAAGCTCATCGACCGGGGTCTAGCGGACACTGTTGTGACTGCCATGGGCGAGTCGCGCGTCGTTGCGTTGCTGGGCGCTCGTCAGGCTGGTAAGAGCACACTGGCGCGGATGCTGGCCGCGGAGCGTCTCCCCGCGGATTATCTGACGCTTGACGACGAGCCGGTTAGGTCACTCGCTGCCGGCGATCCGCAGGGGTTCGTGGCTGGGCTGGGAAGACGGACAATCGTCGATGAGATCCAGCGCGCGCCAGAGCTGCTGCTAGCAATCAAGTCTCGCGTGGATCGAGATGGTGCGCCAGGCCAGTTCCTACTGACCGGCTCAGCGAACCTCCGCCGTATCCCGACGGTCGCGGACGCACTGCCCGGCCGGGTCGACTATCTAACTTTGTGGCCGCTGACCCAGGGAGAGGTCAGGGGACGGCCGGAGAGTTTTCTTGCGAGCTTGTTCGCGGGCGAGTTCTCTCGGATCGGCGACGCTCCCGTCGGCCGCGGCGAGTACGCGGAGATCCTGCTCGCGGGCGGCTTCCCGGAGGCGCGTACTCGCACTGCGGCTGCTCGGCGGAGGTTCTTCGCCAGCTATGTGACGTCGATCGTCGAGCGAGATGTCGCTGACACCTCGCGAGTACATGACCCGACGTCGGTAGGGACCTTGCTTGGGTTGGTTGCTGCTAGGTCGGGATCGTTGGCGCGCTATGACGCCCTCGCCCGTGAGGCAGGGATCGACGGCAAGACCGCCAAGGGTCATCTGGCGGTGCTCGAGCGCTTGTTCCTCGTGCGTATCCGCCAGCCGTGGCATGTCAACCTCGGTAAGCGACAGGTCAAGGCTCCAAAGCTGTACGTGGCCGACCCAGGGTTGCTTGCTGCGCTGATTGGCGCCGACGAGCGGCGTCTACGCGAGGATGACGGGTTCGCGGGTGCGCTGTTCGAGACGTTCGTTGCGACCGAGCTGGAGCGACAGGCTTCGTGGGCGCCCGAAGCGCTTCGCTTCTGGCACTTCCGCGAGGCCGATCGGGAGGTGGACGTGATCGTCGAGCGCCCTTCTGGCGAGGTCGCGGGTATCGAGGTCAAGGCAAGCGCCACAGTGCGCGCGCAGGACTTTCGCGGGCTGGTACACATGCGCGAACGTCTAGGTAAGCGGCTGGTGGCTGGCGTGGTCCTTTATGCGGGCGAGCAAACGCTGCCGTTCGGCGAGGGCCTTTGGGCGCTGCCGCTCAGTGCTCTGTGGAGCTAGCTGCGGGACGCTCTCAAGGCCTCTAAAAGGATCTCAAGCGAATTTTAGACCCACGAGGGGCCCCGGAAAGAGGCCGTCGGGGCTCGGAGCCACTGGCGTGCTCAGCAGCTGGGCTTACGGCGCGCTCTATCGCAGCTCAGCAGCGCGCACTGCAGCTCTTGACGGATGGCTCTGGCTCTACAACCATCGAAGACGACACTTAGCCTTCAGCCGCCCATCGCTCGCCTCAACGAACGAAGAACCAACGTACCCGGGGCTTACGTCTAGGACGCCCACAGCTGCGGCTTCGACGCCACGCTCGCCAGGCCACAGAGTGCGTGGCTCCAACGACCTCCCAAATCGCCGCAATTTACATAATTCGCACTGATGGTTTTCGCTGGCCAAATGAGCCACATAGAGGACGCTTGTCGACGTGTGTGTTGACACGCGGAAACTTGTGTCGCTCATCACAAGCGGGCCTCGATTTTGCGGATGACTGTTTGGTTGACCTGCAACATAACTCAAGTTTTTAGATGTTAACCCGGCCCATCTCGCGCCATGCACTGGAGCCGCATTTGGGTTGGCAGGCGTGATGACGACAGGTGTCCAAACACGTTTTTACAGCTGAACCCTTGCGCTCTCTGCACAGATGGTGTCTAATCCGTCCGGAGAGATTCAAAGGGCCAGTGTTAGGGAGTAGGCGACCGCGTCCTGGAGGGCGAAATCGGGTCGCTTTTCAAGCATCTAGCTGCGTCTAGGAAAATTCGATCACCCGTCGTTTCCAGTAGTGCTCGTTGGCAACGCTGACAGGCGCTAGTGGGGGGCAAGGAGCTATGGATAGCAATCTCGCAGATACGGGAATGGGCGCTTTGTTGGAGGGCAGCGCGTCGGGCGCCGCCCCGCGGATCGGCCCGCTCGGGACACTGCGCACCAACTCGGCGATCACCGAGAGCGGTGGCCCGGCCACGAGCCTGCTGCGCGACTCGATCTTCCGCAGGACGCTGATCGTCGCCGACGCGCTGGCGATCCTGACGGCGTTCCTGGCGACGATCGCGCTGTCATCGCGTTCGCTGCAGTTGACGTGGGCCAGCATCGCGGGCCTACCGATCCTGCTGATCGGGGCGAAGATCTTCGGCCTTTATGACCGTGATGACGCCCTGCTGCACAAGACCACGCTGGATGAGGCGCCGAAGCTCTTTCAGGTGGCGACGCTGTGTGCGCTGGTGGCGTGGATGACGGGCGGACTGATCGTCTCGGGCACGCTCGACCGCCATCAGGCGCTGTTCCTGTGGCTGTTCCTGGCTACGCTGCTGATCTTGACGCGCGCTGCCGGTCGAGCGTTGGCGCTGCGGATCGCGCCTGCGGAGCGGTGTCTGTTCATTGGCGACGCGGACGGTGCCCGCACGATCAGCTCGAAGTTGAGCGGCCACGGCGGTATCAAGGCGAACCTGGTCGCGCATCTTGATCTGGACAAGATCGAGCAGTGGTCGACCGACGCCCGCTCGGCGCCGAAGCTCGCGGAGGTGCGCACTCTTGCCCAGGAGCTCGACGTTCAGCGCGCGATCATCGCGCCGCGCAGCGCGGATGCTGGCGAGATGCTCGATCTCGTGCGCACGCTCAAGGCCGTTGGCGTGCGCGTGAGCATCCTGCCGCGTCTGCTGGAGGTTGTGGGCTCGTCGGTCGTGTTCGACGATCTGCACGGCGTAACGGTGATGGGTGTCAAACGCTTCGAGCTGACGCGATCGTCCGCTGCAGTCAAGCGGTCGTTCGATCTCCTTTACACATCGCTCGGGCTGTTGGCGGTCGCGCCGCTGATGATCGCTGCTGCGGTGGCGATCAAGCTGGACAGCCGCGGTCCGGTGTTCTTCCGCCAGGAACGCGTGGGACGCCACGGCCAGCGTTTTCGCATCTTCAAGTTCCGCACGATGGTCGCGGATGCAGAGGCGCTGAAGGAGTCTTTGCGCGAGCACAATGAGGTGGAGGGGGGGATGTTCAAGATCGCTGACGACCCAAGAGTCACGCGTGTGGGGCGCTTCCTGCGTAAGACATCGCTCGATGAGCTGCCGCAGCTGTTGAACATCATCAAAGGCGAGATGAGTCTGGTGGGTCCGCGTCCACTGGTCATCGACGAGGACGAACGAGTCAAGGGGTGGCATCGCCGGCGCCTGGAGTTGACCCCCGGGATGACCGGCCCGTGGCAGATCCTCGGGCCGACGCGGGTGCCACTACGGGAAATGGTGGCGATCGATTATCTGTATGTGGCCAACTGGTCGCTGTGGGGTGACATCAAGATCTTGCTGCGCACGGTTGCTTTTGTGGTTAGTTGTCGTGGCTTGTGATTGCGGGAATCCGACAGCTTTGCGTAATTTCCATTGTTTGCGTTGGGGATTGCTGAGCTGTACATTTGCTCGAATTGCCCTTAGACACCGGTCCAGATGTCGGCACTAAATTTGGCACAGCGTCCAATATTGCAGTAGGGCTGGGGCGGTAGGATTTTGTCAGGGATCGGACTCGGGGTAGAGGGATGCTGCTTCCCGCAAACCATCGGTGGTTGGGAGCAGAGAACAATGACAAACATGCCGTTGAACCACTCGACTAGGGAAGGTCAGGCCGCCGACGATCATCCGTCGGTGCGCCCTGCTCGCCTCGGTGTAGTCTCAGAACTGCCTTTGGTGAGGGGCATCGTGGATGTGACGATGGTGGGTCTGCTTGGGGGTGGCCCGCGGCTGGCGATACGCGCGGCGCGGGTATTTCTGGCGGACAGCTACGCCGCCAGATCTGCTCCTGATCAAGTGTCAACCTACGCGGGTATGGCAGACCGGGGCGATTCTTGAGGGGGGGCAGCTCGGAGAGCCTGTAGCATTTGCATGAGATCCGATAGGTGCAATTTCTCCGTTACGCCCAGAGGGCATGGATGAACTCAACTGGAGGGGTGTGAGATGGAGCTTACGGTTATGCAGAGGCAGTCGCCGCAAGGGGCGGTGGAGATGGATGCCGC
>DATBYJ010000039.1:0-2466 GCA_036513795.1 Solirubrobacteraceae bacterium | reverse complement strand
GGCCAGGCGCGCAAGTTCGTGGCGGAAGCCGACCGAGTCAGTTTGCACGTCAAGCAAACCCCGGGCGCCGGCTTCGTCGACGGCGGCTTGTCGCGGGCCAAGGACCGACTCGATGAGCCAGGTCTCGGACCTTCCGGGGGATATAGCGACAACCTCGGCGAGCTCACGCGTGACGGGCGAGCAGCGCGCGAGCCGCGCTATTACAGCGTCGCGCACGGTCTCCGGGACGAGTTCGTGCGGGCTCGCGAGCACCTCGCGCACGAAGAATGGATTGCCGCCGGTGACCTGATACAGGAGACCGGCGTCACGGCCACTCTCGCCTGCCAGCACCTTGACCGCCGCGAGCGAGAGCGGCGCAAGGCGCATTCGAATCACGTGATGCCCGGTAAGCTCGCCAAGCGTCAGCCGCAGGGGATGATTTGCAGAAAGTTCATCATGGCGATAAGTGGCGACCAGGACCGCGCTGGTTCGCTGAATGCGGCGGCCAATGAATCGCAGGAAGTCCATGGTGGCCGCGTCGGCCCAATGCACGTCTTCCAGCACAACCACGGAAGCGCGTTCAGGCCGGGCTAGATCCTCCAGTAGAGCCCGGACCAGCCAATCACGCGATTCTTCATCTCGCATGGCATGCCCTGCGCGCCCGGAGCTTTGCGCGGCAATCTCATACACCGGAGCGAGTGCTTGCGGCGTGGAGAGCCCGTCGCACGCACCCCAAAATGTGTGGGTGTCGCGCCTATGCTCGGCCACGAATCGCTCAACCAGGGCGCTTTTGCCAACTCCTGCGTCCCCAGCCACCAGCACAAGCTTGCCGCAAGCCGCGCGCGCCTCCTGGAGGCACCGATTCAGCTCTTCAAGTTGCGCCTGGCGCTCGAGTAGATGCATGAGAGCTCCATTATCCGACACTGTCGTCGATGCACGCCACGGTCTCTGCCAAACCTAGCCTAGGTTGAAGGCCCTGCGGGAAAAATGGGGTGTTCCGGCGAGAAATATGGGGGTGATGGCCCAATTCAGCCGGCACGCGTAGCCGTAGCCTACATGCCGACGAACAGCCCTCCATCCACTATTTCAACATCCAGGAGACGATCATGAACACCGCCACCCCCCATCCAGTCCGCTTTCGTGGCCTCATTGTTACAGCGATGCTTGGCGCTCTCGCGGGCTTTGCCACGATTTGTGCGGCCGCCGACACCACTGACGTGCCTCAGGTCGTGGTGAAGTTTGGGGATCTCAGCCTGTCAAGTCCGCAGGGAGCGAATAAGCTCTATAGCCGCTTAGCTGCGGCGGCGCAGGAGGTGTGCAAATCCTTTGCCGTTGACGATCGGGACCTTGGGGCCCGTGCGCGAGTGAATACCTGCCTTCACCGAGCGATCGCGGATGCGGTGACCAAGGTCGGACAGCCTGAGTTGTTCGCGATATACAACGCCAAGAACGGAACGAAGCTGCGGACCGCTTTGGTGTCGCAGAATCACTAAGCATTGCCGGCACGGCTCACATGGGGTCCTGATTGCGAATACCTATCTGGACCTCTTGCGGGCCGCCGGAATCAGATGACTACTGCTGCCTAGGCCGCGGCGACGGCAGCGGGTAGATCTTGTCGCTGTTGATCCGTGGCTGATTGAGCGATCCGATCTTCTCCAAATGGCGCCGACCATTTGGGTGCGCTCATCCACGGGCTCCCCTTGCCTGCCGCCCATCCGCGTGTTAGATACTGAACCTTATGGTTCAGTATACCCGGGCCTGCTTCGATGCCTCGTTCGCCGCGCTCTCGGACGCCACCCGACGCGGCGTTCTGGAGCAGCTCGGCCGTGCGGACGCTTCTATCACGGAGCTTGCCGAGAAGTTCCATATGACCCTCACGGGCATGAAGAAGCATGTCGGCGTCTTGGAGCAGGCGGGGCTCGTCACAACGGAGAAGGTCGGGCGCGTGCGGACCTGCAAGCTCGGCCTGCGCCGACTGGAGGAAGAGACGGCATGGATCGACAGGTACCGCCAGCTCTGGGACGCACGCTTCGACGAGCTGGACAAGGTCGTCGAGGAACTGAAACGGAAGGAGAAGGTCGATGGACGCAAGAAGAGAGAGTGAGCCTACCCCCATGAAGAACCGCACGACGGTGGAGCGAAAGTCCGAGCGTGAGCTGGTCGTTACGCGAACCTTCAACGGCCCGGCGCGCATCGTGTTCGAAGCGTGGACCAAGCCTGAGCTGCTCAAGCGGTGGTGGGCACCGAAGTCAACAGGCCTGTCCCTGCTTTCCTGCGAGGCGGATGTTCGTGTCGGGGGCAAGTACCGTTTGGAGTTCGGCCACGAGGCCTCAAAGCCCATGGCGTTCTTCGGTAGGTACATCGAAGTGACACCGTACTCGCGGCTCGTCTGGACTAATGACGAAAGCGACGACGGTGCCGTCACCACGGTGACCTTCGAGGAAAAAGGCGGCAGGACGCTGCTGGTCATGCGCTAACTCTATCCCT
>DATBYJ010000038.1:0-9669 GCA_036513795.1 Solirubrobacteraceae bacterium | reverse complement strand
TCGCGGCGGATGGACACGGCCCGCGCGCCATGGAAGCGGTTCGATAGCTCGCTCAGACGCTCGCGGACGTCGGCTGGAGAGGCACCTGTGAGTGGTTGCGCACGCGTATGCTCCGCCTCGCCAACCAGCAGTTGCAACTCTGGTAGCTCCTGCTCGACCTCCGGCGCACGCCAGCCGAGACGCGGCTCCTGAACACCACTCAAGTCTTTCCCCCCTGTCCGTCGCGGACTCGCGACGCGGCTACCAGCTGACTGACCCGCGCTCGTAGCGCAGCCGGCGAGGGTGTGCCCAAGAACGCCTTACTCTGCACGACGCCGCCGGGGTAGGCGAAGTTCACCTGCGGGCAGCTGAACACTTTGTAGAGACTCGCCAGGGCACCGTCCGCATCGATACCCACCGGCAGGCTGAGATGATGCGAGCGCACCAGTCGGCGCAGCTGGCTACGTTGTCCCCCGATTGCCACGGCCGCGAAGCGCACATCTGGATAGCTCGCGACCAGCGTCTGCATCTCGCTGAGGACATCTGGACAGCCCCCGTCTTCCACGAACAGGGCCAGCACCACCGGCCCTTGCTGATAGAGCTGGCAGACGTTCAGAACCTGCGTGCCTCGTACCGAACACGCGGGCACGTTCCCGGCGGATCCTTCGTGTGCGTGGGTGGCGATATTCGCATCTCCCTGCAGTGTGCCAAGCGCGAGCGGCACCGCAAACGGCGCGAGTCGCTGGCCGGGCGCAATGCCGGCCGCACCATCGGAACGGCCCAGCAGCGTGCTGACCACCACAACTACAGCGATCACCAGCCCGAGGAATCCGACGTAGCGCGCATACCGGGGCCGGCTCACAAGCGGACAAGCACCCCGCGCACACGCCGCGCCACCGAGCCGTGATCATCCCGCACCGGCTGATCTCGACCATCACCTTCAGCGACTCCATCGGCAATCACCAGCGTGGCGGGAAGTGCCAGGAGCACGCCCACGAGCGAGACGCTCAAGTCGATCAGCGTCACCAGGCCAAAGTCGCGCAGCATCGTGATTTCCGAGAGCACCAGCACCCCGAAACCCATCGTCGCTGTCGCGCCCGATGCCGCCACCGCCGCTCCCGTGCGCCGGTAGCTACGACGCAGCGCCTCGATCGTGTCGTAACCGGCGAGCCGCTCCTGACGGTGGCGCTCGGACAGCAGCACGCTGAACTCGGTTGAGATGGCAATCACCAACGCGCCGAGCGTGACCGACATCGGGTTCAGCGGCACCCTCACCGCGAACAAGATCAGCGCTGACCAGCCGGTGGCCATCACGATCGGCACCAGCGGCACGAGCGCGCGGCGGCGATCACCACGGAAGGCGATGAGCAACACGAGCGCAACGGCCACCAGGCCGACCAGCAGCGTCTCCAAACGCCGCCACGGGTCGGCAACCTGCGAGCCGGAGGCTGCCGCCAGCACCGGCAAGCCCACGAGGCTGGCCTTCACACCCGCCGGCGGGTGCAGGCTCGAGCGCATTTGCTCGATCAACTGCTCCTGGGCATCGAGACTCATCAAGCGGATACCAAACGCCAGCGTCGCCACGCGCCGATTGGGTGTGATCACGTCTTGAGAGAAGTACGAGGGGATCACGCCGAGCAGCCCGTCGATCTCATCCTGGGAGAGCTTCGCCGCGTGCGTGGAGCCCGTGGTCGACCGGCCTGCGAACAGGTCCGGCAGCGAGAACGCCGGGCATAGACGCGCCTTGCCGCAGCCCTTCGCGGCCGTGTAGCCGAAGCGTGCGAGCACGCTTTTCTGATAGGCCGTCATCCATTCGATCGCCGCCGGCTTAGCCAGGTCCTTGCCTTCGATCATCAGGTCGATTTCGCCGCCCACGCCGGTGACCCGCTCGAGCGTGTTGAGGTTCTGCAATGAGCCAAGGCTCTGAGGCACCAGCTTGGTGATGTCCGTCTGCACCTTGGTTTGTGTATCCAGCCCCCAACCAAGTGCCGCCAACGCCAGTCCTACGCCCAGCACCCGTCCCGGATGGCGCACAGCTCCGACCAGCGCCGCGCGTGTAAACAGCCTCGTCAGCGGGTTGTCGGCCACGAGTTCGCGTGCGCCTCGCCAGGCGGCCGCGAGCGGTGTTCGCGCGAGCCCGCCACGCCCGTAGCCAGGCCCCATCCGCAGCGACATGGAGATCGCCGCCGCTCCCACCGTGAGCGCGCATAGGAGCGCGATCGCGACTCCTACGACCAGGAGCACGCCAAAGCCTCGGACCATCGGCACCGGCGAGAGCAGCAACACGAGCATCGCCGCGGCACTGGCTGCACCGGCAACCGCAATCGTCGGCGCGCCCAATGCGGCCGCACGCTGCACAATCGCGAGATCACCTGCCTGAGCCAACCCCGGGGTGTCGCGCTCGAGCTCCTCGCCAACGCGCGCCTGGAACTGGATCGCGTAGTCGACCGCCAGCCCTACGAGCACTGGCAGCACAGCGATCGAGGCCATCGTCAGCGACGCGCCCGCCACCGCGAGTGTGCCGAACGTCAGCGCAGCCGCAAGCAACGCGAGCGCGAGCGGCAGCAGACGCGGACGGCCGCCGAAGACCAGCCCGAGCGACGCCGCCATGACCAGCAATACCGCGATCAGCAGCAGCTCGATCGAGTGGCTGATCGAACTGGTCAGATCCGAGACGATCACCGGCTCGCCCGTCACCAGATAGCTCTCACCGTGGGTCAAATGCCACTGGGGCATCTTCACCGCCTGGCGGATCAGGCCGATCGTGCGGATTCGCGCCGCTTCGGACAGGCCCGCCTTCATCCGCACCGACACCAGTGCCGCATCGCGACTAGGGAACAGATAGGCGAAGCGCGACTTGGGGGTGCCGGCGGTCTTGGTCGAGTCAAACACCACATCGGAGACGAAGTTCTTGTCTTCGATGCTGGGGCGGGCCGTAAGCCCGTATTCGAGCGCCAGGGTGGCGAGACTCTCTTCGAAGCGCCCCAATTCAACCTTGTGTGCCTGCTGGGCCAGCGTGCGTGCCCGCGTAGTCCCCAGGCCGCGAGCCAGCGCAGCGCGGTACACGACCTTTTCGGCCTGCTTGGCCTGCGCTTCTGCCTGGTGGGTCTCTTCGGTGAGCAGTTCGTTGCTGCGTTCGGCGGCCTCGCTGAGGAACGTTCCCGGGCCGAAAACGACCTTTACCGTGTGCGCCCGTGCGAGCTGCCCACACGGCCCGTTCACACCACCCTCTGCCGCCAGCGCATTTGTAGGCACCTTGCCCGCAAGGCAACCCTCCAAGCCCGCCAACCGCTCAATGTCCGAGCTCAAGACCAGTTGCTGCAGATCGCCCTTCACCAGCACCGCGATCGGCTCTTCCCCAAAGTTCCTGTAGAAGCGCTGTGTGGCCTGATATTCGGGGCTCGAGCTCGAAACGAACGTGCTTGTCGCCGCCGACGGATGCAGCCGCAACGCGAACGCCGCACCGCCGAGAGCCAGCACGATCGCAATCGCAATCACCAGCCGCGGCCGTCGAGCAGCAGCGCCCGCGAGGCTGGAGAGGATTCGTGACGAGTTCACAACAGAAGGCTAATGGTGCTTATCGATCTACCACGCAACCTGGGGCCCGAATCGTCGTTCCTGGCAAGGACGCAGAGAGCGAAGTGTGCTTGGCACACGAGCGATCGAGGACGCCGCCAGGGACGACGAGGCGGGTCCCAGGTTTACTCCATGCCCAAGGGTCCGGCTGACTCGC
The DNA here is from genome assembly GCA_036513795.1 of Solirubrobacteraceae bacterium. Lineage (GTDB taxonomy): Bacteria > Actinomycetota > Thermoleophilia > Solirubrobacterales > Solirubrobacteraceae > Palsa-744. The sequence continues at coordinate 5,957 of DATBYJ010000038.1, read as the reverse complement.
CGGAGAGGAACTGGCGCACGAACGGGTTCTCGGAGGCGAACAGCTCCTCCGCGGGGCCGGATTCGACGATCTTCCCCTTCCACAGCACCGAGATGTGCTCGGCCACGCGCCTTGCGCTCATGATGTCGTGCGTGATCACCACGTAGCAGCCACCGTGCTCCGCGTGCACCTCCTTGATCAGCTCGCACAGCAGCGCCGTGCGCACCGGGTCAAGGCCCGAGTCAGGCTCGTCAAAGAGCACGATTTCCGGGTCGAGCACGAGCGCCCGTGCAAAGCCCGCACGCTTACGCATGCCGCCTGAGAGCTCGTTGGGCATCTTTGCGCCCTCTCCCCCCAGGCCCACCTCTTTCATGCGCCGGTTGACAATTTCCGCAATCTCGTCCTCGCCCTTCTCGGTGTGTTGACGCAACGGGAAGGCAACGTTGTCGTACAGGTTGAGCGACCCGAACAGCGCCCCGTCCTGGAACAGCACACCGAACTTCTTGCGCAGCTCGAACAGCTCCGCATCAGGCAGACTCGGGATTGATCGTCCGTGCACGATCACGTCCCCCTCGTCGGGGTACAGCAGCCCCACGATGTGCTTGATGCAGACCGACTTGCCGGTGCCAGACGGCCCGAGGATCATTGAAATCTTGCCCTCCGGCAAGCCCATGCTGAGGCCGCGCAGCACGTGGTTGCGCCCGAACGACTTGTGCACATCGATGAACTCGATCGCGTCCGGCTCCTTGGAGGGACGGATGACCCCCGTGTGGTAGCGAAACTCGTCCGCATCCTGCTCAGCCGTGCGGGCCTTTTCGCGCTCGGAGCGCTCGACGTAACCCACCGATGCGGACTCCGCCGGCAGCTCAGCTCCGTCCTGCTCCTCCTCAGCCATCGTCACCCCCCGATCGGGGCCCGTGCGTTGGTACCCCAGAAGATCTGTGTGCCAAATGCGTCGATCACGTTCACGAGGATCAGGTTTAGCACCATCGACTTAGCCGTCGCTCGGCCCACTCCAACAGGCCCACCACTGGCGTTGTAGCCGTAGTAGCACGCCACCAGCACGATCGCCGTGGCCATCGCCATGCCCTTGATCAAACTAAAGAGAAAGTCCGTGGGGTTCTGGAACTGCCAGAAGATCAACAGATAGCCGCCGCTGGAGGTGTAGCCAAGCTGATCCACGATCGCCAAATATGACGCCCCAAACGCCACGCCGATCGCCGCGATGTACATGAACGGCAGTACCAGCCACGTAGCCAGCAGTCGCGTCGCGCACAAGAACACCATCGAATCGACACCCATCACCTCCAACGCGTCGATCTCCTCAGAGATGCGCATCGCGCCAAGCTCAGCCACGATCCCCGTGCCCACCTTGGCGGACATCATGTAGCCAAATACCAATGGCACCGCCTCACGCAGGTTGCACCACGCGGCAAACACACCCGCGTAGTTGGGCGTGCCCGTAGATTGGTTGAAGTAGCCCGCCTGGATACCGCATGCGCCCAGCCCGACCAGAAACACCAGACCCCAGATCACCGTCGTGGAACCGACGATCAGGATCCCCGACTGGCGCAAAGCCTCACCGAAGAACCTGAACACGCGCATGCTGAACACATCGCGCACGATCTGGCCCGTGAAGCGCGCGATCTCGCCCGTTGCTTCCAGCCATTCACGCGGCATCGCCAGCAGTTCGTTCATTACTTGATCACCAGGATCTGCGGGTGTGTCGCAAGAAGTGTCTGCGTGAAGACGTAGTTGAACGCACCGATCCCCAGGAAGGCAATCACGACCGCCTCGTTGACCGCCCGCCCGACACCCTCGGCACCACCGGATGCGGTCATGCCCTTGTAGCAACAGACGATCGCGATGATCGCCCCGAACACCGTCGTCTTCAGCACCGACCCCCACAGATCGGTCGTATCGGCATTCGCGAACAACGTCCCCCAAAACGGCCCCAATGACCCACCGTTGTAGAGCTCAGCGATGATTCCACCGTAGATCCCAAACAGCAGCGCGTAGATATCGAACAGGCCCGTCACCACCATCAAGGACAGAAACCGCGGCACCACGAGGTTCTTGACCGGATCCACGCCCAGAACCTGCAGCGCGTCGAGCTCCTCACGAACCTTGCGCGCACCAAGGTCGGCGGTAATCGCTGTACCCGCAACACCAGCAACCACGATCGCCGTGATGAATGGTCCGATTTCGCGGATCACGATGATCACGAAGAACCCGCCAAGACGATCAGGCGCGCCGAACAGTCTCAAGAAGTCCGCTGCCTGCAGACCAGGCGCCCCATAGTCAATCGCCACCGTTGAGATGAGCAACGGGAACCACACCAGGCGCAGCGTGAACAGGAACTGCGAGACCAACTCACCGCCATACGGGTACGGCGGACGCAACGCAGACCAGATCGTCCTCCCGGCAAGGATCATCATGTCCCCGAATTCCTCGAGCACATGCCTCAGCGGCACGGACACCCGCTCGGCGGCACTACGAACCATCTCTCCCTGCCCCTCCTCGGGTTGCGATCAATGCTCCCACCAACTCTACGCGATGCACCACTCTACGCCAACACCGGCTGTGGGGCATCGCCACACAGCCGCTGACGGAGCGCCACCGCCGCTGGTATCGTGGCCTCACGTGAGGGGGAGGCGGAAAGGCTTCTTGGTGATCCCGCGTCGCGCTCGCGAGGCCCGACGGCGCACGCCCACGTTCGCGGCCGGCCGTATGCCAAGCGCAGCAGTGCTCGCGGTTGCAAGCGCACTGCTCGCGGCGGGGTGCGGCGGCGGCGCGCGCATGGACGCCGCCGAACCGGCCGGCACATACGCCGTGAAGGTCCTCCACGCTAGCTTTCCCACCAGCCAGGCCATAGCCCACCCAACGAGCTTTGCGCTCGAAGTCGAGAACACCGGCGCGCACACGGTGCCGAATATCGCCGTCACCGTGGACTCGTTCAACTACGCCTCCAACTATGCTGAACTGGCCGCTGACAAACGGCCCGTATGGGCGATCGAACGCGGCCCCGGGGCAACCGCGTCGCCGCCGGTGAGCACTCAGGAAGTCAGCTCGCCAGGCGGCGGCCAGACCGCGTATGTGAACACCTGGGCACTCGGCGCGCTTGCGCCCGGCAAGACGCGTACGTTCGTCTGGCATGTCGTGCCGGTCAAGGCGGGAGCCCATACGGTCCACTACAGCGTCGCCGCGGGGCTCGCTGGCAAGGCAAAAGCGCGACTGTCCTCCGGTGCGCCCGCCGAAGGACAGTTTGCCGTCAACATTGCGCCGGCCCCAAAGCTCACACACGTCAATCCGTCCACGGGGCACCTCGAAGCCGGGGAGTTCCCCGCGACTCCTTGAGCTTGGCCGGCTGTCGAAACATTTGGGCTTCGATTTCGCCATTGGGTGATCCCCTTCGGGTCACTTGGCATTACGATTGCCTTCGACTTTGCCCTCGTCAGAGCCCGCGTAGGGGCGGGCTCCAATCTCTCAGGAGGATTCAACCCCGCCCATGCCCAGGACCCGCCAGCAAAACGTCACCGCCGCGCAGTGGAGCGCCAACGGAGCAGCACTCGGGTCGCCCGACCTGACGATCGCGGACAACCAGGTCTTCGGGGCCAACGTATTCTCTCCCGCGGTCCAGCGACAGCGCTTGCCCAAGCACGTATACAAGGCGCTCGCGCGCACGCTCGCGCGCGGCGAGGCGCTCGACACCTCGCTCGCCGACGCGGTTGCCCAGGCGATGAAGGAATGGGCGATGGAGAAGGGCGCCACCCACTACACCCATTGGTTCCAGCCGCTGACCGGCTCGACCGCCGAGAAGCACGACTCGTTCTACGGTCCGGCGGGCGACGGCACGGCAATTGCGGACTTCTCCGGTAAGGAGCTGATCCAGGGCGAGCCCGATGCCTCGTCGTTCCCCACCGGCGGGATCCGCGCGACGTTCGAGGCCCGCGGCTACACCGCTTGGGACCCCACCAGCCCAGCGTTCGTGCTCGAGAACCCCAACGGCGCGCTGCTGTGCATCCCGACCGCGTTCACGTCGTGGACGGGCGAGGCACTAGACCACAAGATCCCGTTGCTGCGCTCGATGGACGCGCTTTCGGGCGTGGCGATGAAGGCGCTCGATCTGCTCGGCGTGGAGGACGCGTCACGCGTGTTCACCACAACCGGCTGTGAGCAGGAGTACTTCCTGATCGACGAGCAGTACTTCTTCGAACGGCCCGACCTGGTGACGACCGGGCGCACCCTGTTCGGCGCCAAACCGCCCAAGGGTCACGAGCTTGACGACCACTACTTCGGGTCGATCCCGGAAAGGGTGCTCGCCTACATGCTCGAGGTCGAGCTCGAGCTGGCGAAGCTCGGGATCCCGATCAAGACGCGCCACAACGAGGTCGCGCCGAACCAGTTCGAGGTCGCGCCGATCTTCGAGAACTCGAACGTCGGCTCCGACCACCAGATGATCACGATGCAGATCATGCAGAACACAGCCCGCCGGTACGGGCTGATCTGTCTGCTGCATGAGAAGCCGTTCGCCGGCGTCAACGGCTCGGGTAAGCACAACAACTGGTCGATGGGCACGGACACCGGCCTGAACCTGCTCGACCCAGGCGACACGCCCGCGGAGAACCTGCAGTTCCTGTTCTTCTGCGCGGCGGTCATCCAGGCGGTCAACAAGCACCAGCAGCTGCTACGCGCGTCGATCGCAAGCGCCGGACAGGACCACCGTCTAGGCGCCAACGAGGCGCCCCCGGCGATCATCTCGATCTTCCTCGGCGCGGAGCTCGAGAAGGTCTTCGGGGCGATCGAGTCTGGCAAGGTGCAGGCTTCCAAGCCCGGCTCGTTCCTCGGCCTGGGCACGCCTGTGCTGCCATCGCTGCCGCTGCACGGCGGCGACCGCAACCGCACGAGCCCGTTTGCCTTCACCGGCAACAAGTTCGAGTTCCGCGCGCTCGGCTCCAACTCCTCGCCGGCATTCCCCAACACGGTTCTCAACACGATCGTCGCCGAGTCAGTCGACGACCTCACGGACAAGCTCAAGACGGCCCTGAAAGGCTCGGGCGCGACGCTCGAGAAAGCCGTCACGTCTGTCGTCAAGAGCGTATGGGCCGCGAACAAGCAGGTCGTGTTCGACGGCGACGGCTACTCCGAGGCGTGGCACAAAGAGGCCGAGAAGCGCGGGCTCGCGAACCTCAAAACCACCCCCGACGCATTGCCGTGGATCGTCGAGAAATCGACGGTCGCCGCGTTCAAAAAGTACAAAGTGCTCTCCAAGCGCGAGCTCGAGTCCCGCTATGAGGTGTTCACCGAGCAGTACGTCATCAACATCAACATCGAGGCCGAGACCGCTGCGTCGATCGGACGCACGATGCTGATGCCGGCGTCCGTGCGCTACCTCAACGAGCTGAAGGCCAGCGGTCTCGACGAGCTCGTCGGCGAGATCGAGCCACTCGTCAAGGAGCTGCATTTCGCCCAGCTCAAGCTCGAGGACGCCAACCTCGATGAGAACCACCCGAACTCCCCGATCATGAAGGAGGCCGTCTACATGCGCGACACGGTCATCCCCGCGATGGAAGACGTCCGTGACGTCGCCGATCGCCTCGAGAAGCTCGTCGCCGACGACCTCTGGCCATTGCCGAAGTACTCGGAGATGCTGTTCATCAAGTAATTCCGCCTGGCCCACGGCCCCAGGGGAGGGCCGTGGGCCACGGTGTGGACCCTGGGAGCGCTGGCCTCTGCCGCCGCGCGCTGCCGCGTCCGCTTTCGTCGTCAGCTCACAGGAGGAAGTGGCGGCGGCCGGTGCGCTCGCGATAGGTACAGTCGAGTACCTGCGGGCAGCGCCCTAGCCAGCCGTAGTCGTGGCCGGGCTGCAGCCCCACGACGATCGCCAACTCGTAGTCTTCGGGGCCGAAGCCGGACGCGTCGCGGCGTGGATCGGGATCCACACCCTGCAGTTCCTCGCCATCGACGTACAGCACCGG
>DATBYJ010000037.1:0-6257 GCA_036513795.1 Solirubrobacteraceae bacterium | reverse complement strand
AGATGGCGCGCCTGGGTGTCACGACCGGTGACGTCCGCGACATTCTCAACGAGCAGAACGTGGTCGCACCCGCGGGCACCGTGGGCGGCCCACCCGCCGTGCCGGGCCAGCAGATGCAGTACATCGCCTCGGTGCACGGTCGTCTCGCGACCACGGAGGAGTACGGCAACATCGTGGTGCGCACCGGTGCCGATGGCGCGATCGTGCACCTCAAGGACATCGCGCGAATCGAGCTGGCCGCCACCGACTACTCGCGCTCCACCAAGCTGGCCGGGGTACCGACCGCCACCATCGGGGTCTATCAGTTGCCGGACGCCAATGCGCTCGAGGTGTCGAAGAATGTGCGCCAGGTGATGGATCAGCTGGCGCCGAGCTTCCCGCCAGGCATCCGCTACTCGGTTCCCTTCGATACCACGCTGTTCGTGTCGGAGTCGGTGCACGAGGTGATCAAGACGCTGCTCGAGGCGGGCGTGCTGGTGCTGCTGGTGGTGTTCATCTTCCTCGAGAGCTGGCGCGCCACGCTGATCCCGATGCTGGCAGTGCCGGTGTCGCTCATCGGAACCTTCAGCGCGTTCATTGCGCTCGGCTTCTCGCTCAACACCCTGACCCTCTTTGCGCTGGTACTGGCGATCGGCCTGGTGGTGGACGATGCCATCGTCGTGGTCGAGGCCGTCACGGAGATCATGGAGAGCCGCAAGCTACCGCCGCGCGAGGCCACCAAGGCGGCCATGAGCGAGGTCTCCGGCCCCGTCGTGGCGATCGCACTGGTGCTGATCTCGGTGTTCGTGCCGGTCGCATTCCTCGGTGGTCTCACCGGACAGTTCTACCGGCAGTTCGCGCTCACGCTCGCCGTGTCGGTCGGCATCTCGGCCATCGTCGCCCTCACCTTCACGCCGGCGCTGTGCGCACTGCTGCTGAGGCCCACCGCGGAGTCGCACTTCGGCGGCATCCTCGGACGCGGCTTCGGGGTTTTCAACAACGGCTTCAGGCAGTTCACCGCTCGCTACACACATACTGTCGGGCAGGCGATCCGGCATGGCGCGCGCTCGATGCTGCTCTTCCTGGTCCTCACGCTGGCCGCGCTATGGCTCGTGCACAGCCGGCCGACGGGCTTCATGCCGGAGGAGGACCAGGGCTACCTGATCAGTCTGGTGACGCTGCCGCTTGGCTCCTCGCTGCAGCGCACCGAAGCGGTCGCCGACAGCTTCAGCGCGCAGATGCGCCGACAGCCTGAAGTGCAGAACACCTTCGCCATCACCGGGCTCAATCTGCTCACCGGCACCAACTCCTCTTACGCCGCCACCGTCTTTTCCATACTCCAGCCCTGGGCGAAGCGCCCCGGAGCGGCACACGGCGCGCTCGCGCTCGCCACCCGTGCCAACGGCATCGGGGCACAGGTCAAGGAGGCCAACGTCCTGACGCTCAATCCCCCGCCGATCCCCGGCATCGGCACCGCGAGCGGCTTTGAGTTCATCCTCGAGGATCAAAGTGGCGGCGACATCTCGAGGTTCGCTGCGGTGCTGGGCGATTTCCTCACTCAGGCCAATCACCGCCCCGAGCTCACGCGGGTGTTCAGCCAGTTCAACACCCGCACACCGCTGATCGAGTACGTGATCGACCGCGAGCGCGCCAAGACCCTCGGCGTGCCGCTCTCGAACATCTTCGATGCCCTGCAGTCGTTCCTCGGCGGCTCCTACATCAATGACTTCAACCTCTTCGGCCACACCTTCAAGGTCACGACGCAAGCGGAGGCCGGCGCGCGCTCGGAGCCCGAGTCGGTCAACGGCCTGTACGTGCGCACGACGCAAGGTGACATGGTGCCGCTCTCGACACTGGTGACCATCAGGCCCAAGCAGGGGCCTGAGTACATCGAGCGCTACAACGTCTTTCGCGCCGCCACCGTCAACGGCTCGGCCGCACCGAGCTTCAGCTCGGGACAGGCGGCGCAGGCGGCGGAACAGCTGGCGGGGAATCTGCCTCCCGGCTACGGTTATGAGTGGACCGGCACTACCTATCAGGAGAAGCTGGCCGGTGGGCAGACGGGCGCCATCTTCGCGATGGCCATGGTGTTCGTCTTCCTGGTGCTCGCGGCACTCTACGAGAGCTGGGCGATTCCGTTCGCCGTGCTGCTCGGAATTCCATTTGCCGTGCTGGGCGCTTACACGGGGTTGACCCTGCGCGGCATGGCGAGCGACATCTACGCGCAGATCGGGATGGTGATGCTGATCGGGCTCGCGGCAAAGAATGCCATCCTGATCGTCGAGTTCGCGAAGCTCCAGTACGAGCGCGGCCGACCGCTCATCGACGCCGCGATCGAGGGTGCGCGGCTGCGGCTGCGGCCGATCCTCATGACCTCATTCGCGTTCATCCTGGGCTCGATGCCGCTCGCCACCGCGACCGGCGCGGGTTCGGGCGCACGCCTGGTGCTCGGCACCGCGGTGGTGTTTGGCATGAGTGCCGCGACCATGATCGGAATATTCATCATCCCCGTGTTCTATGTGCGGGTGCAGACCCTGGCCGAGCGGCTGCGTGGCAAGCCGGCGCCGCAACTGCAATCGCCACCGTGACGCGCCTCCGCTGCAAGCCCCTGATCATGACCAGCCTGCTGCTGGCGATCTCCGGCTGCAAGCTCGGCCCCAACTACCAGCGGCCCGCGCTGGAAACCCCCGCAGCCTATCGCTTCGAGGAAAACCCGGTGCCGGGCTCGTTCGCCGATCAGGGCTGGTGGCAGATTTACCAGGACCCGACGCTGCAGGCGCTGTTGACCGATGCCCTGGCGCACAACTTCGATGTGCGCATCGCCGCCACTCGCGTCGAGCAGGCACGTGCGCTCCTGGGCAGCGTGCGCCTGCAGCAGCTGCCGCAGGTCTCGGCCAGCTTCGGCGCCGAGCGCACGAGAACCTCCCAGTACCTGCTGCTGCCGGGTGAGCCGGCGATTGGCAACGTATTCTCGGCGGACGCGAGTCTCTCGTACGAAGTTGATTTCTGGGGCAAGTACCGCCGCGCCACGGAGGCGGCCCGCGCCCAGCTGCTGTCCTCCAAATACGCTCGGGATGATGTGACCGCGGGCCTCGTCTCGAGTGTCGCCACGGCCTACTTCACGCTGCAGACTCTCGATGAGGAGGTGGCCATAACCAAGCGGACGATCAAGACCCGTGAGAAGTTCGTCGAGCTCACTGAGGGCCAGCACGAGCGCGGCACGGTTTCGGGCCTCGATGTCGCGACGGCGCAGGCGCAGTTGGCCCTCGCCCAGGCGAGCCTGCCGGACCTCGAGCGCCAGATCGCGCAGCTCGAAGATGAGCTCAGCGTGCTGCTGGGTCATAACCCGACGGCAATCGTGCGCAACGCCGACGGGGAATTGAAACGCATGGCGGCGCCGCAGGCGCCGCCCATACCGCCGGCAGGACTTCCCTCGAGCCTGCTCGAGCGCCGCCCCGATGTACGCGAGGCGGAGCAGAACCTGGTGGCGGCCAACGCTCAGATCGGCGTGGCCAAGGCGAACCTCTTTCCGACCATCAGCCTCACCGCCGCTGGCGGCAGCGTCAGCACTACACTCGCGAAGCTGTTCAGCACACCGGCCCGCAGCTGGTCCCTGGGCGGCAACGTGCTGCAACCGCTGCTCGACTCGCAGCGCAACCTCTACCAGGTCGAGCTCGCCGATGCGCAGAAGCGCCAGGCGCTGCTGCAGTACGAGCAGAGCGTGCAGACTGCCTTTGAAGAGGTCTCCGATGCCCTGATCGCGCGACAGAAGTACGCGGAGGTGCAGATTGCGCAGCAGGCCCAGGTAGACGCACAGCGCAAGGCCGACACCATCGCCCTCGCCCGCTATCGCGTGGGCTACGCCTCGTACTTTGATGTCATCGACGCCGACCGCGACCTGTTCACCGCGGAACTGACGCTCTCGGCCGCACATCTCAACACGATGCTTTCGGTCGTGCAGCTGTATCGCGCTCTCGGGGGCGGCTGGCAAAGCCACCCGAGCACGGCCGACGCGTCAGCCCCGACGCCTGATCCGCCCCAAAACTAGCTGGCTGCAGCACGCGCCATGCTGGCGCGTGGGATTCGAACCCGGTTACCGCGTCGAAACCCTGAACGACCTGAAGCTTCTGTGCCCAGCGTTACATCTGCTGTGCTAGCGGCAGTCGTTGACGCAACTCGTCGACAAGGACTCGCTGATTCTCCGAGTAGTCGATCGGCACCACGATGAGATGTACGCCTCCCGTGGCGAACGCCTTCTGCAGCATGGGTCGTAACTCACCGACTGCGCTGACTCTCGATCCGTGCGCGCCGTACGCCTCGGCGTACTTCACAAAGTCAGGATTGCTGAACGTCATGCCAAAATCGGGGAAGTGGTCGACCGCCTGCTTCCAGCGGATCATGCCGAAGGCGTGGTCCTCGATGAGCACAATGACGAGGTTGACCTTGAGTCTGACCGCGGTTTCCAACTCCTGGCTGTTCATCATGAAACCACCGTCGCCACAGACGGCCATCACGTGGCGTTGGGGATACAACATCGCAGCCATGATCGCGGACGGCAGGCCAGCTCCCATTGTGGCCAGAGCGTTGTCGAGCAGCAGAGTATTCGCGACCCGCGTTCGATAGTTTCGCGCAAACCAGATTTTGTACATCCCGTTATCGAGCACGACAATGCCGTCTGCCGGCATGACCTGGCGGACGTCATGCACCAGGCGTTGCGGCGTGAGGCGATCCTCTGTGGCGCGCGCGGCAATCCGCTTCAGGATGCCGTCCCGAAGCGGCAATAGGGCCTGGGCGTGGGGGATCTTGCCTTCGATGCGATCCGCAAGCAGCCGCAGTGAGGGGCCAAGGTCGCCGATGACTTCCGCTTGCGGAAAGTAGACCTGCTCAACATTGGCCGGCTCATATCCCACGTGGATGACCTGCGGTCCCTTGGCGCCCATGATAAAAGGCGGCTTCTCGACCGTGTCGTGCCCGATGGTGATGATGAGATCAGCTGCTTCGATGGCCTCATGTACATAGTCGCGCTCAGAGAGTGCCGCGGTACCCATGTAGAGATCTGTTCCGCCCGGCACCGTTCCCTTACCCATCTGCGTCGTGAAATACGGAATTCGGCTTCGCAGCACGAATTGGGCGAGATCCGAGGTCGAGCGTGGCCGGGACGCCGCCGCCCCGAGCATCAACAGTGGACGTTGAGCCTGCACGATCATCCGCGCGGCCCGATCGAGGCAATTCGCGCTCGCCACCGGAAGCTCGACTGGGTGCGGCGGAACCAAGGCCAGCTCCTCCTCGCAATTTTCGGCGGCGATGTCTTCGGGGAGTTCCAGGTGCACAGGACCCGGACGCTCCTCTTCAGCGACGCGGAAGGCTTCACGCACCAGAGTCGGAATTACCAATGGGGAGACGATCTGACGCGACAGTTTCGTAAGCGGCTTCATCGCTGCGACGATGTCCACTATCTGAAATCGTGCCTGCCGAGACGACAGAATACCCTTCTGCCCGGTGATCATGATCATCGGCATCGCTCCGAGCAGTGCAAAGGCAGCACCGGTCGAGAGGTTCAACGCTCCGGGTCCGAGTGTGGTGAGGCACACCCCGGGCCGGCCGGTAAGCCTGCCGTGAGTGGCCGCCATGAAAGCCGCGGCTTGCTCATGGCGGGTCAGGATCAACTGGATCGATGACTTACGAATGGACTCGACGATGTCGAGACTTTCTTCCCCCGGGATTCCAAAGATCCGATCAACGCCCTCATTCTCAAGAGCGGCGACGAGCAAATCAGAGCACTTGACCACGAACCGTCTCCCCGGCTGAACGCAAGCTGCGGCGCAGCGCACCGGTAAACCTGTCTAGCGCGTCATGATAGAGGATAGCCCAGCCCCCGGACCCTCGTCAGAGGGACCCGGTACGACCCCAGCTACCCAGAGCCGAACAGGCTCTCGAAGTACGTCTGGCGGCGGCGCTCGCAATGATATTCCCGGCGAGCGATGGAGATCATGCGGTACTAAGAGGAGGAAGGGTCACTCGCTGAGTTGTCCTTTCAGAGCGATTCACAGTTAGCCAAGTCGGTGGTGGTTCTCTTAGCAGGTTTGGGCTCGCACCCGGCACGAGCCCGCCCCTGGTGAACTGAAAGACCTGAAATTGCCCGGGTTGACGGACGAGCTCCTTCAATACGGGTTCGGCGGTGGAGCAGCGGTTGTCACTGTCACTGCGATGCTGCCGAAGACGCCATCCGTCTGATCCGCAAAGCCGGCCGTGTAGAACAGCGTCGTCACGGGCTTATC
>DATBYJ010000036.1:0-2587 GCA_036513795.1 Solirubrobacteraceae bacterium | reverse complement strand
CGTGCTTGCGCGCGAAGTGCAGGTGCACGCGCCGAGCGAATACGACCCGGCAGCCGTGTTCGGCGTGCTGCGCGAAGAGTTCCCGTCGTGCTTCGTGTTCTGCGTGGGGCGTGGTGACGCGACCCTGATTGCAGCGAGCCCAGAGCTGCTCGTGCGCCGCGAGGGCCACCGCGTGAGCACGCTCGCGCTCGCCGGCTCCACCCGCCGAAGCGCGGACCCAGCGGTCGACGCCCACCTCGGTGAGCAGCTATTACGCGATCAGAGCTACCGCGAGGAGCACACCATCGTCGCGCGACGGATCGAGCGTACGCTGCGCCCGCACGCCATCTGGGTCGCCGCCGCGCCCGAGCCGGAGCTCGTGCGGATCGCCAACATCCAGCACCTCGCCACCCCCATCCGGGCACAGCTGGCCGCACCGATGGAGGCTCTCGAGCTCGCCGGGCTGATGCACCCCACGCCGGCGGTCGGCGGCGAGCCACTCTCCCAGGCAGCTCCCCTGATCCCTGCCCTGGAGGGACTCGACCGCGGCTGGTACTCCGGACCTGTCGGCTGGACCGACGCTGCCGGGGACGGCGAATTCTGCGTGGCGCTGCGCTGCGCGTTGCTGCGGGGCGGCGTCGCGCGCTGCTTCGCCGGCAACGGCATCGTGCGCGACTCAGACCCCGCCAGCGAGCTGGCCGAGACGGAGATCAAGCTGCAGGCGCTGCTGCCGCTGTTGGCTGGCTGAGCCAGGCCTGGAGGGCGCCTGGCGGCGTCCTCGGTAGCTCGCGGGCGTTACTGCTCGCCGAGCGCCATCGAGACCGCCTGCCAAATCCGGCGGTGCACCTCGACGTTACTTGCGCGCTCGCTGCGCACGTGCACGATGCTCGAAGTCGCTTCCGGCTGCAGCGCACGCTCCAGAGCAGCGCGAAACTCGCTCACCGTTTGCACGCGCTCGTGCGTCAGGCCATAAAGCGACGCCGCATGCGCGAAGTCCAGCCCGGTCGGGGTAGCGACGTGGTGCGTGAAGATGTCCTCGGAGGTGCGTGCCATCGGCGTGCTGGCGACGGGCAGGAAGTCGAAGATTCCGCCGCCATCGTTGTCGATCAGCACGATCGTCAGCCTCAAGTCGAGTCGCTTGGCAGCCAACAGGCCACCGATGTCATATGCGAGCGCAACGTCGCCGATCAATAGCACCACCGGCCCATCGCCATCCGCTGCGGCGCCGAAGGCCGAGGAGACGGTGCCGTCGATGCCGTTGGCGCCACGATTGCACAGCACACGTGGCGGGTCCCTCCGTGCCGGCCAGAACGTCTCAATGTCACGCACGGGCATCGACGAGGCTACAAACAAGGTCGCTTGCTCGGCCAGCAGCACGCCCAGCTCGGCGGCCACCGTCGGCTCAGAGAGCTGCTCGGTGTCAAGCACACCGAGGATTGCCTGCGCGGCTCGCTCATCAGCTACTTGCCAGCGAGCCAACCAGTCCTCATCCACGCCTGCGTTTGACCTCATCTGGCCGGTGCTTGTGTCAGCCAGCTCCCTCAGTGCAACGGCAGGGACCAGCGCCAGCGAGTCTGACAGCACCGATGCCGGGTCCTGCCAGGAACCCTCCGGATCGAGCGCTACCTGTCGCACATCGCCGAGCCCCGCGAGCCAGAAGCGCAGTGGCTTTGAAACCGGCAGATCGCCAACCCTCAAAATCAGGTCTGGGGCGAGTGACGCCGCGAACGCGTCGTCTCGCAATAGCGCGTCGTAGTGCGCGATCGCTGCATCGCCGCGGCGGGCCCCCGACAGGGGGTCGGCTAGCAGCGGCCAGCCAAGTGCTGCGGCGAACGCCGCCGCCGCCTCGCCCATGCCCGCCAGGCGCTCGTCGCGACCGGCGACCACAACGCCGCGCTTAGCCTGTGACACGAGCTCGCTCAAGCGCTCCTTGTCCACGTCCACGGCAGTTCCTGCTCCGCGGCTGCAAGCTCTGGCGACATACGGCCTGCCGTCGGCCCGGCCGCTGTCATCGGCGGGCGGCGCGTCATCGCTCACAAGCGGCTCGCGTAGCGGGAAATTGAGATGCACAGCACCCGGTCGGCCTTCCAGCGTGGTCCAGTATGCGCGGCACGCCAGCGTGCGCATCCAGCGCAGTTGTTGGGCGCCGGCTTCATGCACGCCGACCTCAAAGAACCACTTGGCGGCTCCTCCGTAAAGCTTCAGCTGATCGATCGACTGTCCAGCGCCGTTCTCCCGTAGCTCCCAAGGACGGTCGGCCGTGAGCACCACCAGCGGTACGCGTGCCTCGTGGGCCTCGATCACCGCCGGGGCGAGCTCAGCGACGGCCGTACCCGACGTACACACCACCGCCACCGGCCGCGCTGATGCCTTCGCCAGTCCCAGTGCGAAGAATCCCGAGCAGCGCTCGTCTATGTGCGAGTAGCAGCGCAGCCGTGGCTCGCGCGCAAGCGAAAGCACGAGCGGCGTGCTGCGTGAACCGGGCGAGGTGCACGCGGCACGCATGCCGCAACGCACGAGCTCATCAACGAAGGCTCCCAGCAGCGTGTAGGTGTCGGTGGTTTGGGTCATACGATGGTCTGGTGTCAGACAGCGTCGTCCTGCTCCA
>DATBYJ010000035.1:0-25057 GCA_036513795.1 Solirubrobacteraceae bacterium | reverse complement strand
ACGCCCGCTGCATGAGCTGTTGTGCTACACAACTAGCTCTGCTTCAACCGAGAACCAGGTATGCGTTCTCCCCGATATATCAGTGGTACTCCTCTCCGAGAGCCAGTTCGGTGCCTGCGCTGCTGATGTAATCCCCGTCGCCCATGCACAGTTCGCTCGTGCTGCACGATACTCCCGAGAGACTACTGGCCTTCGCCCCTTCCGGGCTGGGAACGGTCTGGATGGTCCAGGTTTTGCCGTTCCACCGCTCGGCCAACGCCGTTTCCGTCCCACTGCTGCTCGTGTAATGCCCGACGGCGGAGCATGCTTCGCTCGAAGTACATGAAACGCCCGCCAAACTACTGGCTTTCGCTCCCGCCGGGTTAGGAGATTCCTGAACCGTCCACGTTTTACCGCTCAACACCTCCACAAGCGTCTTTTCCACACCAGCACTGCTCACGTAACGCCCAACCGCGACACACGCTTCACTCGAAGTACACGAAACGCCCGCCAAACTACTGACTTTCGCTTCCGCCGGGTTAGGAGATTCCTGAACCGTCCAGGTTTTACCGCTCAACACCTCCACAAGCGTCTTTTCCACACCAGCACTGCTCACGTAACGCCCAACCGCGACACACGCTTCACTCGAAGTACACGAAACGCCCGCCAAACTACTGACTTTCGCTTCTGTCGGATTCGGTGTTTCCTGGATCGTCCATGTTTTACCGCTCAACTTCTCGGCCAACGACACTTCTGTCCCGCCGCTATTCACATACAAGCCCACCGCTGTGCATGCTTCGCTCGTCGTACATGACACGCCTTGCAAAGCACTGCTTTTCGCGCCAGACGGCACCAGCGGAAGATCAAGCGACCACACGCCTTCAAGCAAGGCAGACGTAGCCGCAAGCGGTACTTCCACACCGGCCGTATTCAGGTAGTTCCCCACTGCCACGCACAGTCCATGATCAAAAATACAGGTGAGACCCGTGAGACTGGCTGATCCGACGCCTACCGAGGTGGGGACTTCCTTGATAGCCCACGCTTCGCCACCCCAGAGCTCTGCCAGGCTCGAGTTTCCGCCCAGACTATTGATGCTGCGGCCGACCCCGGCGCATGCTCCAGTCGTCAAGCACGATACGGCCGCAAGGCGCGACTGACGCGGCGCGGGTTCAAAGCCTGGACTTGGAGGCATGTTGCTCGTCCATTCTTTTCCACTCCACACCGCACCCAGAGCTACTTCTGTGGCTCGAATGTTAATGTAGTCACCTACGCTCGTGCATGCTTCGCTGCCGGCGCACGATACGCCTGTGAGAGCACTGGACTGCGACCCTTCGGTGCTCGGGACGCTTTGGCTAGCCCACGTTTTGCCGTTCCATCTCTCGGCCAGGGCAACTTCCACGCCTGCGCTGCTGCTATGGCCGACTCCGGTGCACGCTTCGCTCGACGTGCATGAAACGCTGAGCAGGCCCTTGTTCGTCGCGCTAGGGATTTCTTGGATAGTCCATACTTTGCCAGTCAAGCGCTCGGCCAAGGCCGTTTCCGTCCCACTGCTGTTCGTGTAATGCCCGACGGCCGTGCATGCTTCACTGGAAGTACATGAGACGCCTGCCAAACTGCTCGCTTTCGCTTCAGCGGGGTTCGGGGATTCCTGAACCGTCCACGTTTTACCGCTCAACACCTCCACCAGCGTCTTTTCCACACCAGCACTACTCACATAGTGCCCAACCGCAACACACGCTTCACTCGATGTACAAGAAACGCCCGTCAAACTGCTCGCTTTCGCTTCAGCCGGGTTCGGCGGTTCCTGAATCGTCCATGTTTTACCGCTCAACTTCTCCGCCAACGTGACTTCCGTCCCGCCGCTGTTTACATAAGAGCCCACCGCTGTACATGCTTCGCTCGCCGTACACGAAACCCCTTGCAAAGCACTGCTTTTCGCACCAGACGGCACCAGCGGCAAATCAACCGACCACACACCTTCAAGCAAAGCCGACGTCTCTCCTAGCGGCACCTGCACACCGCTGCTGTTGCTGTAGTAACCCACAGCGAGGCAAAAACCCCCTGTAAATACGCAACTAACGTTCGACAACTCACTGGCTTTTGCTCCGAGCGGGTTCGGCGGCGTCACGGTCGTCCACGTTTTTCCGTTCCAGACCCCCGCAGCCGTCACTTCGACGCGCGCTCCATTGATGTAGTGGCCAACACCAGCACATGATTCACTCAGCACGCACGACACGCTCGCAAAGCGCACAGACACTTCGCCGACCGGGCTAGCGATTTCGCTACTTATCCATTCTTTGCCGTTCCAGCTTGCCCCCAACCCTGCTTCTCTGATCTGGTTGTTGAAATATCGGCCAACTCCCAGGCACGCTTCACTCGTGGTACAAGACACGCTGGCCAACGAGCTAAACTGAGGTCCTGCAGGAGTCGGAAGCGTCTGGATGGTCCATGTTTTGCCGTTCCACCGCTCGGCCAACGCCGTTTCGATCCCACTGCTGTTGGTGTAACGCCCGACGGCGGTGCATGCTTCACTGGAAGTACATGAAACGCCCGCCAAACTGCTGGCTTTCGCTCCCGCCGGGTTAGGAGATTCCTGAACCGTCCAGGTTTTACCGCTCAACACCTCCACAAGCGTCTTTTCCACACCAGCACTACTCACGTAACGCCCAACCGCAACACACGCTTCACTCGAAGTACACGAAACACCCGTCAAACTGCTCGATTTCGCTTCGGCGGGGTTCGGAGATTCCTGAACCGTCCAGGTTTTACCGCTCAACACCTCCACAAGCGTCTTTTCCACACCAGCACTACTCACGTAACGCCCAACCGCAACACACGCTTCACTCGAAGTACACGAAACACCCGCCAAAACGCTCGTTTTCGCTTCTTTCGGATTAGGCGTTTCCTGGATCGTCCATGTTTTACCGCTCAACCTCTCGGCCAACGACACTTCTGTCCCGCCGCTGTTTACATAAAGCCCGACCGCCGTACATGCTTCGTTGGCCGTGCACGAAACGCCTTGCAGGGCACTGTTTTTTGCGCCAGACGGAATCAGCGGCTGATCAAGCGACCACACGCCTTCGGATACCACCGACGTCTCTGCAAGCGGCGCTTCTCCACCGCTGCTGCCAAGGTACCGTCCCACCGCAAGGCAAAAGCCGTCTACGAAAACACAGCTGACGCCAAGCAGATGACTTGATTTCGTACCTAGTGGGTTCGCCGGCCTGTCGGCGGTCCATGATTTCCCGTTCCATGTCGCGGCCGAGGTCACTTCATGGCCGGCGCCGTTGACATAAGTACCGACGCTGGCACACGCTTCACTCAGCACACACGACACGCTAGACAGATGTGCCGATAGTTCCGCCTTTGGACTGGGCGTTTCATGGATTGACCAGCTTTGCCCCCACGCAGTCGTCGGCAGCATCAGTACGGCAGCAGTCAGCCCTGACGCCAACACGGGCAGCACTATCCTGCGTATTGCGTATCGCATCATGATCCTCCTATACTTCTTGATGTTGGACCCGGCACCCGAGCGCGTATCCCTCGCAAAGAGATGCGCTTCGGTGCCGGCTTTAGATCTCGGCTTCTACCCGGGAGGGAGCCCGGTTGAGCCGTCTTACAACTTCAACGAACATCAGCTGTTTCACCCTGTCGCGTCCAAGGCCGCGGCGAGCTAGTTCATTGCACGATGGCTAATAGGTTTGGTACTTGCCTTCGGCGTGTAACGAGCTTTTGCCGTATTCTTGCATCTTTGTCGCTTTGGCTTGCTCGTCTTCTTTCTACAGAGCTTGAGAGCCCGTTCCAACTTCTGTTTGCGACTGATCGGTTTCGGTTTGGCCGGCAGCGGGGTTACGGGGAGCGGAACGATACCTGTGAGGCTGAGGGAGATCACTGCTGGCGAGTTTGTAAGAGGCGGCCCGATGAGGGAGAAACCGGGTGGCAGAGCGCCGGTGCTGGGTTCTCCTGCGGCGTTCGTCGTAAACGCCTCCACACTGCCATCCACTTCGCCACCGCTGTTCGCCGCCGCAAAGCGATAAAAATACGTTGTGTTCGGCAATAGACCTTCGAGCGTCGCAGTTACGTAAAGTCCCGGTTCACCAGCTCCTGCG
The DNA here is from genome assembly GCA_036513795.1 of Solirubrobacteraceae bacterium. GTDB lineage: Bacteria > Actinomycetota > Thermoleophilia > Solirubrobacterales > Solirubrobacteraceae > Palsa-744. The sequence goes on along the minus strand of DATBYJ010000035.1, from coordinate 20,969 downwards.
TATCCAGCCGCGGTGCTGCTCCCGAGCGCTTCCGTTTTGCCATAATCCACGTGATATGAGGTACTGGCGCCGTGGGCGATGACTTCACCCGCGACGGTAGCGTTATCAACTGCGACAGCCACGGGGACGTCCGTCACTACTCCTGGGGCCGCCGGCAGCGTCGAAAATGTCTGATCGGCGCCTTGAGCCGTGTTGGAGCCTGATGGCGGGCAAAAGCTCGAGCAGGCAATATTGTAGGCGACGATCTGGTAGTGATACGTCGTGTTAGGAGTCAGACCGCTCAGTTCGACTGTTACCGGCGTACCTGTCGAAGTGATTCCTGCATCATCACCAACGCCAGCGTTGGCGGGCGCTTCGTTGCCGTAGCTTCCGGTTTCGCCATAGTCGAACAGGTAGTGGGTGTCATACCCTTCCCCATTTACCGTTCCTGCGAGGATGGCGGCCGTTGCCGTGATGTCGCTTGCCGCGCCAGTCGCCGCTGTGGGAGACGGGACTGGTTCAAAGATGGCGATAACCCCGGTAGCCGTCGCTAGGGTCACTTCGCACGACTCGGTACCAGAACAGCCCCCACCCGACCACCCAGTAAAGTTCGATCCAGCTGCCGCAGTCGCCGTGAGGGTCACAGTCGAAGCTTCGGCAAATTGGGCTTCACAGATCCCACCGCAGCTAATCCCCGACGGCGAGCTCGTTACTTCGCCGTACCCTGCGCCGGCGTCCTGAACCTGCAACGTCTGTTGCGGGGTTCTCACGAATTCCGCGGTCACCGTCTCAGCTTCGCTCATCGTCACTTCGCACCCGCGTTCACCAGTGACATGCGTACATCCCTTCCATTCACCGAACGTGTAGCGCGCCCCGGGTTCCGGTGATGCGGGCGTTGCCGTAAGGACGACCGTCGCGCCTTCGTTGAATTGCGCAGCGCACGTCGTGCCGCAATCGATACCGGCTGGAGAGCTGCTTACTTCTCCCGTACCCATCCCTGTCTTGAGCACTTCGAGGTGCTCCTGAGGGATCGCGTTAAACTTCGCTTCCACGGCCTTCGTTTCGCTCATCGTCAGTTCGCAGCTACCCTCGGCCGTGATGCTATCGCAGCCGACCCATTCTACGAAAGTTGAGTGTTCCGTGGGAACAGCTATCAGGACCACGGTCGAGTTTTCGTCGAATTCCCCTTCACATTGCGATCCGCATTCGATCCCTTCAGGGGTGCTGGTGACCCGGCCTGAGCCAGCACCAGTCGCTTTCACCTTCAGATCCTTTTGGGGGGGCTTTATACCGAAGATCGCCGTGATTTCATACGTCAAAAAGCCCTGGTCATATATACACGGATTCACCTTACCCGACTGGCAGTCTGCCGTGACGTTTTCACTGCCTCGCCAGCCTTCAAACCGGGAGCCTGGCCCAGGAGTCGCCGTCAATTCTATGTTGGGAGCACCGAAGGAGAATGGAAAGCCTTCCGTTTTGCATTCCCCCGTGGTAGGTCCACTCGTATCCGTGCAGTCGATTCCAGCAGGATTGCTGGTGACGGTACCCGTGCCTTCGAGTTTTACTTCGGCGATACCCGCGGCTATCGCCTGGGTCGCTCCTGCGCCGAGGGCGAACCCGACGGCAGCGATGCAGGCTAGGGTGAGCAGCAGGCGCGTTAGTCTGCGGGCGTGGCGCGATGCAATGGCCGTGATGTGTGGGTGGTCGCGCATGTCTAGCCCTCCTTAGAGCTCACGCTGGTTGTCTTGGCCACGATGCGCTTGCCGGTATCGAGGCTTGCTCGCAGCTCGAGAGCACGGCCCCCGGCGAATGGCGCAGGACCTCCATGTTTCAGGGCAACGGTGAGGCGATGGCTGCCGGAGGCCAAGTCCCTAACCGTCTTTCCCACAACGCCTGGGCCGGTGAAGGTGACGCTGCCTTTGGAGGTCGTGTTGAACGTGACGCGGAGGCTGCTGCCCTTGTCCTCCACCTTCGTAAGCTTAATTGTCGGCTTCAGCTTGGGACAGCCGGTGACCGCGATTTTGGTGGTCTGCGTGTTGACCGCGCCGTTTTGCCCCGTGATCGTGGTGGGCATGAGTAGCGTCTGTTTGCAGAGATTCCCGTTCGCTGCGACGATCGAGTAGGGGCCCTCTGGGAGACTGAGCTCGAAGCCAGAGATAGGCACATCGGGCACGGTCGCAAAGGTTGAGCTCGTGATCCCCTTTTTGATGTCCGTGTTCCCCACCAGGTCGATCGTGATCCCGTCGCCTTGGAGGATGAGGTCGAGCTCCGGGAACGCGGCTCCCGCGTGGGAGACGAGGATTGCCGGGCCGCTGACTGGCACCGAGAGCAGCGGCGTATGTGCCACGGCCGTTCCCACGATTGATCCTCTAGGACAGCCCGCAGGGTTCGCCGCGAACTGCTGTTCCGTACACGCCTTGTTCAGCGTGGAAAGCCTCGACGGAAGTGACTTTGGCAGTTCTACATGGACCGAGTGGATATCCGCTTCGCTCGGGCTCTGAGTGACACGAACGGTTAGCGATGCGCCATCTTGTTTTGAGGTCGAGCCTCGTGTAGCTGCCGTAAAGGAGGGCTTGAAGGGAAGGCTGGCGCAGCCTGACACGGCGAATGGTGCCGAGAGCGCTGCCGTGGCGCCAGACAGCGATGTTGCGGTGCCGCTCAACGACAGCGGGCCGCAGTTGGTTGGGTTGACGGTAAAGCCCGGCCGGTCGATGCTCATCGTGATCGATCGGATGTCGAGCGGTATTCCATCGAGAATCGACGGGAGCGACCCCGAGACCGCCGTCAAGCTACCGTTGCTGTTGACTTGTAGCCACACCGGGACAACCACGTTGCCCAGGTCGTACGGGCCGGCGATGGCCGGGACGACGACCGAGAGCATGAATGGGTAGCCGTTGCTGCCATGCGCCAGATAGACGGAGCCGCCGACGGTCAGCGGGTCGCTCCCCGCTCCCGCAGTCGTCGTGACGGTGCCAATGCGGCTTTCGGCTCCGCAGCTGCCGACAAGCGCCTGACTCGGTTCGCAAAGGGCAACCTTGGACACATAGCCGAGCAGACCCGCGGGCAGCGTCGCATCGATTCTCTCCAACGGCTGGGTCTCATCGGCGCGGTTGAACGTCACGCTCAACCGAGAAAGAGCACCTGCCTGCGGGCTCGCACTCGAGATCGCTGACTGCACAGAGAAGGGCAGCGAAGCCGGACAGGCGTTTCCACCATCGCTCGTTGTGAACGTCGAGCTGGGAGTCGCCGGTGGGTTGCCGCTGTACGGGTAGAGCTTCGCGGTCGTGGTGTTCGCTCCACATGTCTGCGGATTGACCAAGACCGCGTTGGGACCACCGTCGAGACGCATCCTGAAGCTTTGAAAGGGCAACTCGGGGAGATTCGAGAAAGTTGCTGTGAGTTGTCCTGTTTCCGGGTTCGCCACTACCGAGCCCTGAAGCTTGATGTCCAACCCGAAGCCCTGAAGCTCTTGGAAGATCCTGAACATCTGGCCTGACGTCGGATCGGTGCCGAGCGGCTGGCCGAGATAGACCTTGCCCTTCAGGGGTCCGGAGAGCACGAGGGGAGATTCGACTTCGTCTTCGCCGATCACCGACGCGGCAGGACATTCCGCGGGCACGTTGGAGCCGGCAGCGAACTGTTCGTTGGTACAGGCTTCGAGAAGCTTTGACGCGGCTGAAGGAGAAATTGTCATGCCTTCGGGCAGGGTGACCAAGGCCTTTTCGAGCTCGGCGCTACCGCGTCCGTCGGGCCTGTTGCTCTGCGGAACGGCCAGTTCGAAGTCAAGGCCGGCCGGAGCGCCCGCTTCATCGGTGTCCGGCTCAGCCTTGATCGATGGAGCAAACGGGACGGTGGCGCAGTCGGTCGGATTGGGGCTCGTTGCTGTCGCACTCGAGAAGCTGGTCGGTTCTTCGTAGGTGTTGATTGACAGCTCGGTGACGGGTGTTGTCGCGCACGCGGTCGGGTTCTCCATGAACGGCTTCCATTGCGATGCTGGCGCGGCGGCGATGGTGCCATATTCGCGGTTGCCACCGGCTCGTTCGCCGGGTGAGCCACCAGAGTCGCCGTCGCGTCGGTAATGCGACGCGGGCACTCCCCAAAGGGTGACCGAGGCTCCGAGCGTGGACACGTTGAACGGGATACGTGGCACCGTTTCGACGGTCGCCGTCAGCGCATAGTCATTCTGCGCCAAAGCCGAGACAAAGATGGGGACCACTTCGGTCACCACGCCGGCGACCATCCCCTGGATGCCGAGCAGTGCGGGTTCGTTCGCGGAGGGCTGAATGTTATATACACCCCACGTCACGAGGCCCGTGTAGGGCCCGCTATTGATGTCGAGGGCAGCTTCGCCGACCTGCGTGTCGGCTGGGCATCCGCCGACTGCTTCCCGGATCATCCCATCCTGGCTGAACAGAGATCGTGGGCACTCTGGAATGTTTCTGAGATCTCCAACTAGCCCAGGAGGCGTGGTGACGATGATGTCTTGCGGTTCACCTCCCGTGGGCAGCGCCCCTTTGCTGCCATCGAGCGTCCTGAGCTGGAAGGAGGTGTTCACATCGGTGTGCCCACCCGCGATAGTACCTGCCGCTCCAGCACTGAACGATTCGATCGTGACCGCTGCACGCGCCGCTGGGGCCAAGAAGACAAGCAGAGCCAGCGCGGCCAGTGGCAACACAAGCGAGACAAAATTCGAAGACGACCGAGTTGTGAGGGAATACTCGGACCTCATGGTCACTTGTCCCCCTTGCCGCTGTTTGTTTTCGTCGAGTTTTTCTCCGCCTTGGTTTTGCGGCCGTAGCTCTTCCGGGCTTTCGCTTCGCAGTTAGCACGCTTCCGCTTTGATTTCTTCTTGCATTGCTCGAGGGCCATAGAGAGCTTCCGAGCTTTCGTCACAGGTTCGCTCGGATGGGAGGTGTTAGTCGGCAGCGGCGCTAGTGTGGTGCCGGCTGGGGTTAGGTTCGAGCCATACGCAGCCAGCGACGGAGCGATCGGGTTTGGCGTCTGACTGTCGCTCGTGGCTGCTTCGGGCACAGGAAAACCCCCATCGAGGCGTGCATCGTAAATATCTGTAGTTCCAGCGTTGAGATCTTGGGGCACGAGAGCTTCATTGGCCGTGAAGAAGATGTCCTGCAGTTCGCCTCCCGCGGTGCCCATGAGTCTGTAGGGTTCGGTGGATCCAGCCGGCGAAAGCTGCGTGGTCTGGCCCGCCACCCACTCGTCGATCACGTCGGGGCCTTCATCGCTGGCCGGCTCTCGATCATATGCGACGCGACGACCATCATTTGAAACACCTCCGATCGACGGATAGCCCTCTGTGCTGGTTTCCGCGGTCGAGTAAGTATCTGCGGATTCACCGGATGTGACGAGCTCAGGCGGCTGGCTGGCCGTGAACTCGTAGACATCGGCAGTCCCGTGCGGATTTCCGGCGAGCTGCGAAGTCAGGCCGATGAGATACTCACCGTTTTCTGAGGGAATGGCCTCGGACACATTGGTGGCGTTACTCAGTTCGTTGGCTTCTCCTGTTTGCGCGTCCCAGCTCCACAAGCCTTCGCTGCTCGAGAAGAAGATGTGCGATCCATCTGCGCTTTGTGCGAGGAACGTGGCGCCGCTCCCGCTGTGCCCGCAGGAGATACAGGTGACATCGCTGGGCTGGGGCGGCTCTGATAGTTCTAGCGCCGGGAACTTGGGCACGTCGACGGCGTATACGTTGGTCGGCCCAGTAACCCCGGCGCCTTCTTGTAGCTGGTCCAGCGTGGTGACATAGGCCACGCGATCGTCTGGAGAGATGCCATCGTACGTCGCGGCGAATGGCGTCGTGCCGGAGATCTGGACCGGCGGGATCATGCCGGCGCCGCCGACCAGTAGCGCGCCATTCTGACGATCTCCACTTTCGTCTACATACACAGGGCGACCTTCTGGTGTCATTGCGTGGAGCGTGCACTCGGAGTCGCCGTGTTCATCCGAGCCGATGAGGCCCGCCTCGTACGATCCGACATCGGTCCACGTGTAGCAATTGCTTAGGTTTTCGGCCGCACGAGCTTCGAGCGGTGTTTGAGAGATGAAGGCAACGGATGAGAGTTCAGGATTTGATATGAAATTACTGATGACCCTCTGAAGGGTCGTTGGCGTCCGAGGCAGCGGACCCTTACTGACGAGTTCAGGGGCCTGCCCGGACTCGTGGACGACGTACAGGTCTTGCGCGTTGACGTTTTCGGGTTCGTTCTCTGGGTTATCTTGATCGTCGGGCACAAGGCTCGCTTCGCTGAGAATCAGGGCGGCAGTGCCGTTGGCGGCCCCGGCGACTAGCTGACTCGAGTTAGGCGTGCTGAACGGGGTGAGGTCGGTCGTGACCCAATCACGTGGACTACGCGTGCTGGTAAAAACGTTTACGGCACGCCCGTTCGGCACGGCTCCGGTTTCCGGTGGCGCAGCCTGCGACACAAAGAAGACCGTTCCGCCCGGCATCACCTGGTACAGCTCCGTGCCGCCGGTGACGCCAGAGCGGCGACCTCCGGATTGGCTTGCGGCGGTGACCGGGAAGCCCCCCGTATCAGGTGGAGACACCAGCTCGTATGCCCTGCAGTCGGGAAGCTGCGTAGAGTAGGGCTCGTTGGTCGATGGGTTGATCTTGGATTCCTCGCGTACGTGTTCGTTGGGGCATTCGGCTGCGAGGGCTGTGGAGGAGAAAGTAAGAAGGGCGAAGGGGGTGAGGGCAATGAATAGGATTAGTGAAGCCAGCACGGGCGCTCCCACGCGCGCTCTTTGATGCCCAGACGCAAACCGACGCTGCGCGCGATTCACGACAGCAGACCGAACGCTCACTCGCGCTCGCGCCACATCGCCTGGCGTTGTGGCTATTTTTCCCGCCTTCCCTCCCCCGACCCTACGCTGCGCTTGGGTTGGGAGGGTATGACTAGCTTGAGACAGTTTCACCGAGGTGCTGGCCGGCACTTGTTTGCGCCCCCTCACAGAAGTCGCAGCGGGGTCGTGCCACGGCTCCCGTGAAGGGGTGAAGGTAGAGGGAACTACCTTTGGGGCCTCTTCGAGCGCCACCGGAGAGGGGGTGGTGGGGCTCGGACAGGCTCCTCGGGACGCGGACTCGCGTGCGACTCGCGCGGTGAGTGAATGCCGCGCGCCGTCAGCGGCGACTGCGGCCATCGTGTTGGTCTGATCCCTCATATCCCGATCTGCACCTTCTCCTCGCTTCTCCTCGAACGCTGCGACCAACGACTGACAGATTGTCACCAGCGCGTTCCCTAGATCCAACGCTCGGGAGTATAAGCACAATCGTGGAGCGCCGTCAAGTGGGGTACCGTTAGGCCATGTCGAGACCGTCAAGGTTCGTACCATTTTGGTCGAGCTCTCATCGTAATATGGCGTACCGAAATGGGGGTTCAATTACCCCTCCAGCCCGCTCTGCCCCTAGCGATCCAGCAGGTATCGTCGCGGCATGTCAAGGCGCGTACCGGCCCCCAGCGGCAAGGCTCTCTACCGCGTGCTCCCCCCGGGGCGTCAGGTGATGTCGCCCGACCGACGCGCGTTGAATCAGCGCGCAAGACTGCAGGGCGCGATGGTCGCAGCCGTCGCTCAGAGCGGGTACGCAGACACGACGATCAAGCAGATCGTCTCGCTCGCGGGCGTCTCGCGCACCACCTTCTACAGGCACTTCGCTGGCAAGGAGCAATGCTTCCTCGCCACCTACGACATGATCGCGACGATGGCCACCGAACGCATCTCGCGCGCCTACCGCGAGCCGAGCGGCTGGCATGAGCGCCTACAGGCAGGCTTCCGATACTTCGCAGAGATCGTCGTCATCGAGCGAGACGCCTCGCACCTCGTACTCGTCGACGCCCTCGGCGCCGGGCACCGAGTGCTCGAGCACCGCGACCGCATGATCGGCGTCTTCGAGCTGATGTTCCGCCAAAGCTTCCAAGACGCCCCCGAGCCGGCATTGGTCACCGACACCACGATCCGTGCGATCGTCTCAGGCATCCGCCGGGTCGCCTACCGCCGACTACTCAGAGGCGAACCAGAGAAGCTCAACGACGTCATCGAGGACCTCCTCGCCTGGGCCATCGCCTACCACACACCCGACGTAAACCCTCCACTGCGCCCGCCCATCACACTCTCCGAGGGCGCACCTCACCTACACCAAGCCCTGAAGGAAAGCGTTATCCCCCCGCTCGACCCCATCCAAGCCCGCACCACCCACACCCACCGCGAGCGCATCCTGCACGCCGTCGTCAGCATCTCAAGCGAAGGAGGCTACCCAGCGCTCAGCATCCCCGCTATCTCCGCCGCGGCCGGAATTTCAAACGAAGCGTTCTACGAGAACTTCACAGACAAGCAAGACGCATTCCTAACCGCCTTCCGCGAGGCAACCAAACGCGCCCTTGCCCCCGCCACCCAGGCATTCCAAGCAGCCCCCACCTGGCCCCAGGCCGCCCACGACAGCATCGCCACGCTACTGCAGTTCATTGCCGGCGACCCCGTGTTCGCTCGTCTCGGCTTCTTCGAGATCCTCACCGGCGGCCCCGCCGCGATCGACCTGGCCGAGAAAACTCTCGATGCTTTCGGCATCATGTTCCAGCCCGGGCATGAACAACACCCACACGTACCCGCGGTCGCCAGCGAAGCGATCGTCGGAGGCATTTGGAACATCATCCAATACGAGATCGGTCACGGTCGCGCCAACCAGCTCCCGGAGCTCGCTCCCGAACTCACCTACATCACCCTCACACCCTTCATCGGCGCTCAACAGGCCGCACAGCTCGTGATCGATCTTGCGGGAGAAGCTAACCCCACATCCGCTGAAAGCGGTCGAGCCCGAAATCGATAGAAGCAGTCGCTCGCAGACCCCAGCGGGGCGCAGCGGACGCAGCCCAAAGCACTCGTGAGCCGGATACGTCCTCAGCACTACCTAGTGCCCGCGCACGTGCGCGATGAGATCGTGGATGAGGCGATCGGCCTTGTCGTGATGTCCTCAAAGCCGATCCGCAGCGAGGAGCACCTACAGGGCGCAATCTGGGCCTCTGTCGGGAGGAGTGGATACAAGCCGAGCGGCGACACGAGGCACTCATCCCCGACGAGTGGTACCCACTCGTCAACGCCGACGCCCGCGCGGGTTGGCGCGTCCAGGCGGCATTCGACGCGGCTCCCGTGGACGCAAGGACGCCGCGTGGTGCGGCTGATACCGGAAGCTCACAACCGCCAGCGCCCAGCCGTCGTGCATAGGCGTTTAGTTACGCTTCAGCGCGTGGAGCTGCAGCGGCGCATTGCGGAGGGGGCGGGTGAGTTCTTGCTGTTCGCGCTGACCCCACCGCGCCTGACGACCGAACCGGAGCAAGCGAGTCAGATCGCCGCGAAAACGCTCGAGCGCCTGCGCTCTGTGGGCCTCGACGGCCTCGTGCTCTACGACATTGATGACGAGAGCGACCGCAATCCCGAGGAACGCCCCTTTCCGTTCCTACCCACGATGGACCCGTCGCACTACCTCGCTCGCTATCTCGTCGGCTTGGAAGTGCCGGCGATCGTGTACCGCGCTGTCAGCAAGTATCCAGAGCAAGGTCTTCGCTCGTGGCTCAGCGAACAAGCCCCAACCCACGCGCTGTCGGTATTCGTAGGTGCGTCCTCTCGTGAGAAGGCGGTAGCAACCTCTCTGTCGCGAGCCTACGAACTCAGGAGCGAGGTGCGCCCGGATCTCCTGCTCGGAGGTGTCGCGATCCCAGAGCGCCACACGCGCGGGCGCGGGGAGCATGTCCGTCTGCTGGCGAAGCAGGCGGCAGGTTGCTCGTTCTTTGTCACCCAGATCATCTATGACGTCAATGCCGCGAAGAACCTAGTCTCCGATTACCACTACGAGTGTGTCGCTCGTGACGTCAAGCCAGCACCGATCGTGTTCACGTTCTCGGTCTGCGGCTCGCTGAAGACACTGGAGTTCGTTCAATGGCTCGGTGTCGATGTGCCGCATTGGATCGAGAACGAGCTGCGCCACGCGGAGGACACCCTCGACGCGTCCTACGAACAAGCCGTCGCCACGGCCGCCGAGCTCATCGCATTCTGCCGGCGCGTGGGAGTTCCATTTGGGCTCAGCGTCGAGAGCGTCTCGATCCGCCAAGTCGAGATCGAGGCCTCCGTGCGCCTCGCCACCCGCCTACAAACAGAGCTACGTCGCTAGTCCCCTGGATGCAATCGCCTTCGCTACGAACCTCCAAGCGTCAGACTGAGCGGGTGTGCCCTGTCGAGCACCTACGGGTTCCTGGCCGGAACTTGGCCCTTCGGTGTGGTCGAGGCCCTCTGGACGCTCGTGGCGCTCAACCGCTTTCGACGCGCAGACCCCTACTGAGGCTCGGGTGCGGCGCGGCCTTGGGCGCTTGCCGTTCGGTCGCCGCCATCTCGAAGTGGCGAGCGACGACGATCACTCCCGAGCTTCTGCCCGTCCTCTGCCTCAACGAAAGCGACCGCCCCAAGGGACGGTCGCGGATTATTGACGACATAGCAGGGGGACGATTCGATCTTATTAGCGACCTCTGGGTCGCTGTAGAAACAGCCGTCCAGTGGCCTGATCGGTGAACGTACCGCCCAGATCGTCTGGCTTATCAGGCGGCGAGGTCGGCAAGCAGCTCCTCGATCACCGACTCCTCCTCGATACGCAGTCCAACGCGACGCATTGTCTCGCTGAGGCTCGGATCCCAGCTGGCGGACGCTGAGGCGCCGGTGAGCGGCTGAGACGATGTCACAGTATTTGTCACACGGTTATAAGCCTCGGCGTCGAACCGCCACGGGACCACCGGCAGGCGAGCGTGCAAGACGTTGGCTATGCGTATGCCGCCCCAGTCGAAGTCACCGTGATGGGCCAATCTCACACCAGCCGCCGCGAGTGAGCGCAGGAGGAGCATCGTGGCGGCGCCGGGCTGCCCGTTGGTGCACACGAGCGGCGCACACTGCGATCCGGGCAGGTCAGCGGCGAGCTCCACCACGACAGGGTTCTCGCATATGTACACAGTCCGCTCCGAGAGGATACCTCCGGATGCAGCCGCCCATTCTGGCGGTTCGCGTACGAGCTGACGCAGCGTCAGCCATACCGGTTCTCCTGTCTCCCGGGCGATCTGCAGGAGCCGGCCCGATCCCGTGAGGTGCTCACCGGGCAGTCCAAGCGTGAGCACAACGCTGGAAAGCTCATCGCAGAGCAATCCAGCCGACGCCCACGTCTCGCGCCGTGACTGGGTCGGCGACTTGACGGAATCGGGGGATTGGACAGACACCAGAGATCCGCCGCTAAGCGCTCGGAGAGCTCCGAGGGCGAGTGTCGCAAGCGGCTGGCCGTCGTCGAGCGCGTGAGCGCCACCGGCGTGGCACGCGGCAAAGCGGCCCAACGGCTCGCCATCGGCGGGCAGCACGGCGAGCACCGTGGCGAGGCGCTCGAGCAGCTCCCGAGCTCTCGCCGCGTCAGGCTCCAAGCGCTTGACTACGCCCGAGCCACGCAGCTGCGCCAGCCAGCTCGCCAACTCCTCACAGCCTGCGGCCCTCAACTCCGCTCGCTGGCCAACCATCTCCTCGAGCGGCGCGAACGCCCACTCCCACGCGAGCCGCTCGGCGGCGCTCTCCTCGGCGCGCACGACCACGGGCCCCGTGAGTGCGATGACCGCAGCCGCCAGTCCATCGGGACTGGCACCGCAACAGCGCAGCACCTCGTCAACAGCGGGCAGCGACACGCTCAGCGTACGCCCCGCGCGCGGTCTGCGACCGAGCAGTCTCTGCGCCGCCCGGCGCTGAGCGGCGGATGCGTCGGCCAGCGTGACACTGCCTTCCAGCGGCTGGCCGAGCTCGAGCCGTCGGCGCACCCGTGCTCGCAGCCACTCGAGCTCAGGGTCGCCGAGCAGCCGGCCAAGTCGCTCCAGCTCAACCGCCGAGCTGCTCAACCGCTCGTGCTCGTCGGCTTCCACAGACCGTTCCCGTCGAGGGCTTCGCTTGAGGCTGTGGCCAACACGGACGCTACCGGACGCTCGACGCGCGTACGTGTCGCCCCGTCCCACTCCCAATGGCTGACATCCACCGCCGGAATGTCGTCGAATCGTGTCAGCTGTGCGATCGCCAGCCCTGGCACCTCGCGGTAGCAGCCCCACTCGCGCTCGCTGGTCATTACAACGTCGAGATCGAACGCTGTGAGCAGACCAAGGCACTTGGCGCGCGAATCGTCGTCCACACCGGCGAACGCCTCGTCCAGCATCACCAGACGCGGCGCGTAGTCGCTGCCCGCCGAGGCGTAGTAGGAGGACGCAGCGGCGAACAGCGGCACGCTGGCCGTCAGCACCCGCTCGCCGCCCGAGGCAGGTCCTGTTGCGGTGCGCCAGCGACCGCCCTGGTGTCGCTCGATCACGAAGCGGTGCCAGGCGCGATAGTCGAGCGCCTCGGTGAGGTGCTCGACCCAGGTGCCAGCCACGTCACGTGATTGAACCTCCTGGATCTGCGCCTGCAGGAACGCTCCCACTGCCGCCCGGTCCTGCTGCGACCACGCGTCGGCGTCTTGGCGCAGCAGCCGCTCGCGCGCCTCCTGCAATCCCTGCGGGCCGTCCTCGAGGACTCGCCAGCGCAGTCGCAACTGCATACCGGTGCTCGTCGGGCGCTCGGCCAGCTCTGTGTTGGTGGCGGCGACCTGGTGCTCGGCGTCGGAGATCAGTTCCTGCAGCGTACTTGCGACCTCGTTCACCAGGTGGTTCTCGAGGATCTCTCGCTCGCGCTCGTCGAGCAGCCGCTGACGATCGGAGACCTCCTCGGCGAGCGCACCGGCCAACTCGGGCACCGTGGTCGAGTGGCCGCGGAATACAACCTCCACGGTGATCCCCTCCTCGAGCATGGACATCGAGGCGTTGTTGCCATGGCGGCGCAGCGCATCGCCCAGCGCTCCGAATTCGTCGGTCACCCGTCGCTGTGCGCGCTGCCAGGCCGGTTCGTCCTCGGGCGCATCGGCCAGCTCCTGCTCGAGTTGGCGCGCAAGGCGCAACGCGGCGGTCACTCCCCACTCCTCCCCTTCTCCACCATCAGGCAGCTCGATCTCCTCGAGCGCGACCATGATCAGACCTGTGCCGGCAAAGCGTCGCAGGGAGTCCACGTCGGCTCGACGCCGCTCGATCGCCTGCTCGAGCTCCGCTGTGAGCTGCTGGCGACGGCCGTCCTCCTTGCCCTCCTCGCGCTGAGCCAGCGCGCGCCGAGCGTCGGCCTCGTGCAGCCGGCGCTCGTTCTCGCGCACAGCGCTCGCCACATCGGTCAGCCGCAGCTGCAGCTCAGCCACGGCCGCGCCGACCGTCTGGAGAAGCGTTTCGTGACGCTCCCTGCGCTCGGCCTCCTCGCGTCTTGCCGCATCGAGGCGCGTGCTGTGGTCGACGAGCTCTCGCTCCGCGTCTTCGACTTCCCTGGCGACCTCCATGGCGGCACTTCGCGCATGATCGAGCGCAAGACAGGCTGGCCACAGTGCGGCGAGCGCCACGCGCAGCAACTGCAGGCCGTTGCGCATCCGATTTAGCTCGGCGTCCTCGTGGGGCAGGCTCAGCTCCTCGGCGCTCTCGCGCACGACACGCTCCGCGTGCGCCGTCTCGGCCTCTGCAAGCGCCAGCCGGGCGGTCATGTCTGTAATACGCTCGGCGAGCCGCGCCTGCTCGGCGTCCAGACCCGACAGGGTGCTGTGCGCGTCGCGCAGGGCCTCCTCAGTGGGCTCGCGCTGCAGCTGATCCTCGAGCTCCGCGCGGCACTCCTCTAGACGCTCGCGGGCGCCCGCCAGCTCCCCGAGCCGTCGCTGGGCCTGCTCGCGGCGATCGCGCAACTCGACCAGCCGTGAGCGGCGCGCCACCTCGCGGGCGCCGCGACCAATGAACGTCGCAGCCGGCTTGCTCCAGGAGCCACGCAGGACGCCGTTACGAAACTCGCCCTCCGGTGTGATCCATACGGTGCCGTGATCCTGCGCCAGAGCGACGGCGGCGAGCACGCTACGCACAGCCTCTACCTGCACCTGTCCCGCGCAGTGGTCGTCAAGGTCGATCGCGGGCTCAAGCACGTCGTGCAGGCGCGCACCACTCCCGATGGAGTCCGATGCGCCTGGTGTAAGCAGCACGTCCTGCGTGCCTGGCGCGAGCAGCTGGCCGTTAGGGATCACCCACGCGTCGAGTATCCCGGCCGCCTCCAGAGCGGCCTCGATCCCGGCCCGCCGCTCCTCGGGAACGCCTGAACGGAAGTCGACGAGCAGCCATAGCGGCGCGCCGGCGCGATCCTCGCGGGCGGAGGGGCCGCGCGTATGCGGAGCAGGAGGAGTGTCGTGCTCGCCGGCCTGCAGCCGCTCGATCGAGGCGTTGAGCTCGCTTGCAAGCTGACGGACCTCTACCTCCTCCACGTCGAGGCCAGCATCCTCATGTGCAAGCGCGGCGCTCGCGGCACGGCCCGCGACGGCGAGCGCGGTGTTGAGCGGATTGGGACCGTGGAGAGTCTCGACCCACAACTCGAGCGCGGCCATGACACCGGGAGGGTCGGCGAGCGTCACCGCACTGGTTGCCTCTAGGTATGACCGGGCCGCGTGAACCAGCTCGCGGCCCGTCTCCGCCAACAGCCGCGCCGACTGCTCGCGCTGCTCGGCGAGAGACGCGGCGGTGCTCACGAGCTCCTCGTGGCGCTCCCGTGCATCGCTCAGCGCACGTCTGCGTCCGGTGGCCGCGGCGAGCAGCGCTCCCAAGTGATCGATCGCTCGCATCTGGCGATCGGCGAGCTCCTCGGCGCGGCGGCGCAGCTCCGTGGTGTCCGTGTCGATCGCTCCATCCACGCGCTCAATAAACGCGTCCGCGATGCCCGCCGCCTGTGCCTGCTGAACGGCCGCTGACCGGGCCTGCACCAGTGCTTCGTCAGCCCGTGCTCTACCCTCCTGCGCATCGGCCTGTCGCTGTTGCTGTTGATTGAGCCGCTCCACACCGCGTTCGTGGGCCGTCTGGGCATCCGCAAGCTGCTCAGCGGCTTTTCGCGCATCCTCGGCGGCGCGCTCGAGCTCGCGGGCGCTGCGGGCCTCGGGGCTCTCGCGCAGTGCCCGCTCGCGGGCACGCAGACGCTGCTGCTCGGAACGCAGCTCGGTGAGCGCAGCCTCCGATGCCTGGAGCTCAGCCACGGCCGCCAGATGGGCGGCCTCGGCCTCGGCGAGATCGCGACTGACGCGATCGAAGACGGTCTGTGCCTGGCGCGGCAGTGCCGCACGGCGGCGACACGCGATCCTCGCGTAGTGGCGGTAGGTGTCGAGGTAGCCCTCGGCGGCGGCGCGCGCCTCGACCATCGCAGCGAGCGCGTCGCGATCCTCCTCCAGCGCGCGGAACGCCTCCGCCACGTCGGCGATCAGCGCCTGGTCGAGTGGTGGCAGCGCCCCGGTGAGTGCATCGGACAGGGCTCGCTCGTTCGGGCGCTTGGAGAGCTGCGGTGCGCGAATCTTGAGCAGCAGGTCGATCAGGGCCCCGTAGCGCTGCTCGCCGAGGCCGAACAGCGCCTCGTCAACCGCGCGCCGGTAGGTGTGCGCTTTGCGATGCACCACGCCGCGCGCGCCGATTGCCTCCTCCAGGCGCTCGCGCGTGAGCGCGATACGCGCACTGTCCACGAGCGCCAGCTCCTCACCGACGCGCTGGTCGCTTAGGAAGAACCAGTGCGAAGCGATGCCGCGACCGCGGACCGCCTTCAGGCCGCATCCGAGCGTGCAGAACAGCGAGTTGCCATCCGTGTCGCGACGGCCGAGCTCTAGCCACGTGTAGCCGAGGCGCTCGTCGTTGGGGTGCTCGTCACCCAACAGCAGGTTCCACTCCATGCGCTTCTTCGGATCGGCGTCCGGCTCGACGCGGTGCGAGGAGAGCTCACCGTCGAGCAGGAACGGCAGCGTGAGGGCCAGCACCTTGGACTTGCCGGTGCCGTTGTTGCCACGCAGCAACAGCCGCCCGTCGCGGAAGCGAAACTCCTCCTGTTCGTAGTAGAAGATGTCCACCAGGCCCGCACGTAGCGGCTGCCAGCGCTCGAGCTTGGGCTGTGGAAGCGGACGAGTCACGCTCCCAGCTCCAGCTGGGCGTGCTCCTTGGCGATCGTGGGGGCGGCAAGCGCGTAGCGGGCGAGCGCGGGCAGCGGCCTGACGCCATCCGCTCCGCGTCGTATGAGCCGCAGCGCCGCGAGCCGCTCGAGCGCCGTGTCGACCAGCAAGACCTCGGCGCCGGACTCGCGCGCGCTGCGACGCCAGTAGGCGCTGTGCTCCTCCGCCAGCCTTCGTACAAGCAGGTGCAGATCGGCCTCGGGGACCGACTGTGCGGCCCTCTGCGCAAGATGCTCGGCCAGCAACAACGTCACGTGCCCGTCGGTGCCCACCTCGGGCATCCGCACGTCCGTCAGGTCATCGTCGGGGTCGACCATCGCGATTCCCTCGGCGCGCACCTCGGTCACGAGTCCAGTCAGCTCGGAGATACGTCGCGTGAGCGCTGCCCGTTGGCCGGTGAGATAGGCCGATTGCGCGGCGTCGAGCTCGTCGATGTAGAGCACCGGATCGTCGAGCAGGCGCCGCGTGAGGTGCTGACGCAGCGCCCGGTTGCGCAGATCCTCGGCTTCGGGCAGCGGATCGGCGGCGAGCTGGGAGAGCCGCTCGGCAAATCCCTGGGCGGAGATCGTCGAGGGTCCGTGCGGCGCCGCCAGCACCACAGCGAGCACACGCCGCTGCACGTCGTAGAGGGCATCGCCGGCATCGCGCACGAACGCCTCCTCGTCACCGGCCACGCGGGCGAGCACGCCGAGCTCGAGCAGCAGCCGTACGACCGCCACCAGGTCCGCGCGCTCCTCGCGTCCATTGAGCCGGAACGCCACTCCGGCCCGCGCGAGGCGCTCGTCGGCGGCCGCCACGATCACGCCTTCGGCGAGGCGCCCAAGGGTGATCTGCGCGTCGGAGCGCTCGAGCACTGAGAGGGCGAGGCACGTGAGCACGTAACGCCGGCGGCTGAACGGCGCGCGCGAGCGCGGATCGCGCGCGGGATGGGTGGGGTCGTCGATCGTGGGAGGGATCTTGACCAGTCTCGCCACCTCGCTGTCCACGATCAGGCGCCAGCCGGTGTTCGCATCGAACCACGAGCGCAGATCGCCGGCGTGGCGCCGCACGAGGCGGAAGTCCTCCCCCTCGGCGCCCGCGCGGAGCAGTGGTTGGCGCAGCAGCGCGCGGGCCGCGCGCCTCAGATCCGCCGATCGCGCCTCCTCGAGAGCGCTGTCGAGGGCGTGGGTCATGCAGTGGGGGCGTTCGGGCCGGGAGTCAAGTCTGCGATCTCGATCACGTGATCAGGGCCGCGAAAGACGCCGGCGGGGGTGCGAATCTCGACGAGGTCGGCGTCCGCGAGCGCGACCAATGAGATGTGCAGGGCACCGTCGGCGGTCGTGGTGGAAACCTTGCGCTGACCGGACCGGCGGACGGAGAGCGCGTCGCCCAACAGCGCCAGGAACAGGCCGAAGGAGTCCCTATCTAGCTCTCCCAGCTCTCCCAGATGCATGGGCCGCCCGGTGGCGAGGCGAGCCCTCGCGGCGGCTGTCTGCTCGGCCTGCCGCGCGGCGCGCTGCGCCAATAGGCGACGACTGTCCTCGCGATTGACGACGCGGTTGGGCTGGCCGCGGCGCTCGTAGCTACCGGTGCGCCGCAGGCGCGGACTGATGTGCAGAGGCGCTGCCTGCATCCAAGATGTAGACACAGGCACAGGCTGCTCCTCGCGCGCTTTGCTCGTGTCGTCGTCGAGGACGAGGTGCCGTGAGCCATACACACCGAAGGCGGTGCGCCAAAGACGGTGCAGGGCGGCATCGTCGGGCGCCTCGGCGAACCACAGCGCGAGCTCACGGAAGTCGGCTGAGCGGTCCGAGCGTCCCGCGCGTCGCTCGTTGAGCGTGGCCACTACCGCGAGCAGATCGGGGATTGCCTGCCGCGCCCGGCTCCGCAGCAGCTTGGCCTGACTGGGGTGCCCGGGCTGGGACACGAACCACTGCCGCAGCCCTCGCCAACGCTCCTCCCAGGCCGCCCGGTCGGCGAGATAGGCGACCTCGCGTGGATCCTGACCGTCGCTCGCGAGATCCACGCCACCCGGCGCGACGTCCTCAGCATCGCGCCGGGCAGCGATGTCCAGCAGGCGCGACATCTCCGCGTTATCGATCTGGCCGAGCAGCCCGGAGATCTCCCCGCCCACGGTGACGAGATCCTTGATGAAGCGCTCGAGGTAGTCCACGAGGTGGTCCTTGTACGCGCGGAACGCGTTCACGTCGGCGTCGTAGAGGTCGATCGTCCGCTGCAGCGATCCCATGAACGCCTGGGCGTTGTCAGCGAGGTCGGTGAAGCGGGCGACGAGGTCGCGTAGCAGCAGCCCCACACTTCCAGCGTCGGGCTGCGCCTGGATGGAGAGCTGGTACAGCGCTCGCAGCTGGGTCGCTATGTCCGCCAGTGCGACCGCCTGCAGCGCACCGCGCCGCCCGAGATGCTCGTCGTACACCGCAAGCGCTCGCTCGGCGGCCTCACCGGGGTGGGTCAGCTGATAGAGAAAGCGTGCGCGATGGAAGTCCTCGACCGTGGTGACGCGGCTCGTGTCGGGGTCGGCCCGCAGATTGCCCCATTCCACCAGCTGCACGAGGGCGTCGGCGACAGCCTCCACCGGGACATGCCCATCCGACTCGGCCCGGGCGAGGGCTTCGTGCAGGTCCTCGGTGCGCAGATGCACCACAAACCGTCGCTTGGCGACCACGAACTCCCCCATCAACCGTCTGTACAACGCGACGTTCGGTGTTGTGAGGTGAGCGAACGGCCTGAATTCAGATGGCTCCACATCCGAGCACGTTAGCCTTCTGAGGGGACTGGTGAGCGCAAAGAGAGGGATCACCACCTTCGAACGCACGGAGGTCGGTCCCGCGGAACAATACGGCTGCGTCAACGGCTCCGCGTGGCATAGCAACACTCCCGATCACCGCGCTGGGTGCTGGATTCGACCGCGGCTGTGCCTAGGTTGGACGCAATGTCCTCCTACAACATCAAGGTCACCGTCAAGCGCAAGGAGATGCACCTGGATGTCGATTACGGCCTTGCCGGGTCGGGCCACCCGCATCTGTTCCTGCGCAGTTCGACATCGAGCGCACCGGTACTGGCTTACGGCAGCAGCCGCCCCTAGCCTGCGAGAACTAGATAACCTGCCGAACCATACAGGTGCTTGAGTTTACGCAGGAATCGAGCTTCCTGCGTAAAATACAATGTCTGTAGCGTCCGACAGGAGATGCCATTTATGCAGGCACCCGGCTTTGCCATCGAGCAGGAGGCGAATCGCCGCCTCCCCGGCTTGCTCCGTGAGCTGCTGGACGAACCTATAGCCCCCGCTAACCCCGAACGCGCTAGACCCGACGCTGGCGTCAACATGTTCCTTTCGGACGAAAGGGGCCGTCGCTGGGTCGTTGAGGTCAAGGCCTCGAGCAGGCCCGGCCGAATGGCGGATGCAGCACAACAGCTCCGTCGCTCTGCCGGCCATGATGCGATCCCGCTGCTGGTGGTGCCTTACATGTCTCCCGCGGGCGCCCGCGCCGCCGAGGACGCAGGCGTCAACTGGCTCGACCTGTCAGGCAACGCCCACATCCGGTATCGCGATCTGTACGTGAACGTGCAGGGTCGGCCGAACCAATTCCGATCGCCTGGCCGACCGTCCTCGCCGTTCGCGCCCAAGAGCGCGCGGATCGCGCGTGCTCTTCTACAGGATCCGCTCCACTGGTGGCGACAGAAGCAGTTGGTCGACGCGACGGGACTCGATGACGGCAACGTGTCGCGGATCGTGCGGCGCCTGGACGAGGAGTTCCTGCTCGAGCGCCACGACGACGAGCTGCGCCCGCGCGATGCCAGCCTGCTGCTTGACGCTTGGGCGCAGGACTACCGCCTCGGCCGCCATCACATCATGCTTGGGCACATCAGCGGGACCGGGTCGGACTTGGCACACACCGTAGGCGAGGGCTTCGCTGCGCTTGGGTTGCATCACGCCTTCACCGGGTTGCCCGCGGCATGGGCCATGGATCACTTCGCCCAGTTTCGCCTCGTCTCGGTATACGTCGACGGCGATCCACACGAGTTCGCGGAGGGTCTGGCCATGCGCCCGATCCAGAAGGGAGCGAACGTGCAGCTGATCGCTCCGAATGACCAAGGCGTCTTCTTCGGGGAGGAGTTGCAGGGCGGCCTCAACTGCGTTGCTTGGGTACAGGCATATCTCGATCTGCTGCACCTGCCGGAGCGCGCGAATGAGGCTGCTCGCCATCTCCGTGCAGAACGGCTGGACGAGAATGCCCGAGCGAATTAAGCCGCGCCATCGCGGCGGTTACCGTCGTGAGGAGACCAAGCAGGTCGAGGCCACATGCCTCACCGTGGCAGTAACACTTGGCGCGTTCATGGACCGCTTGTGCATCGTCGGCGGACTGGCCCCTACGCTCATCGTCGATCATCGACTCGATGCAGAGCACACCGACGTCGAGGCACACGTCGGCACCAACGATCTCGACGTAGGTCTCTCGATCGCGTTGCTCGACGACTCTCAGTACGCCGAGATCAGCCATCGCTTGCGTCAAGAGGGATTCAAGCCAGACGTCAACGACATGGGCAACCCCACACCACAGCGCTGGAAGCTGGGCGATCTCAAAGTCACTGTTGACTTCCTGCTGCCTACGCTTCCAGGGGCTGAGCAGGGCGGACGGGTTCACGCACTTGAGGGCGACTTCGGTGCTCTGATTGCCCCTGGTCTAGAGATGGCGTTCGATGAACGCGAGAACGTGGCGCTCGCCGGCGATACGCTCAAGGGCGAGCGCGTTTGGGCTCGTCGATGACCTGCTACGCGGGTGCACGCGGCGCGGGCTGTGGACGAAATAACGACAGACCGCAAAAATCGCAAAGCCACAGCAGCAGCGAGGCTACGGGCTTGGATCACTCAGCCAGGAGTCGCTCCCAGAGCGCC
>DATBYJ010000034.1:0-17414 GCA_036513795.1 Solirubrobacteraceae bacterium | reverse complement strand
CTGGGCAGCGGCTCCACGTCGCGATTGTCGATGGCAACGGGCCGGATACCGCCGCCGATCAAGAGCTACCGGCGTTCTTTGCGAGCTTCGACGGACCCGCCGATCTGGCCGAACGCTCCGGCGAGATTCTGCGCTCGGAGTTCCCCGGCGCCTGATGGTCCTGGTTGACACCGGCCCGCTGGTCGCCGCCGCCAACCGTAAGGACACCCATAACCGCGTATCCACGGAAGCGCTCGCGGCCGCCGCGTCGCCTCGGCTCGTGCCGGGCATGGTGATCGCCGAGGTTGGCTACCTGCTGGCGCGCGACGCCGGGTCCTCGGTCGAGGCTGAGTTCCTGCGGTCGTTCAAGACCGGGTTCCTCGACGTCGTGAGCCCCACTGCCGATGACCTTGCCCGTGCCGCCGAGCTGGTCGAGCAGTACGCCGACCTGTCGCTCGGCACGACCGATGCCTGCATCGTCGCTCTTGCCGAGCGCCTCAACATCACGGAGCTGGTGACGCTCGATCAGCGCCACTTCAACGTCGTGCGGCCACGCCACGTCGAGGCGCTGACGCTCACGCCCTGACCAGCAGCGCCGCTGGAGCGGCGCGCCTACAACCGAATCTCGACCCCCGAGGCGACAAACGCGCGTTCGACCCCCGTCGCTCCCGTATTTGTTGCCTCATCCCCCGCGTCGGCTTTTGGGTGCGTGGCTCGCACCTCCGACGCGGCGGTGAAGTAGTTGGCGAACGTCGCGTTGGGCTTGACGGCGACGATCTGGTTGTCCTTGGCCCAGACCTGCGCGAACAGGGAGAGGATCAGCTTGCGCCGCTCGGCGGGGTTGGGCTCGGCGTCCCAGAAGCGCGCGAAGTCTTCGAGGATGGCTTGCGCGCGGTCGAGGTCGGGGTCGGTTGGGGGCTTCGCGCGTTGCAGCTCCTCCTCCATCATCTGGCGGCGCATCGCGTACTGGGGTTTGGTGATGTCGCCCATGACGTAGAGGTCGCGTAGCCGGTCAAGTTGTGCGGTCAGCTCGCGGCGACGCTCGGCGTCCTCGCCGGGGTGCGTGCCGGCTTGTGACTGGATCGCGTCGAGCACGAGCTGACGCAGCGCATGGTCGGGTCGGAAGTCGTGCAGCCAGTCGATCAGCTGCTCCTCCAACGGCTGCGCCGGGGTCATCTTCTGTTCGCAGTCGCCGTGGTGTCGGCGTGTGGAGCATTGGTAGCGACGCATCCCCTCCCATCCGGTGCGATGCAACTGCTGCCGGGGTCGAGATAGATCGGCGAGGCTAGACTCGCGACACCTATGACGCGGAAGCGTGACATCAAGCAGTTCAGGCAGGCCTGCAAGGCGGCCGGCTTGACCGCGTCTGAGCGCTTTGAAGCGAGTGACGCTCTGCACGCCGAGAAGGAGTCGAGCGGCGGCGAGGATATGAGCTATGGAGAACTACTGGCGTGGCTGCGAGAATGGAAGGACTCATGGCAACCGTCGTAGCCCTAGATGCCTCTCCCACGACCGTCCTGCGCTCTATGCGGGGATCGATCATCGACGCCCGCATCGCCTACCCGGATGTCCTCCACGTCGAGGTTCGCGACTACCTCGGTGCCATCTGGCGCCTTGCTACCCAGGACGCCGAGTGGTCCCCGACCGATCCAGCGCAGCTAGTCGGGCGCTCGATCGAGGATGCCAGCATTGACGAGGAGTCTGGCGAGCTGCGCTGCGCTCTTTCGGACGGCTCGCTTCTGGACATCAAGCCGGCCGCGGTCGAAGCAGAGGACGACCCGCCTTATTGGGAGCTGATCAGCCCCGCAGGTGTCGTCCTTGAGTTCGGGCCTGGTGTTCGCTGGCAGATCAGTAGCGCCGACGCTCCAGTCACGGCGCGTCGCTAAGCAAAGACGCCGGGTCCGGCGAGGCGCCGGACGGCTAGAGCCGAATCTCGACCCCCGAGGCAACAAACGCGGCTTCGACGCGGAGATCTCGCGGTTTGAACGTTGGAACCATCCACGGCCCACCACGGGTTATATGCGTACGACGATCAGCAGCTCGGGGCGCTCGTGCTAGCGATCGCTGCGATCAACGCGTGGAACCGCATCAATGCCGCCACCAGACAGATCACAGGCGCGTGGGTCGAGACGCTGATCTCCAGCAGCCAGGCCGCCGACCAGGCCGCCTAACCGTTCGAACCGCATTGTTGAAGCCGGGTAGCGCCGTTCGCTCAGCGTTGCCGGCTTCAGCTCTGCTGCGGGGCGATCAATACAGAGCACGCTGCGTGTGCCAATACAGCGCCAGCAACACTGCCGAGCAAATGTCCCACGAGTCCGCTGCGGCGGTGGGAGCCGAGCACGATGAGGCTCGCTCGATGCTCCTCGGCCACCTTGACGATTCCCTTCCAGGTTGGTGCTGCCTCGATCGCAAGGCTCTTGGGTTGGAACCCAGCTTGCTCCGCCAGCGATGCTCCATGTGCGGCGGTCGTCTCTGCGGCTTTGCGCACCTCGGTGGCCTCGGCCGCGTTGAAGTGCGGCTCGCTGGTGGGCACAAATCCGACATCGCCCGTCTGCCAAACACAGACGACGAGTGCGTCGCGTCCAGGCACAAGCTGGTAGCCGGCCTGCTCGATCGCCAGCGCCGCGAGCTCGGAGCCGTCGTAGGCGAAGAGCACCGGGCCGTTAGGAGAGATGGGGCTTGCGGCGCTTGTGCCAGTCGAGCTCATGTCAGTTGGCGCTCTCGGTCGCGGCATGTGCGGCGGCCAGGCCAGGGCGAACTCGTGCCAGCAGTGGCGGCGAGTACCACGCAGGCGCCTCGCCTGCCACGAAGCGATCGATGTCGGGGGTCTGCGGGCGTGCACCGCCGAGCGCGTAGATCGCGATGCCAATAGCGGCGCCCCCGAGAGCGAGCCCGAGTCCGACCCACAACGCGATGCCGGTCCCGGCGTCGAGGTTGCCGCCAACGGTAACGGCCATGTGGGCGAAGATGGGTGCGATCATGAATGCCGCGACCGCCCGCATCAGCTCGACGATTGCGAACACGCGCTGGAGGCTGGCTGAGGGTAGTGAGAAGCCGGCCACGAACAGCGCGGGAGCGACGGTCGCGCCGAGCCCGATGCCGGTCAGTCCCGAGCCGATCAGCGTTGCTGCCTGACTCGAAGGCACGTCGATGCGAAACACAGCGATGCCGGCTGCGAGGAACACCATGCCGGCCAACGGGAGATAGTGGATTGCTCGCCTGGTGATGACCATGCCGAGCAGGATCGCCGTGATCGCCGCGCCCGCGACCTCGGGTAGATAGAGCAGGCCCACATGCAGTGGTCTGTAGCGCTCAGCCAGCACACTCGCGGTTAGCGCGGTTGCCGACACTGAAGCTGCTGCCGCGAACAGCGCCACCACAATGCCCGCCACCGGCATCGTGCTTGTAAGCATTGTGCGGATCGTCAGGAGTGGTCGCTTTGCGCGATATTGGTAGACGATCAGAACGACGATCGTTGCAAGGCCGCCGAGCAGCGGTGCAATTGTCTCGCCGCTGAGGAAGGGGTGGGTCAGCAGCTCTGAGGCGCCAAAGAACGCGGCCACGCAACCGATGGCTGCCAGCGCGATCGCCGGTAGATCACGCGGCGAGTCTGGGTTCGCGGGCGGCGCGTCGTCGAACGTCAGGATGGACAGGACCAGCGCGCTGGCCGCGATCGCGGCGATGATCCAGAACAGCGGCCGCCAGGAGTGAGACTGCGCCTGCAGTCCGCCGATAGCCGGCCCGAGTGCGACTGCCCCGAAGATGCAGAGGTTCATGATCATCGCTGTCGTGCGCAGCTTGCTTGCTGGATAGCCGATCGCCAGCGGCGGCACGGCAGAGATGAGCAGCAGGCTCGTGCAAAAGCCCTGGACTACGTGGCCTGCGATGTACATCCCTGGATCCTGTGCCGCCGCCGCTAGCACCGACCCGATCACGAGCAGCGTGGCGTAGACGATCAGCATCCTTCGTTGCGGCAGGTGTTGGGCAAGTGAGACCGCCAACACCGTGCCGGCCGCGTAGGCGGCATTCGCGAGCCCGGAGCTCAGGCTCATCGTTTGCAGGCTTGTGTGTAGCTGCTTGGCGATGATCGGCGTTAGCGGCTGGAGCGCGGCAGACAGGGCCAGGTAGGGGATCAGCGCGAACATGACCATTGCCGCGACCGCGGGATACCGGCCAGCGAGTGGACCCTGGCGCATCAGCAATCACCACGCCGGGTGTGAAGAGGAAGCGACGCCGACCATCTGGCGGTGGGCGCAACGACATGCGAGGCCGCGTGAGATTGCGCTCGAACAGACCGCAGCACGGCCGCCGCTGGCTGCTGGAAGGGGTGGATCAGCAACCTATCGCGATGTTGGAATTATGAGATATCGGCGCATTCGGGAAGCCTTTTCAGGCTCTCCGTCGTATAGCACGAACCGCTGAGCGAGCCGTCGATCGGCGGCTGATTTGGCCGCGCCCCCAGCGGGACAGGGTCTGCGGTGTGTTGCGCTCTAGCCTGCGGCCTCGTCGCTCAGCTGTTCCAGCAGCACGGCCATCTGCTCCAAGGTTGCATGGTGCTCACCCACGTCGAACGCATCGCTCAGCTCCCGCGGGTCCTGATAGCCGACGAGCACGTCATCTCCTTCGCGCCAGAGCAACATCCGCAAAGGTAGCTCGATGCCAATCCGTGGATCGCTCTGCATCAGCGGAGTACCGCCTTGCGGGTTGCCAAAGATCACCACCTGCTCGTCCGGGAGCTCCAAGCCGACGCCACGAGCACCGGCAGCATGATCGATCCGCGCGAACACTGTTACTCCTCGACGCTCGATCGCGTCGATCAGCCGCTGTGCCGTCTGGTCGTAGCTCGAGGCGCTGCGCTTGATGACCACGGGCTCATGCTCGCACAACGGTCGAGCGAGAGTTCGATCCGATCTGCGGCATCGATCGATCCGGTTGATAGCGCCCACCAGCACGAATTGCGCCGCCGCGTCCTAGGATTCACGGATGGCCTGGGTGTCCGCTCGCCGTGAAGCTATGTCGGTTCGGTCTGGTTGGAGGCGTGCGCTGCTCGGTTTGGCAGCGGCGGTCGTCGTCGTGGTCGTCGCGGTGGCCGTGGCGGCGCTCCTGTGGTCAGGCGTGACGCTCGCGAGCGACCCCACTGCGCTGGCGCGTGTCTCGGTGCAACCGCTGGGCGGGACGATCGAGCACGTACAGGCATTCGGGCCGGGTGGGAAGAGCCTGCCGCTGGCGATAAGCGCCGGGCGCTTGACGCCGTTGAAGCGCCTCAGCCCCGGCGAGCAGGTGTCGATCGACGTAGATGTCCGTCGCCCGGGATGGCTTGGGTGGGCACTGGGTGCTCAGCAAAGCGAGCACCTGACACTGCGTGCGCCGGTTGCGCAGGTGACTGAGCACTGGATGACCGTCCCTGACCACTCTCCAGTACGCGTGAGCTTCGATCAGGCTGTCAGCAGCGTGTCCTACACGACGACTGGAGGGTCGGTCCGTCGCAAGCTGGGCACAGGACAGCGATCGATTTCGCTCGGCACAAAGCCGGCCACCGGCACCGTCGAGATCGCTGCGGCCGCGCGCCCATGGGAGCGGACGGGCAAGCCCACCCAGGTCAGCTGGTTCCCTCCGTCTCGCTCTGCCGTAATGGTCAGCTTCCCGGCCGCAAGCAGCCGAATCGGGCCGGCCACGCCGATCGACCTGACTTTCTCCAAGCCCGTCAGCGAAGTGCTTGGCTCGAGTCGTCCCCAGCTCTCGCCCAGCACCCCAGGGCACTGGCGTGAACTCAACAGCCACACGCTCGTGTTCACGCCCACCGGGCTGGGCGCGGCGCTTGGCTCCTCCTTGCGGGTACTGCTCCCGCATCCCGTGGCCGTAACGGCCGGCGCTGGCTCTGTGCTGCGCATGACCAGCCAGATTGAATGGACGGTGCCCCCGGGCTCGACGTTGCGCCTGCAGCAACTGCTGGCGGAAGCGGGCTATCTGCCTGTGGTTTGGCAGCCATCGGGGGTCGCCGTCCCGCGTACCCCAAGCGCGGAGGCGCAGGCAGCGGTCGACCCGCCGAGCGGCAGCTTCAACTGGCGCTATCCCAACACACCTCACCAGCTGCAGGCGATGTGGACCGTCGGGCAGCCGAGCGTGATCGTCAAGGGGGCCGTCATGAAGTTCGAGAATGTCAACGAACTGACCGTCGACGGCGTTGCCGGCCCGAGCGTGTGGCACAAGCTCCTGAGCGACGCAATCGCCGGCAAGCACTCGAGCACGGGCTACAGCTACGTATACGTGCACCGGGAAGTGCCCGAGACGATGACCCTTTGGCACAACGGGCGCACGATTATCACCTCGCCGGCCAATACGGGCATCTCCGGAGCCGAAACAGAACTAGGGACGTTCCCGGTGTTCGAGCATCTCCCCGAAACCACCATGAGCGGTACCAACCCGGATGGCTCGCACTACGAAGACCCTGGGATCAAATGGGTCAGCTACTTCAACGGGGGCGATGCTCTGCACAACTTCGACAGATCCTCATTCGGCTCGCCGCAAAGTCTCGGTTGCGTCGAGCTTCCGCTCGCGGCATCCGCGGAGATCTGGCCGTACACGCCGATCGGGACACTCGTCACAATTGAAACCTGACGCGCCCTTCGCAGTCGCTCTCGAATCTCCTGCAGCGTGAAGTCCAAGTTCGTTTGATTCGTGAGCAGCTGAGCGCGCGGCTGGCCATCTCCGTATGTGCCGGCCGTGTTTGCTTGCGGGTAGCATCAGCGCGTGTCGGAGCCTGTGCTCATCATCAGTGGACCTCCAGGAGTCGGTAAGACGACAGTCGCGGCGCTGCTCGCGCAGCGATCGTCCGCGGGGGTGCACCTCGAGTCCGACCAGTTCTTTCATTTCATCAGCGCGGGTTACGTCGAGCCTTGGAAGCCTGAGTCGCACGGGCAGAACACAGTAGTAATGGGCGTGGTGGCGGCTGCTGCCGCGGGCTACGCCGACGCCGGGTACTCCACCACCATCGAGGGGATCGTCAGCCCGCGGTGGTTCTTGGAGCCGCTCTGTGCCGCTCTCGAAAGATCGGGGCACGCGGTCGCCTACCCTGTGCTGCGGGCCCCGCTTGCGGTGTGTATACAGCGTGCCGAGAGCCGTGCCGCCCAGCCGCTCACCAACGCGTCCGTTATCGAGCAGCTGTGGCGTGAGTTCGCCGAGCTCGGGGCGTTCGAGCGCCATGTGCTCGATGCCGGCGACAGGAGCCCCGATGAGCTCGCTGACGAGATCGAGCTGCGCGTGATGGAGGGGAAGCTCAGCGTCTAACGCGATAGCCGTTGCAGCGGCGAACGATCGCCGACGGACCAGCTGTGGCCATAGGGGTCGCGAAAGCCACCCTGGCGGTGCTTGCCCCACGGCGTGTCGCGCTCGGCGATGGCGGCGCCCGGGGTGGCCCCGGCGGCGAGCGCCTGCGCGATCAGGCGGTCGGGGTCATCGACGAACACCTCGATACGCGTGCTCGTGACGCCGAGCCGGCTGGGACTGTCCTCGGCGGGGTTGTGCGGGTTGACCTCGTGCAGGAAGAACGGCGCGCCCGCGAGCTCGAGTCCGGCCACACCTCCTAGGTCCCACAGCTCTTCTGCGCCGAGCGCGCGCTTGTACCAAGACATCGCGGCGGCCGCGTCATCGACGATCAGCATTACTGAGATCACCAGCGGGCTGCGCGTTGCTTGGCCGGGGTCGCGTGCTGCTTGGCTATTTGCGTCCGATGATGCGACCTCGCTCACTGCCCAGATGCTACTGACGGGTGGACACGACCAGGGCACGAGCACGAGCTCCTAGTCGACTTCGACGATCTCAGGGCGTCCCAGGTAGTAGCCCTGCGCGTAGTCCACTTCCAGCTCCCGCAGCCGCTCCAGCGTGCGCGCATCCTCGACCCCCTCCGCGACGGTCATCTGGCCGAAGCTGCGCGCGAGCTGCACGGTCGCCGCCACGAGGTGCTGGCTGGCCTCGTTCTCGAGCAGGTCACGGACGAACTCGATGTCGATCTTGAGGTGCTTGATGGGGAGCGTCTTCAGATACGTGAACGCGCCGTAGCCGGTGCCGAAGTCATCGAGCGCAAACGAGCAGCCCAGTGTTGCCATCCGCGCCGTGAACTTGCCCGCCAGGTGCAGGTTCTCCATTAGCGCTGTCTCTGTGATCTCGAACGTGATCAGCGCGGCATCCGCCTGCTCCTGGCTGATCCGCGCTTCGATCAGGTCCGCCAGCTCGGGATCGCCGAGTGACTGTGCGGAAAGGTTCACGTTCACGGCCTGTCCCCGGGCGGCCATCCTCGCGGCCTTGCCAATGACCCAGCAATCGAGCGCGCCAATTAGCCCAAAGCGCTCAGCCGCCGGCAGGAACTTCCCTGGCACCACCAGCTCGCCCGCACGGTCGCGCAGGCGAACGAGCAACTCCTGGCTGCTGACCTCGCCGGTTGCAAGCGCGACGATTGGTTGCGCTGCCACCACCAGGCGGTCCTCGTCCATCGCGTCGCGCAGGCGGCCGATCCAACTCATTTCATCGAGCTCGCGCTGTGCTTGCCCCTCCGAGCGCCTGCGTTCGCTGATGTCGCGGAACACCACCACGCGACCTGAGAAGCCATCGTGCTCGTCGCCCAGCGGTGCGGCGCTGAGGTCGACCGCCAGGCGCGTGCCGTCCTTGCAAACGAACGCTGTGTCGTCGATTCGCACTGCACTTGAACTCGAGCTGACTTCTGTCAGCCGGCAGTGGCTGGCCGTGCAGCTGCGTTGCTCGTCGCGCCCGCAGCCGAGCGCGCCGCACAGCGTTCTACCGGCGAGCTCCTCGGCGCTGTAGCCGAGGCTGCGTTCTGCCGCGCGATTGAGCGTCGCGATCCGACCGTCCACGCCCAGTACGAACAGGCCCTCGTCCATGCTCTCGCTCAGCCCTGCCAGGAACGCTCCCGCTTTGCGCAGGTGGGCTTCGGCCATTCGCTGTTCGGTGACGTCAGTGACGATCGCCAGATTGCCTACGTGCTCGCCTGCGTCGTCCAGTACCGCGTTGACCGACATGAGTGTTTGCACTTCGCTGCCATCCTTGTGTCGGAACGTCTGTTCCAGGCGC
Organism: Solirubrobacteraceae bacterium; assembly: GCA_036513795.1. Classification (GTDB taxonomy): domain Bacteria; phylum Actinomycetota; class Thermoleophilia; order Solirubrobacterales; family Solirubrobacteraceae; genus Palsa-744. The sequence goes on along the minus strand of DATBYJ010000034.1, from coordinate 8,351 downwards.
TCGCCGTCGCCGCTGCTCTGGCGCCGCATGCTCTCCTTGGCGTTGTCCAGTTGCTGCTGGTCGAGGAAGTCGGACAAGGGGCGACCGAGCAGCTCCTCGACGGTGTAGCCGAGCATCCTTGCGAGACTTGGATTTACGTACGCGGTCAACATCTCCGGGTTCACCTGCCAGATGCCCGCGTGGGCGGACTCGAGGATCTGGCGATAGCGCCCTTCGCTGCGCTGCAGGTCCTCCTCGGCGCTCACCTGCCGCGAGATGTCGTGTGCGATCGAAGCTGCGCCGATGATCTCGCCGTGCTCGCCGCGCAGCGCAAACAGTGTCAGCGACACGCTCACCTTGCTGGCGTCCTTGCATGCCCGCTGCGTCTCGTAGTAGTCGATGTGCTCGCCGTCTAGCACCCGTTCGAGTAGTCGGTGCTCCTCACCTTTGAGCTCCTTCGGGATCAGGAAGCTGATCGGAATGCCGACGGCTTCCTGCGCGGTGTAGCCGTACAGCCGTTCCGCGCCTAGGTTCCAGCTTGTGATCACACCGCCGCGATCCTTGGAGATGATCGCGTCGGTGGCAACCTCCACGATCTGTGCGGAGAGGTCACGAAGACGCTCGGTGGCCGAGACGTCCTCTGGCCTATCGCTGGGGGTGCACATGAGTGGCGCGGGCGTTCGCTCATGCGTCTTCATGTGAGCGTATCGGCGATCCCATAAAACGACTCAAGTCGAAGATATTGATCTAGCCACCTAGGCAGATGGGTCGCGATCTACCTTCTATAATGCTTGCTGGCAAGCAAATAAATTGAAGGAATAAGAGGATGACGCTGCCCAAGATCACGCCATTGGCAACCGCGGACTCGCACGAGGAGCCCAGCGCGCGGCTGCGGGCGGTCATCGGCAGACTCTCACGGCGTCTGCGCCCCACCGTTGCGGGCTCTGGTCTCACGCCGTCGCAGATCTCCGTGCTGTTCACGACCGTGCGGCTCGGGCCGATCGGACTCTCCGAGCTGGCCGCCATTGAGGGACTCAACCCGACGATGCTCTCGCGCATAACCGCACAGCTGTGCGACTTGGGGCTGATTCGCCGTGAAGCCGACTCCAGCGATCGCCGCCAAGCGTTCGTCGCCGCCACCGCCGCTGGACGCCGCATCCGTGAGCGCATCCACCGTGAGCGCACACGCGCGCTGAGTGCCCACGTCGAGCAGCTCGACGAGCACCAGCGCCAAGTGCTGTGGGAGGCGCTGCCCGTCCTCGAGGAGCTCGCCGAGAAGCTCCCAGGCACGCGCCCATGACCCGTCTGCTCGGCGCCGGGCGCCTCACGTTCGCCGCGCTGGCGATCCCCAACTACCGCCGCTACATTGCCGGCCAGTCGATTTCGTTGACCGGCACCTGGATGCAGATGGCGGCCCAGTCGTGGCTTGTGCTCACGATCACCGGCTCTGCCACCACGCTCGGCGTGATCGTCGCTTTGCAAACCCTGCCCGTGCTGCTGCTCGGGCCGTACGGCGGCGTGATTGCCGACCGTGTCGACAAGCGCCGGCTGATGGTGCTGCTGCAGATCGCCATGGGCGTGCAGGCGCTCGTCCTCGGTGTGCTCACCGTCACCGGCGCCGTGCGGCTGTGGGAGATCGGCGCGCTCGCCGCCCTGCTCGGCCTCAACAACGCCTTCGAGAACCCTGCGCGTCAGTCGTTCATGCTCGAGATGGTTGGCGCGCAGAGCCTTCGCAACGCTGTCAGCCTCAACTCCGTGCTCGTCAACGTCGCCCGCGTCATCGGCCCTGCTGTTGCCGGCGTGCTGATCGCCACCGTCGGCGAGGGCGTCTGTTTTCTTGTCAACGCGGCCAGCTTCATCGCCGTCGTTGCCTCGCTGGCCACGCTCGATCGCAGTGCGATCTTCCCCACTCCCCCCAGTGGCCGCGAACCTGGGCAGTTGCGGGCGGGCCTCGACTACGTCCGGCGCACCCCCGAGTTGGGCGTGCCGCTCGCGATGATGGCGCTGGCTGGCTGCCTCGCGTACGAGTTCCAGGTCACGCTCCCGGTAATGGCACGCCAGGGACTCCATGCGGGCGCCACCGCCTACGGCTTCATGACCGCGGCCATGGGCGTCGGCGCCGTGATCGGCGGCCTGTTCGTCGCCGCCAAGGGCAGAACCGGGCTGCCCACGCTCGTGCTCTCAGCAACTGCCTTTGGCGTAGTTCTGCTGCTTGCTGCCCTCGCCCCCAACCTTCCCATCGAGCTCGTCGCGCTGGCGCTTGCCGGCGGCGCCAACATCTCGTTTATGTCCACTGGCAACTCCACCTTGCAGCTGAACGCCCTGCCCAGCATGCGCGGTCGCGTCATGTCGCTGTGGTTCGTTGCCTTCCAGGGCTCGACTCCCATCGGCGGCCCGATCGTCGGCTGGGTGATGGCTGCGGCCGGCGCCCGCGCCGGGCTTGGATTGGGTGGCGTCACGTGCCTGCTCGTCGCGCTTCTCGGTTTGCTCGCGCTGCGACGTCTGCACCCGCGGTCGCTCACAGCCAAGCTCGCCACCGGCGCGACTGGCAGCTGAAGTTGGACACAGCGGAGACCCCGGACGCTGGCGAGATCGCCATCCGTTGGGCGCAAAGTTCTGCGGAGTTGCGTGGAGCTCTGCACGTCCGCGAACAGGTCTTCGTCCGCGAGCAGGACGTCCCCCGTGCGGAAGAGCTCGACGGTCGCGACCAGCACGCCCGGCACGTCGTTGCGCTCGAGCCAGGCAGCGACCGCGTCATCGGCACGCTCAGGCTGCTGATCGACGCGCACATCGCCAAAGTTGGCCGTGTTGCCGTCAAACGTGACTGGCGCCGTCGCGGGATCGCCGCGCGCATGCTCGCGTTAGCGCTCGAGGGTGCCCACGAGCAGGGGTGCACCCATGTGCGTCTCGCTGCGCAAATCGCCGCCACCGGCGTCTATCGACGCGCTGGCTTCAGCGTCGAATCCGAGCCGTTCCAGGAGGCCGGTATCGAGCATGTGTGGATGGGCCTACAGCTCCCCGTCTGAGACGCCTTGGCGGTGGCCTCCGCGCGGCTACCTACGCACACGCCCGCTGGTTCTGATAAACAGAACGTGATACATCGCAGCGCCTCGTGGACTACACGAGTGGCAGCGCAACGTCGTCGTCGCTACCGCGACGACGGGAAGCGAAGCACGTGTGACCACGGGAGCAGGGATGAGCGAGAGCCTGACGGCGAGCAGCGCCGGCCCAGACGGGAGCTCCAGCGGTGGCGCCTTCTGGCGCGAGACCCTCGCCCCTTACACCCAGCCGCGTCTCGGACGCAGCCTGATCGACCTCGCCACCTCCGTCGTGCCGTACCTGGCGCTATCGGTTGCCATGTATCTGGCGCTCAGCGTCTCATACCTGCTCACGCTCGCCATTGCCATTCCCGCCTCCGGTTTCTTGGTCCGGACGTTCATCCTTTTCCACGACTGCTCGCACGGCTCGTTCTTGCGCTCCCGCAGGGCCAACCTGTGGCTCGGCACAGCATTGGGGTTGTTCGTGTACTCGCCTTTCCTGCGCTGGCGCCACGACCACGCCATCCATCACGCCACGTCCGGCGATCTCGATCGCCGCGGCGGCGGTGACGTGCGTACGCTCACCGTCAGCGAATATCGTGCGCTGCCGTCACGCGCGCAGCTGGCGTACCGCGTGTTTCGCAACCCGCTCGTGATGTTCGGCGTCGGTCCCATCGTTGCGCTTCTTGTCGGCCCGCGGTTGGTGTCGCGCTCAGCGCGTCCGCGCATGCAGCGCAGCGTCATCGGCACCAACATCGCGCTCGCCGTGCTCGTAGGCGCGCTCTGTTGGCTGATGGGTTGGCGCGACTACCTGCTCGTGCAGGCGCCAACCGTGCTGCTCGCCGGCTCCGCCGGCATCTGGTTGTTCTACGTCCAGCACCAGTTCGAGGACGCTTACTGGGAGAGCGCCGGCGACTGGAGCTACGCCGACGCCGCCCTGCGCGGTAGCTCCTACCTCAAGCTGCCCCGCGTGCTCCAGTTCTTCTCAGGCAACATCGGCCTGCACCACGTGCACCATCTGAGCGCCCGCATCCCTAACTACAACCTCCAGCGCGCGCACGATGAGAACCCCATCTTCCACGACGTGCCGGTTCTCTCCTTTGCCGACGGCTTGCGCTGCGTGCGTTTCAAGCTGTGGGACGAGGAGCGCCGGCGGTTGGTCACCTTTGCCGAGGCACGTGCTGAGTATCACCCCTCCGTGGCTCGACTTTAGCTTCAGCGACCCTTACCAGCGCTAAGCTGGATGTATGTCAACTCAAGCGGATCGTGCAGCCGAGAAGCGGCGTGTGAAACTGGAGGACGTCCAGCGACAGGTAAAGGAAGGGTCGCTCACCATTCGTGAGATGACACCCCAAGAGCGCAAGCAGTTCCCGCCGCAGCCGCCTGACCCGCGCCGCAAACCCCGCTCTCGCTGAACGCCACGCCTTGAGTCACACGGACGGCGTCCCATCTGGTCGCCGTTCAGCGATGTGCGTGGGCTCTGGCGCGGTCTAGCTGTTCGAGGTACGGCGTGAGGTACTTGGCCGAGATCTTTGCCGGGTGCGGCCACGAAGGCGTGTCGCTGATCTCCGAGCTGAAGCCTTGGCCGCCGGCGATATGCGCCGTCAGATAGAGCGGGTCCGCGGCTGTCAGCAGGATGCCGTGGATCAGCGGATGAAAAGGTTGCGGGTCGACAGCTGCTCCCGCCTCGGCCGCGATCGATTCCGCCAGTGCGTCGGCCTGTTGGGCGGCGATCCCGCCGTACTTGATCGCGAAGTCGGTCGCGTCCCCAGCCGCGTAGACGTGCTCGACGTCCGACACTCGCCCATGCAGATCCACGCGCAGGAAGCCGTGCTGGCTGAGCGGGATGCCGCGAATGCTCGGGCCGTACAGCTCCGGAAGCGCAACCACGCGCTTGGCTTTCATGTGACGGTCGCCCGGGTTGATCACGATCTCTCCCTGGGCTGGTACTTCCGCGTAAGCCGAGCCGATCATCTCGATGTTGGCCGCCTTGAGCAACTGCGCCACCGTGTCGCTCACCGCTGAGCCGAAGATCGCCAGCGGTGCGTCCTCAGGGGTGATGATCGTTGTTGTCAGCTGGACGCCCATGTCATAAGCCCGTCCCGCCGTCAACAGCGCAAGCTCATACAGCGGCAACGGCCAGGCCATACGGCCTGGAGAGATGAACGCCACGCTGTCCACGTAGCCGTCCTCCACATCCTGGATCAGCCCGTGGAAGGTCTCTTCCAGCTTGCGGTCATCGATCGTGAGCGCGTGCGCGTAGCGCGGGCAGATACGCGCACCCAGCGCCAACACGAGCACGTCGTACTCGATCTCCGCACCGTTTGACGTGTGCGCCATCCGCTTGCCTGGGTCCACCCAACCGAGCTCGTCCACGACCAGCTTCGCGCCGGCCTCCTGCACGATCGACGCCAGCTCGTAGCGCTCCGCCGCCGGGTAGGCAAACGGCTCACGCACCGTCATCGGCCGGTACACGAACTGGGCGTTTGGCGCGAGCATCGTCGTCTCGGTCTGCTCTGGAGCGAGCGCGTGCAGCGCCAGCAGCGTCTCCAGGGCGGCAACGCCGCCGCCGGCGATCAGGACACGAAGCTTTGAGGAAGGGTCTCGAGTGGTCATACCTTCAAGCTAGACCCAGCGCATAGCGCCTGTCAGCCGAATTAACCCGCCATCACACGCGGGAAAACTACGTACGAGACGTGTGCGCAGATGGTCGTGCCGAGTGTGCGTGTGCACACCGCGTCCATCACGCGGGCCACCACGCCCGTCACGCGGGCCTGTCGTCAGCTCTGCAGCAGGCGGCGTCTGAGTGCGTAGCGGACCAGCTGCGAACGCGTCGTCAGGTCGAGCTTCTTGTGAATGTGGGCGCGATGCGTCTCCACCGTGCGCGGCGAGAGATGCAGCTGGCGCGCTATCTCCACGCTCGTGTGCCCAAGCGCGATCAGGCGCAGCACCTCGACCTCACGCGGGGTGAGCGCGCCCTGCGTGAGCGAGCGATGCAGCTCCTCCAACCTTGCAGCCAAGGGCGCGCTCAGGTACTGCTCGCCGCGTGCCGCCGCACGAATTGCCTTTGCCAACTCGCCACTGGCGAGCTGTCCAGGCACACAGCCGCTTGCCCCCGCTGTCAGCGCCCGTTGCGCATATTGCGGGCCTGTATCCGCCGTCACCAGCACTATCTGAGTCGCGGATGCGCTCTCTCGCAACTGCCAGATGAGCTCGATGCAGGAGCGATCGGCGAGACGTCCCTCGAGTACGAGCACATCCGGATTGCCGGCGTGTACGAGGCGCGTGACCGACGCCAGATCATCGGCATGCGCGATCACCTCCATGTCTAGCTCGTCGTCCAGCAGCTCGCGTGTGCCAGGCGCGATCAGCGCCTCGCCATCTGCGACCAAGACCCGAATCGGTTGCGCCTGCAAGGCGCCATTGGCGCTCTGAGCCAAGTGCAGCCGTGAGGACAGACGCAACTGTGACGACATGCTTAGACGCTAGGCGTGCGACGGTCCCCCATCTACCGTAGATATCGCCCGTGCGCTGCGGCTAAGTACTGGTCTGGGAACGCTGTTACGGTCGTCCCACCGTCAACTGCGGGAAAAACCCGGATGGCGTCAGAACCCTTCTCACGGATGCTGCCCGATGTGAGCGATCAGCAATCTCCCCGCGACACGCGGGTCGACGCAATTCGTACGGACGGTCTGAGCAAGCGCTACGGCGACACCATCGCCCTGGACTCACTCGAGCTGGCTGTTCGCAGCGGCGAGATCTACGGCTTTCTGGGGCCCAACGGCGCGGGCAAGACGACCACCATTCGCCTGTTGCTGGGGCTGCACCGGCCAAGCGCGGGATCGGCAACGCTGTTTGGGCACGACGCGTGGCGCGATCCTGTTGGCGCTCACCGGCATGTCGCCTATGTAGCCGGCGAGCCGTTCTTGTGGCCCGCGATGACCAGCGCAGAGACGTTTGAGTTCCTCGCGCGACTGCACGGCAACACCGATGTTGCCTACCGCGACACGCTGATCGAGCGCTTTCAACTCGACACCCGCAAGAAGATCCGCGCGCTGTCCAAGGGCAACCGCCAGAAGGTGCAGCTGATCGCCGCGCTTGCCACGCGCGCAGAGCTGTTGCTGCTGGATGAGCCCACCTCTGGCCTTGACCCGCTGATGGAGGTCGCATTCCGCGATTGCGTCAAGGAAGCCAGGGAACGCGGTCAAACGGTGTTCCTCTCCTCGCACATCCTCAGCGAGGTCGAGGCGCTGTGCGACCGCGTCGGCATCCTCAAGCGCGGGCGGCTCATCGACGAGGGCACGCTGCAGGAGTTGCGTCATCTCGCCGCGCAGACCGTCGACGTCACGTTCAACGGTGAGCCTCCGCGGTTGCCGGCGCTCCCAGGCGTGAGCGTTCGAAGCGCCGGACCAGGCGCGCTGCGCTTCGAGGTCTCAAGCGGCATTGGCCCGCTGATCGCGGCGTTGGCCGAGCTCGGCGCAGACCGCATCAACACGCTCACCAGCCGCGAGCCGTCGCTGGAGGAGATCTTCCTGCACCACTACGACGGCTCCGACGGTCGTGTCAGCGACTAGCACCGCGCTCGCTGCACCGCGGCGGGCACGCGCGAGCGCCGCTTCGATCTTGCGTCCCTTGCTGGCGCTGGCGCGACGCACGTTCCACGACGCGCGCGTGCGTACGATCGCCTACGGCTACCTGTTTGCGATCTACGCGTACATCCAGGCGGTTGGCTATCGCCACGCCTACCCCACGCTTGCCGACCGCCTCGGGTTCGTTCGCGGCTTTGCCGGCAACACTGCGATCCGTCTGTTCTACGGCGAGCCGCACGACCTGCTGACGGTCAGCGGCTACTGCGCCTGGCGCGTCGGTGGGACACTCGCGATCCTCGCCGCGATCTTTGGGCTGCTCGCCGCCGTGCGAGCGCTCAGGACGGAGGAGGATGCCGGCCGCATGGAGCTCGTACTGGCGGGAGCGGTGGGCCGGCGCACGGTCTATCTCGCCGCCGCGCTGGCGATCGCCGCCGGCACCTTGCTGCTGTGGGTTGCGGAGTTCGTCGGCTTCCTCGCCGGCCGGCTTCCCGTCGGGGGCTCGGCTTACCTCGCGCTCGCAACGGTGTCCGTGGTGCCGGTGTGCGTGGGGATCGGCGCGATCGCCAGTCAGCTTGCGCCCTCGCGGCGGGTCGCGCTCGAGCTCGGCGGCGCGGTGGTGGGGGTGTTGTTCGTGCTGCGCGTGATCGCCGATACCGCCAGCGGCGCCGGCTGGCTGCGCTGGGCGACGCCGCTTGGCTGGGCGGAGGAACTGCGTCCGTTCAGTAATCCGCAACCGCTCGTTCTG
>DATBYJ010000033.1:0-3380 GCA_036513795.1 Solirubrobacteraceae bacterium | reverse complement strand
CCCGCCACTCTTGCCAAAGCCGTGGTCGATCCAGGCCTCATCTGCCACGACCACTCGATATCCCGCACGCCACAGCCGGATGCCGTAGTCGACGTCGTCGTAGTAGTTGAGCATACGGTCGTCGAATGGACCGACGCGCTCCAATGCGGATCGTCGCACGGCCATGCCACAGCCCATCGGGTAAAGCGCCTCCGAGGCGATTTCTGCCCGCTCGTAGGACTCGTTCATCGACAGGTCGGCCGCCCATCCCTGCCGGTTAACGGTTCCGCCGGCGCCATTGAGCACCAACGGGTTCTCCGCAAAGAACACCGTCGAGGCTGCGCCCCCGACCGTCTCGTCCGCATCGAACACGGCCACGAGCTGACGCAGCCAACCAGGCGCGGCGAACCCGTCGGCGTCGATGAACGCGACGATCTCCCCTCGCGCATGCTCGAGGCCGAGGTTGCGCGCTGCAGGGCAGCCCCGGTTTCGACGGCTGCGCACGATCTTCAGCTCGCGGTCGGACGATACCCGGCGCTCTGCCACAGCGAGCGTGTCGTCCCGCGAGCCGTCGTCAACCACGACGATCTCGTAGTTGGTGTAGTCCTGAGCCAGGAGGCGATCAAGGCAGCCTCCGAGGACGTCCCCGGAGTTCCAGCAGACGACGATCACCGATGCCAGTGGCGCCGCTGTGGTGGCCGGACCCACCGCACCGGATGCCTCGGACTGACTCCTGGCAGAGCGCACCGCCTCGCGGATGTCTCGCTCGTTTGCTCTCCAACGCTCGGCATCCATCACTCGCGCGATCAAAGCAGAGTGCGGGCCCGCGGGCCGCGTCCGTCGAGCTGACCGTCGCTCAGAGGTCCTCGGCGATGTGTGGGGCCTCGCGATTGAAGTACCAGAAGCCGATGACGAAGATCGCCGCGACCAACGCCATCGGCTCCAGCAGCGCGGGCCAGCTGCCCATGATCCCCTCGGCGCCTAGCGTTGCGTGGTTGATCATCGCGTGGCGGAACTGCTGGAAGATCGGAACCAGTGGGTTGAGCGTGTAGAGGTGGTACAGAAGGTGGTTGAAGCTGCCATGCGCGAGCTTTTCCCGCACGGATTCGGCCGGGAGGATCACGGGCGCCGAGTAGAACAGGATCTGGCTCACGACTTCCCAGATCGGCGAGATGTCGCGGAAGCGCACGAACAGCGCCGAGAGCAGCATCGCCACGCCCATGCCAAGCACGCTCAGCATCAGGATGACCAGCGGAAGCTCGAGCCAGGTGATCATCGGCTTCACGCCTCCGGCCACGGCGAAGATCATCACTACGACGAGGTTCAACCCGAGGTTGAACAGCGCCAGCAGCACGACAGAGACTGGGATCGCCAGTCGCGGGAACTGGATCTTGCGGACGAGGTTCTCGCGGTCGACGACGCTGCGCACCGCACCGCTGGTGGCTTCCGCGAAGAACGTGAACAACACGATCGAGCCGAGCAGCTGCGCGCCGTAGTAATGGGCCGCGGCGCCTTTGGCCTTGTCGACGTGGAAGACCAGGACGAAGAACACGTACAGCACGCCGAACAGCAGCAACGGCCGCACGACCTGCCACAGGTAGCCGAGCACCGAACCGAAGAACTTCAGTTTGAATTCGCTGCGCGCGATGTTGTACGCGAGCTGCCAGAAGCGCGGCCAGCTGTCGCTCAGCGCGCGCGGGCCACGGATCGGCTGCCCCAGCGGCTCGGATACCGCGGGCGCGCTCATCGTGGGCCCGCCGTCTGCTGTATCTCGCTTGGCGGGAGCGCCGCCGCGGGCATGACGTCAGTCTGTACAGGGATCTCGACCATGCCGCCGCTCGCGCTCAAACCGGAGACTACGAACGACGGCGTGCCGGTGTAGCGGTCGATCACGTCCAGGCCTTCGCCACGGTGGGTGATCGTGAAGATCGGGTGATAGCGCCCGGGGGCGAGCATGTTGTGGAACGAGAAGGAGAAGAGCGCGTGATCTCCAGCGCTAAAGCTGCCGGTGCGCTCGTGGTCCTGGGCGGTCGTGGCGACGACAACCGGCTGACGCTGCTCGTTCAGCAACGTCATGCTCAGAGCGGGATCGAGCACGTCGGCGTTGAACTTCACCAGTACCTTCAACGTCAGCGGCTCGGACTGGGGCGCCATCGCCCGCCGCTCGGACGGGTCATCGCCGAGCCACACGTCGCTGATCCGCGCTGTGCCATCGCCCATGCGGGTGCTGCCGACGTCGTCATCCTCATAGCCGGCGGCACGTCCGAAGGCGATCTCCAGATAGCGGTCGGCGACTTCGGTTGGATCGCCGATGCTCACGATCTCGCCCCGCTCGATCAGCATCGCGCGGTGGCAGAAGCGGGTCACGGCGCTCATGTCGTGGGTGACGAAAATGATCGTGCGGCCTTCCTCGCGCATCCGGTTGAAGACGTCGAAGCACTTCTGCTGGAAGGCGGCGTCGCCGACAGCGAGCACCTCGTCGATCAGCAGGATTTCCGCGTCGACCTGGATCGCCACCGAGAACGCCAGGCGCACGCTCATCCCCGAGGAGTAGTTCTTGAGCTTCAGATCGGTGAACTCCTCGAGTTCGGCGAACTCGATCACGCGCTCGAAGCGAGCCCGCGCTTCGCGCGGCGAGAGGCCGAGCATGATGCCGTTCAGCGCGACGTTGTCGTAGGCGGCGAGGTCCTGGTTGAAGCCGACGCCCAGTTCGATGAACGTGGACATGCGCCCGTTGCACCAGATCTGCCCAGCGTCGGCGCGGTAGATCCCGGCCAGGCACTTCAGCAGCGTGCTCTTGCCGCTGCCGTTGCGCCCGACGATGCCGAAGAACTCTCCCGGCGGCACCGCGAAGGAGATGTCCTTCAGCGCGTGCAGCACCTCGTGGCGAGAGCGACGCAGGGGATGAAGCGCGCGCTCCTTGAGCGTGTGGCTGCGTTCCTCGGGGATCTTGAAGACCTTGTTGACCCCTTCGGCCGCGAGCGCGGGACGTTCGCCCGCGAGTCTCTGTCCGTCTGGCATCTGCACAGGGTATAGCGAGCGTGCCCGGCGGCTCGCGGGTTAGCGGCTCAGCTCGCTCGCTCCGAGCTCCGACCGAGCAGGCGCGCCACGGCGCGAGCGCCCACGAACGCGCGCGAGACCAAGGCGAACAGGGGACGACTCAGCGCTGGATGCGCGCTGAGCGCGAGCAGCGCGCGCTGGAGCCCTTCCGGCAGCGTTCCACGCGGGCCGATCAGGCTCAGCCCGAAGCCCACCTCGGCGTTCAGCTCGTTGTACATGCGTTGGGCGTGTTCGCGCTCGCGAACGAGTTGTGCGGCTTCGGCCCTGTGCTCGACGCTCAGCCGCGAGTCGCGACGCACGGAGTCGCGACTCAGCGTTGCGGCGTCGCGCACGGGCGCCAG
>DATBYJ010000032.1:0-10921 GCA_036513795.1 Solirubrobacteraceae bacterium | reverse complement strand
TGCGCGCGCACCGGCGCGACCGCGGCGGCGATGAGCAGGAGTGGACGATTCTCGGCGCATCGCGTGGCGAGCAGGGTGTGCTCGGGGAGGGCATCCGCCAGGCTTTGCTGAGGGACCCCACATATGTGCCCGCACTGCATGCCGCACGGGCGCTGCTGGCGTGAACTGCGTGGTGGCACCTGCGTGACGCGCCTGACCACGTGTCCCGATGCGGAGACCGTCGCGCAGCGCGCGGCTGCGCATATCGAGCGCCAGCTGCGCGCTGCCCGTGACGCGCGTGGCGTGGCGCAGCTCGCGCTCAGCGGCGGCACTACGCCGGGACGCTGCTACGAACTACTCGGTGCTGACGCCAAGGACCTCGACGATGTCGAGGTGTGGTTTGCGGACGAGCGTTGCGTGGGACCCGATGACGAGCAGAGCAACTACAAGCTGGTAGCCGAGAAGCTGCTCGAGCGAGCACAGATCCCGTCGGAGCGAGTGCACCGCATGCTCGGCGAGCTCGGCCCGCAAGACGGCGCTCGCAGCTACACGCAGGAGCTGATGCGCCATCTGACAGCGGCCTCAACCGAGCAAGCAGAGCTACCGGTACTGGACCTGATCGTGCTGGGAATCGGCCCGGACGGCCACATCGCGTCGCTGTTTCCCGGCGCCGCCACCCTGGATGCCGGCCCAGCGGCCGTTTGTCTGGGTGTGGAGAACTCGCCCAAGCCTCCCCCTGAGCGGATCACGCTCAGCCTGGCGGTATTGCAAGCGGCCCGCGAGTGCCTGCTGCTTGCAACCGGCCCGAGTAAGGCAGACGCGGTGCGCGCGATGCTCGCAGAGCCGAGTCGGCACGTCCCCGCGAGCCTGCTCAGGCGCGAGCGGCTGACGGTGATCGCCGATGATGCAGCCGCGGCCACAAGGTAATGAGCGTTTCCGCCCCGGCCGTGGGCGAGGCGGTCACGGTGCGCCACGCCGAGACGGAGTGGAGCCTGGAAGGAAGGCACACCGGGCGCACCGACGTACCTCTGACCGAGCATGGCCGTGATACTGCCAAGGCCCTACGCAGCCGGCTGAGCGGGTGGAACTTCGACCTCGTGCTCGTCAGCCCGCTGATGCGAGCGCGCGAAACCTGCGAGCTGTGCGGCCTCGACGCCGGTGCGCAGCTGATCCCGGCTCTGCTCGAGTGGGATTACGGCGACTACGAGGGGCTGACAACAGCCGAGATCCGTGCTCAGCGGCCGGACTGGCAGTTGTGGCGCGACGGCTGCCCGGGGGGCGAGAGCGCAGCGAATGTGGGGGTACGCGCGGACCGTGTGATCGCAGAGATCGGCGCCAGTCGTGGCAAGGTGGCGGTGTTCTCCCACGGTCACTTGCTGCGCGTGCTTGGCGCCCGCTGGATCGCACTCGATCCTGGTAGTGGCGCGCGACTGAGTCTCTCCACCGCAGCTATCTGCGTGCTCGGCCATGAGCGTGAGACGGCGGTTCTCACCCGTTGGAACGACACGGGTGGACTTTCGTTCTAGAGTGACCCAGCACGGTCGTTCTAGGTTGACGCAGCACGACCAGCCATGGCTACCCAAGCGGCAAACACCACTCCCCTCTCCCCCGACGCAGCTCAGGTGCTGCAGGCGATGGACGCGGCGCGCGAGCGCACCCTGGCGCTGGTCGCCACGCTCGACGACCAGCAGCTCGAACGTGTTCACTCTCCGATCATGAGCCCGCTCGTGTGGGACCTCGGCCACATTGCCGCATATGAGGACCTGTGGCTGGGTCACCGCTACGGCGAGCTCGAGCTGCTGCGCCCGGAACTGGCCAACCTGTATGACGCGTTCGAGACGCCGCGCTCGGTGCGCGGTGAGATCGAGGCGCTCGGCCCCGCGGAGGCCAAGGCATACATGGCGGCGGTTTCTGCACGCACCGCCGAGGTCATAGCCGGACGCGGGACCGGCGACGGCGTGCTTTGCGAGATGGTGCTCCGCCACGAGCTTCAGCACTCCGAGACGATGCGCCAGACGATGGACATCGCCGGCCTGCTGCCTGCGGAGGAGCAGGCCAAGATGGGGGCTACGCTCACCGCGGACGACGCTCCGCAAGGATGGCTTGAGATCCCCGGCGGGATGTTCTCAATGGGCGCGAGCGCAGACGGTTTCTCATACGACAACGAGCGTCCGCGCCACCCGGTGGGGGTGGCCGCGTTTGCGATCGCGCAGCGCCCGGTGAGCAACGCGAGCTGGCTTCACTTCAGCGAGGGCGGCGGCTATGAGCGGCGTGAGTGGTGGTCGCGCGAGGGCTGGGCGTGGAAGGAGGAATACGACATCTCCCACCATCGCTCGGTGGCGGCGGGCCACCCGGAGACGCCGGTGTGCCACGTCTCCTGGTTCGAGGCCGACGCCTATGCGCGTGCCCACGGCGCGCGCCTGCCCACGGAGGCGGAGTGGGAGAAGGCGGTGACCTGGACCCAGCAGACCGATAGCGAGCCAGCCCGCGGCGGAGTGCTCGCGCAGAGTCGCCACCTGGCGGGCATCGGTCGCGCGTGGGAATGGACCAGCTCGGCGTTTGGCGGCTACCCGGGGTTTGTTGCCTATCCCTACCGTGAGTACTCGGAGGTGTTCTTCGGCGCGAGCTACCGGGTACTGCGGGGTAGCTCGTGGGCAACCCATCCGCGGGTAGCGAGCACGACCTTCCGCAACTGGGACCTGCCGATACGACGCCAGATCTTCGCGGGTGTGCGTTTGGCAAAGGATCTGTGATGGAGCCGTCGATGCCACAGCAGCCACTGGTGGAGGCGATCCGGATCGACTCGCACCTGGACGGCACGCAGGAACGTTCGCTTGCCGATGATGTGCTGGATGGGCTGACGCGTCCGTTCAAGGAGCTACCGCCGAAGCATTTCTACGATGCGCGCGGGGCGGAGCTGTTCGATCAGATCTGTGATCTGCCGGAGTACTACCCAACGCGTGCCGAGCGCGCGATCCTGGAGGAACGTTCGCAGGAGCTGGCGGAGCTGACCGGCGCCGTCGAGTTGGTGGAGCTCGGCTCGGGCACGGCAGCCAAGACTCGCGTGTTGCTAGATGCGCTGCAAGCTGCGGGCACGCTCGAGCGCTACATCCCGGTCGACGTGACGGAGAGCATGGTGCGCGACTGCGCGGACGCGCTCACCAGCGAGTACCCCGGCCTGCGTGTGCACGGCGTGATCGGCGACTTCGAGCGCCACCTCGAACACATACCGCCGGCTGAGGGACCACGTATCGTGGCCTTCCTCGGCGGCACGATCGGCAACTTTCCCCCCGGCAGCCGCCGCCGCGTGCTGCGCAAGATCGCGGGCCTTTTGGGGCCTTCCGATTACCTGTTGATGGGCACCGACCTCGTCAAGGATCCGAGTGTCCTCGAGGCGGCCTACGACGATGCCCAGGGGGTAACGGCGGAGTTCAACCGCAATGTCCTTCGCGTTCTCAACCGCGAGCTGAGCGCGGACTTCGACCCCGATGATTTCGATCACGTGGCCCTATTCGACACCCAGAACGAATGGATCGAGATGCGCTTGCGCGCGCGCCGCGAGCACACCACGCTCGTGCGCGACCTCGATCTGCCGGTGCACTTCGATGTGGGCGAGGAGCTGCGCACGGAGATCAGCGCCAAGTTCACACCCGAACGGCTGGAAGGCGATCTCGCCGCAGCCGGCCTCGAGCTCGTTCGCTGGCTGACCGACCCGGATGCACTGTTCGCGCTGTCGTTGTCGCGTCTTCGCTCCAGCGGATAGCGCTACTGCGCGGCGCCCTGTCAGCCAGCCGGCAACGGACGGCTGCGGCCGTGCTCTTCATGGAGGATGGCGGGCGATCCTGGTGTGAGCTCGGGCGACGGGCGCCCGAGGCCGTAGCCCTGGCCACCCTGGATGATCGCGTCGGAGGCAAGTTCGTGCTCTTCGTTGATGGCACGGAGGAACTGGAGGATGTCCTCGTCCTCGATGCCCTCGGCGATCACAAACGCCCCTGTCTGGCGCGCGAAGGTCGCCATCGCCATCAGCACTCCCCGCGCGCTCGACTCGGTTGCGGCAGCGCAGATGATGCTGCGGTCGAGCTTGACGAACTCGGCGTCGATCTTGCTCAGCATCTCGAGGCCGGAGTTACCCGTCCCGACATCGTCGACGGCGATCTTGAAACCTTGCTCGCGTAGGTGTTTCAGGCGCTTGATAACGCGCTCAGTGCGTCCCCCAAAGCGCTCGGTTACCTCTACCACCACTGCCTGTGGTGTTAGTCCGGCCCGTTCTACCGCGGGAGCAAGCCACGCCTCGGCCTCGGCATCCAGGTCAAGGGTCAAGGGGGATAGATTGAGGAACAGCAGCACGCCTGGGTGTAGCTGGGGAGCAAGCCGCAGCGCGTTTTCTACGCAGAGCACGTCGAGTTGATGTACGCGTCCGATCTGCTCAGCGATGTCGAAAGCCTCCGCCGGGCCGGACAGCCCATATGAGGGATCGGGGCGCGTCAGCGCCTCAACGCCAAGCAGGGTCTGGGCGTCAAGGTTCCAAATCGGCTGAAACAGCGTCTCCAGGCGCCCCTCCTCGATCAGCCGCATCACGGCCTCCTTCTTCTCTGCGGTCGTCACGACCACGCGCTCGCGTATTTCCTCGTAGTGCGCGGCCCGGTTGCCACCCTCGCGCTTGGCCTCATACAGCGCGGCGTCAGCCTCGGCGCGCAATGTGTCAGCCTGCTGTCCGGGGCGCAACGCGCTCACACCTATGCTGACCTTGATGCCAGCGTCCTGCAGGGCGCCAGCGAGTCGCCGCGCGATAACCCTGGCGCCGTCGGCATCGGTGTGCGTCAGCGACAACGCGAACTCGTCGCCCCCGATTCTGTACGGGCGATCTCCGGGCCTTGCCTCGCGCAGGACCTGCGCCACGCGCTGTAGTACCGCGTCGCCGTGCGGGTGCCCACGGCGGTCGTTGATGAGCTTGAAGTCATCGACGTCCAGCAGCACCAGCGCGAACTGGTCTTGGTATCGCGCGGCAGAGGCAATGGCGCGCGGGAACTCGTCTTGAAAGGCCCGGTGGTTCGGAAGGTCGGTGAGCCCGTCGCGGGTGGCTCGCTGCAGGACCATCCGATGGTCGCGCATCAGCCGTCGCCCGCCGAGGAGATAGAAGACCGCGCCACCGCCGATCAGGGTGAACAGAGCGATGAGGGCGAGGACCGTCCGCAATTCCGTCAGCTGCGCGTCGTAGGTGTGGTGGTCATAGGTCGTCTCGTAGGCATAACGACCGCTTGGAAGGTTGACCGCGACAATGAACTCGAAATCACTGCTGTCCTTGCCGCGACCGCCCTCGCGTCCGGCGTATGAGCTGCCATGTTCGAGCGCGGCGTTGATGCGAGCATCCGCTTCTCTCCTGCCCACCAGGGCACGGTTGCCAGCAGCTCTGATCACGTGCTGCTGGTCGATCAGCGAAACCGCCAACGTGCCGGGACGCCGTTCGAAACCTTCGAGCAGACGCTCGATATCGCCGATCCCATCGACTGTGCTGGTCGCCCGCCTACCCTCGAGTTCAAACGCCCTCGCGTCCGCCCGCTGTCCTTCCGCATAGTCGCCGATCAACTGGTGCGCCATGCTCCGTTCGAGCAGGACATAGCCCGTGATGCCTGTCAGCGCGAACGTGAGCGCGACCGTCACAAGCAGCCGGGCACCGAAAGCGAACGCCGAGCCGTCCTCGCCGATGAGACGGCGCGCCGGCAGCCATCGATGCACACGAAGCTTGCGGACACCGCTCAGCATCGATGGCTCCGGCGGCTTGATCGGTGGCGTCTGTCCCATAGCGAACTATTCGGCAAAGCGGTCCGCGAGCATAAGCCCGACCAACACGATAGATCGAAGATTCTGAATTGGCCTCGCACCCGATCCGTGCCACCGGCCTCACGGCGATACGCGATACCGACCCCACTAGCTGGTGGACAAGCGCTCCCGCAACGCGCACAACGCGCATTCAATAAGCTCCAGCCCATGAACATCGAGGGCAGCGGGGCATTGGTATCGGGGGGCGCGTCGGGGCTCGGCGAGGCGACTGTGCGTGCGCTGCACGCACGCGGCGCGATCGTGACGATCGCTGACGTGAACGCGGAGAAGGGCCAGGCGCTGGCGGACGAGTTGGGACTGGAGTTCGTCAGCTGCGACGTGCGCGAGGAGGAGCAGGTACAGGCAGCTGTCGAGCTGGCCGGGAAGGCTGACGGCGGCCTGCGCATCGCGGTGTCATGCGCGGGCACAGGCTGGGCACAGAAGGTTGCGAGCTCGAAAGGCCCCCACCCGCTGATGCCGTTTGAGATCATCATCTCGATCAATCTGATTGGCACGTTCAACCTGCTGCGATTCGCCTCGAACGCGATGATCGCCAACGAGCCACTAGCGGACGGCGAACGCGGCGTGTGCGTGCACACGGCCTCGGTGGCAGCGTTCGACGGCCAGGTCGGGCAGATCGCCTACTCGGCATCGAAGGGAGGTGTCGTGGCGATGACGCTGCCGGCAGCCCGCGATCTAGCGCAATACGGGATCCGCGTGAACACGATTGCACCGGGCCTGTTCGACACGCCCTTGCTGGCGGCGCTGCCGGAAGAGGCTCGTCAGAAACTGGGCGCTGGGGTGCCTTTCCCCGCGCGTCTGGGTCTGCCGGCGGAGTACGCACAGCTGGCTTGCCAGCTCGTGGAGAACCGCATGCTCAACGGCGAGACGATCCGTCTCGACGGCGCGCTGCGGATGCCACCCCGGTAGCGCCCACGATGGGCACGCTGCTCAGATGAGCATGCCGACATCGTCTTGCGCGGTTGGCCGGACCTCGCTGCGATGAGCGTCCCCGACTTCTTCATTGTGGGCTCGCCGAAGACGGGCACGACGGCGCTTCACGAAATGCTGAAGACGCATCCGCAGGTATTCATGCCGAGGATCAAGGAGCCGCGCTTTCTGGGCAGCGATCTGCGCCCGCGCCGGGGGCATGAGCAGGCAGTACGAGAGCAGGGCTACCCGAAGACGATGGCCGAGTACCTAGCGCTGTTCGAGGGCGCGCAACCGGGGCAGCACGCGGGCGAGGCCACACCTACGTACCTCTGGTCGAAGAGCGCCGCGGATGCGATCGCCGAGCTGCAACCGGATGCCCGCATCATCGCGATCCTGCGCGAGCCGGCGAGTTTCCTGCGCTCGCTGCACCTGTCGTTCATTCTCGGGCACAACGAGAGCGAGCGCGACCTGCGCAAGGCCATGTCGCTCGAGGATGCAAGGCGTGCGGGCAAGCACATTCCGCGGAGCTCGCACCGTCCACAGCTGCTTCAGTACTCAGAGCACGTGCGCTACGTGGAGCAGCTGAGCCGCTACCACGCTCGCTTCTCGGCGGACCAAATCCTGGTGTTGATCTACGACGATTTTCGCCGCGACAACGAGGCGACGCTGCGCCAGGTCCTCGAGTTCATTGGTGTCGAGGAGACGGCCCCACTGGACATCCAGAAGGCGAACGTGACGAAACACACGGTGCGCTCTCAGCGAGCTGCACAGGTGATCAAGACGGTCTCCCGCGGCAGTGGTCCGATCGCACGATCGACGAAGGCTACGACCCGAGCGCTGACGACGAGATCGATGCGCGCGGGCATGTTGCAGGTCATCAAAAACCGGCTCGTGCAGGCCGAGGTACCGCCGCCTGATGAGGAGTTCATGCTGGAGCTGCGCGAACGCTTCAAGCCCGAGGTGGTCGCACTGAGCGACCACCTCGGCCGCGATCTGGTGAGCCTGTGGGGCTACGACAAGCTCGACTGAGCCCGCCCGCCGCTCCCCCGCAGACAAATCGCTACAAGCGTTCGACGAGCATTGCCATGCCCATGCCGCCGGCGACGCACATCGACTCGATGCCGAAGGTCCCGTCGAGTGTCTCCAGGTCGTTGAGCAGCGTGGTCATGATGCGCGCGCCGGTCATGCCGAAGGGGTGACCGAGGGCGATGGCGCCACCGAACGGGTTGAGCTTCTCGTCGGAGATCTTCAGGTCCTCTTTGCATGGCACGATCTGCGCGGCGAACGCCTCGTTGATCTCGACCACGTCGATGTCGTCGATTGTCATGCCCGTGTTCTTCAGCAGCTGCTCGATCGCTGGGATCGGCCCCAAACCCATGATCTCGGGACGGATCGCCACGACCGTCGAGGCGATGATGCGGGCTTTCGGCTTCATCCCGAGCTCGCGGACGCGCTCGTCGGACATGATCAGCAGCGCCGCGGCGCCGTCGTTCAGCGGGCAGGCGTTGCCTGCCGTCACGGTGCCGTCGGGCCTGAACGCGGGCGGCAGCGCGGCGAGCTTCTCGATTGTCGTGCCCGGGCGCGGGCCGTCGTCCTTGGTCACGACCTGCTCCGGCACCTCGACCTCGTTGCCTTCCCGGTCGGTGGTCGTGTGCGCGGGAGCGGTGACCGGCACGATCTCTTTGTCGAAGTGGCCCGATTCCTGTGCCTGCACGGCGCGGTTCTGCGAGATCACCGCCCACTGGTCCTGCGCCTCGCGTGAGACTTTGCAGCGGTCGGCGACGTTCTCGGCGGTGAGGCCCATGGGGATGTAGACGTTGTACAGCGAGTTCTCGGAGCCATCGAGCATCTTGTTGAACTCGAACGGCGCGCCTTCGCCGCCGCGTGAGACAGCCTCGACGCCGGCAGCGATGTAGGTGTCGCCCTCGCCCGCCTTGATCGCATGGAAGGCCATCCGCGCGGTCTGCAGCGAGGACGCGCAGAAGCGGTTGACGGTTGTGCCAGGCACATGGTGGTCGATGCCAGCGATCAGCGTGGCGTTGCGGGCGACGTTGTAGCCCGCCTCGCCGGTGTTGGCAGCGTTGCCCATCATCACGTCAACGATCGACTTCGGGTCGAGCTGCGGGTTGCGCTCGACGATCGCGCGCAGCGGCACCGCGGCGAGGTCGTCAGCGCGGACCGATTTGAGCGATCCCTTGACAGCGCGCCCGATGGGCGTGCGGACGGCGTCGACGATCACTGCTTCGGGCATGTGTGACTCTCTCCTTGGTAGGTTGAGCGCCGGTAGTTGGGGCGCCAGCAGATTGCTGGCGGACGGCGCGTGCAGATGCGAGGCAATCGTATGCGATCGGCGCGCTCAGCTATGTGATCGTCGCCACTTAGCGCCTCGTAGGCTGCGCAGGCCGCTGCGAAAGCGGGTGCCATCTAGGACTGAAGCGAGCGCCAGCTCGAGGGCACCGCGCAGGCGATGGCCGTTGATCATGTCTGTTGCGCCGGCTCGGTAGTAGTACATCCCCCATACCCGCTTTCTGCGGATCAGACGGATCCGCGCAGAGGCGGACGCCTCCTGGGCTGCGAACTCCTCTCTACTTAGAGGCTCCTGGCCCTGAGCGCGCCGGCGCTGGTTGGCCCACAGGCGGGTGACATTGCGGTGGCGCTCCCAGAAGCGCTCGAGCTGCATCGAGCCGGCACGCTTACGGTAGTAGACGAGCTGCTCGGGCAGATTCATGACAACGCCAAGCTCGGCCATGCGACAGAACATGTCGAACTCATTGGCGGCGCCGTACTCGGCGGTGGTGTAGCCACCGACGGCGTTGTAGTCGGCGCGGGAGAAGAGGATTGAAGAGTGGATCAGGAAGAACAGGCCGCCGCGTGCTCTGACGGCGTTGTAATCCTCCACGCTTGCGGGTCCCATGATGGCCGGCGAGATGATCTTCTTGGCGTCGTTGACGTTGTAGCCGTGGGTGCCAAGCAGTGCGATGCGGGTGTCGCCACTCCACTCGCGGATGAAGCTGATCTGGCGCTCGAGCTTGGTGGGAGCCCAGATGTCGTCGGAGTCGCAGATCGCAATCCACTCCCCCGTGGCGGCGGCGATGCCGGCGTTGCGTGCGGCCGCGTCACCACCGTTGGACGCGCGGCGGACGTAGCGAATCGGGACGCTGTCGGTATGGCACTCGACAAACCTGCGTACGAAGCCCTCCACGTCTTCCGGAGAGGCGTCGTCGGAGACGATGATCTCCGCCGGCGTCAGCGTCTGCTCGAGGATCGAGCTGAGCGCATCGCCGATACGACCAAGGTCGTTGTACGTGGGTACGACGACCGAGACTTGGTCAGCTGAGATCGTCATAGCCCCAGAGCGTGACGAGGTCGCGCCCGAGATGTTCACTCAGTGCGACCACCTCGGGCCTGAAGCGGCGGCGCAGCTCGAGCATCAGTTGCTGATCGGGTGCGCTGGGAGCGGTGAAAAGCATTCTATTTCTGATCTCGATGGCCCGTTGGCGACTGATCAGCCGCGACCCCGCTGTGCTGGCAAGACCCTGCATAGCCCGTGGCAGCGGACCACTGCCTGATGCGACCGCATGAATGATTGAGTGCAAACGCTGCGAGCGCACCTGCACAGTGGGGTTGGATTCTTTGACGTTGAGCGGGTAGCTGTCGTCCACTGCGAGGAACCGCTGCACCTCCCGCACGACCGCCTCGTTGTCCTTGCGGTAGTCGTCATAAACGAGCACGAGCATCTGCTCGGAACCGAACAGCGTCTGGTAGCGAAGCAGTTGCTCGACGTAGCGGACGTAGTCTGAGTACAGGGTGCCCTGTGGCCCCCAGAAGGCGTGCTCGGGCAGATTCTTGCCTTCGCGCCTTGAGTCCTCGAGGGCGAGCGCCTTGCGCATATCGGTCTCCGGCTCGATGTAGATCTGCACGAACTGCAGGTGCAGTGAGTAAAGGAAGCTGGAGGGCTCGCGCAGGATCGCGATGATGCGCGCCTCGGGCTGCACTTCAGCGATCCGTCCAGCGGCGGTGCGCGACCACAGATACGGGGCCGATGCCTCGCCTGTGCGTTGCTCCGCCAAGGCAGGCTCGAATAGCGTCAGGTACTCCTCCAGCGTGCCGGGAGTCCGGCCGAAGCTGCGTGGCGTGGCGAGCGGCGGGTGCAGCTCGTCGGCGAAGAAATAGGGCTCCTTGTTGGGGG
>DATBYJ010000031.1:0-13725 GCA_036513795.1 Solirubrobacteraceae bacterium | reverse complement strand
GTCGTAGCCGCCGTCGCGTAGCTCCCGGCGCATCGTGCGCACGGCGCGCGGCGTCAGCGCCATGTTCGACACGGCCCCGTTGGCCGGCAGCCCGACGGTGCGCCCCAGCGACACGAACTCATCGCGAACCTCCCGCCGCTGTGGGCGCGCGCCGCGATGCAGGCGCACCGACAGCGCGTCGTCGGGGTCAAACGGCGCGAGGATGCGCGCCTCGTGGCCTGCAGCCGTCAACTCGTAGGCGAGCGCCTCTATGTGGCGAGTGACGCCACCAGGATATGTCCACGAGTACGGCGAGAGAAGCGCGATCCGCACGGCCTCCTACTTTAGCCTCCGGCGAGGTCGCGGGTCGGGAAATGGCGCAGGCGGCGACGGTGCGATAATCCGGCCATGAGCACGCGCCACTTCGTCAAGTACACATTCTTGAAGATGGAGCCCGAGTGGCGACGCCTGGACTCCGAGCGCCGGGCGCAGGACAAGCGCGAGTTCGCGGCCGCGTGCGAGGACTTTGCGGACGGACACCAGCTGCAAACGCTCTCGCTGGTAGGTACACGCGGAGATGCAGAGCTATTGCTCGTCTCCGAGGCAGAGAACCTGGACCGCATCCACGAGTTCCACGTGGTCCTGGCCCAAAGCGGGCTGATGCAGTGGGCGCAGACCCCCTACTCGTTCCTGGGCATGCGCAAGAGCTCGGAATACTCCGATGACGAGCGCAACACCGCGCGCGGCTTTCGCGGCCGCTACGTGTTTGTGTATCCGTTCGTGAAGTCGCGCGAGTGGTACGCGCTCCCAGCGGAGGAGCGTTGGCGGATCATGCAGGGCCACATCCAGGTTGGACGTGAATACCCAGGCGTGGACAACCACACGACCTACTCCTTCGGCCTCGACGACCAGGAGTTCGTCGTGGCGTTCGACACCGATGACGTGGGCACGTTCCTGGATCTCGTGCAGCGCCTTCGCACGACGGAGGCATCGCGCTTCACGATTCGTGATACGCCCAGCTTTACGTGCCTAGCGATGTCGCTCGAGCGGGCGCTGAACGCGCTCGACGGCGAGCCTGTGGCGCTCGAGGCGCTCTCCCCTGCCTCCTAGGCGCGGTCTCGCGCACCTGCGCCGCGCCGATCCGGTGCTGGCAGCGGTGATCGACGCCGTAGGTCCGCTCGGGGATGCACGTGCTGGCAGGCCAGAGCGCGATGACCATTACGGCGCGCTCGTGCGCACGATCACCGGCCAGCAGCTGTCGGTACTGGCGGCGCGCACCATCTACGGGCGCCTGACGGCGCGCTTTGATGACCGCCCGCCAACACCGCAGGAGATCCTCGCCGACGATCCCGAAGCGCTGCGCGCTGCCGCCGGCCTGTCACGCGCCAAGGTCGGCTATCTGCGCTCGCTCGCCGAACACGTACTGTCGGGAGAACTGGAGCTGGAGCACCTGGACGAGCTCTCCGACGAGGACGCGATCGCGGAGCTGGTCGCGGTCAAGGGCCTCGGCCTGTGGTCGGCGCACATGTTCCTCATGTTCCACCTCGATCGCCCAGACGTGCTGCCGGTGGGCGACCTCGGTATCCGCCGGGCGATCGAACGCGCGTACGGCCTCGACGGCCTGCCTGATGTGCCGACCATGGAAAAGCTCGCTGAACCGTGGCGCCCGCACCGAACGCTCGCCTGCCGCTATTTGTGGCGCTCGCTGGACAACGAGCCCGGCTAGCTGGCCCGCCCCGAGCCGTGTGAGCCCCCGGTCGCGCGAAACGGGGAGGGGACGGAAGCTCCTCTACTTCTTTTTCGAGCTCTTCTGCTTGTGCGCCTGGCCGTATCTCTTGTGCGCAAGGCGTTCGCAGGCCGTGCGCTTGCTCTTGTGCTTGCGGTACTTAGTGCGGCAGAGCTTGAGCGCTTTTGCGAGGTGCTGGGCTCTGCTGAGCTTCTTGACTTTGGAGCCGAGCACACCGCCACAACCGACCAGTGCGATCTTCGTGCTTTGCACGATCGTCTTGCCGTTCTGCGCGACGATCGTCGTCGGCATCGCCAGACTCGAGGCGTGCTTACACAGGCTGAAGTTTTCTGTTGCCGGCACGTTGGCGGTCAGCGCCGAGTGAGGGCCGGCGGGCAGGATCGTTTCGAATTTGGTGAACGGCGCGTCAGGCGCAGTTTCGAACTTCGAGTAGGTGATGCCTTTTTTGATGTCCGTCTTGCCGTCGAGGACCAACGTGATGCCTTCGCCCTGCAGCACGAACTCGACATCGGGGAATGCCGCATTGCCATGCGATACGAGGTAGGCGGGACCCCTCAGCGGCTGCTTCAACACGGGCGTATACACGATCCCTTCGCCGATGTCAGAGCCTTCATCGCAGGCGGCCGGGTTCGTGTTGAAGACCGCTGCCAAGCATGCTTTCTGGATCGTTGTCAGTCGCGACGGCAGCACTTCCGGCAGGGTCAGATCGACCTTGCGGATGTTGGCCTGCCCGAGCCCTTCCGATTCAACCTTGACCTTGAATTCGGTGCCGTTTGCTTTGCTGCCTTGGCCGAGCACCGTCGCCGCCAGCCTCGGCGTAAACGGCAGCCCCGCGCAGTTGGACGGGTGGAACGGCTCGGAGATGCCCGAGTTCCCCGCTTCGTAGCCCGTCAGCCCGCCGGTGATGCTGAGGCCTTCGCAATTCGTAGGGTTGAACTCGAACGGCTGGTTGCCCGGCCGTTCGACGGTGACGTTAAGCTCTTTGATTTGCGCGGGCACGCCTTTGAGCATCTGTGGAATCGGCTCACTGCGGACCGTGACAGCGGCTGTTTCTTTGTTGACCAAGATCTGTGAGCGCACATTTACGAAGCCGAGGTTGAACGGTCCCGCCTTGGCTTCGGTCACCGCTAGCAGGCCAAAGGGCGCGCCTGCATACCCTTCGGTCAGGTAGAGCTTGCCGTGGAGTTCCACCGGCTTGCCGCCCAAACCGGAAAGGACGGTTGTGTTGCCGATCTGGCTGGCCGCCGGACACGCCGGTTCTGCGGTCGTTTCCAGCGCGATTGTCTGCGGGTTGGGACACAGTTCCACGCTTGAGATCAACGCGGCCAGGCCCGGGGGCAGTTCCAGGTCGATCTTTTCGAGCGACTGGCTCCCGTCCGGGCGACCGATCGTGACGGTGAACGGCGTGAACGCGCCCGCCTGCGGGTTGCTCGCGCCACCCAAGAAGGTCGGTTCGAACGGCAGCTGTTGGCCGGGGCAGGCAGTGCCGTTGGGGCCCGATGTGATTTGGAATGACGAACTCCGTGGCTGTGTTTCGGTTGTTTCGACTTCCCCTTTCGCCCCTATATTCAAGGCTCTCGTGAACGTCGCTTTTGCTTCGTATGTACCGCAACGAGCCGGCGTGGCCTGCGCCGCCCTTTCCGTGTTCGACAGTTCGAGTGTCAGGCTTTCGAACGGCGCCTGGGGCGTGTTCTTAAAGACGGAGGTCAGCTGACCCGTTGCCTGGTTGATCTGTACTTCGCCGGCGAGCTTGACGAGCACTTCAGACTTCTTTTCTTTGGCCACGATGTAGAGCACCAGTGGAGAGGCAAATGGGTTGGTGTCCTGGCTGGCCAGATATACGGACCCGTGCAGTTCTTCTTCCAGGTCCGGGGTGTTGATGCTGACAGTGCCGATTTTCGATGTTTCGACACAGCTAGCGGGTAGCGCGGAGAAATCATTGTTTTCAACCTGTGCCGGTTCCGCCAGTCCTTCTTTGAAGTTGCTGTTGCCCGCCTGGTTGAAGCCGATTTTCCCAGCCGAGCAGGAGGCCAGTCCGTTGGCGGCGCCGGCACTCGTCTGCAGCCCTTCGGGCAATTCGAGCGTCGTCGCGCTCAGGTCGGCCTCGGCTTTTCCTTCCGCTTGGAGCGTGCCCTGCTGCGGCAGGGTGACCGTGACAGACATCCCCGTGGGAGTGCTCGCCGCCTCGGTGTCTGGCTTGACTTCGATCGACGGTTCGAAGTCGAGACTCTGGCAGCCCGTAGTTATGAGCGGCGGTTTTTTCTGTTCGATCGGTGAGGTTTCTCCCACGGAGTACGATTCCCCATCCCACGAGCGCCCTGTCGAAGTCGACGCGAGC
The DNA here is from genome assembly GCA_036513795.1 of Solirubrobacteraceae bacterium. Taxonomy (GTDB): domain Bacteria; phylum Actinomycetota; class Thermoleophilia; order Solirubrobacterales; family Solirubrobacteraceae; genus Palsa-744. Next base: position 9,661 of record DATBYJ010000031.1, on the reverse strand, counting down.
GACTCGCACGTCGTCGGGAGGGTCAGAAAGGGTGTCGGCGATGTGACTTCAGGGTTGGCGCACCGCGGCTCACTCGTGATCCGCTCCACATAGCTGCCGGCGCCTAGGCACTGCCAGCCACGCGCGTCATCGTGGCGCTTGTCGGTGGGCACCCCCCAGAAAGTCACACGACTGGCGAGAACCTGGACGGCCTCGGATGCGTTCTGGACACTGACGGTGACGCCGTAGTCGTCACCCGTCCGTAGCGCGGTGTCGAGTACCACCGGCACGTTGTTGACCTCGAAGCCGAAGCGAGCCGGCTCGCCCGGTGCTGGCACGAGGTTGAACACGGGCACGACCTTGGTGTCATAAAAGAGCGGAGGGATCGGATCCTCGAACTCGACGGAGGCAACGCCAACGGCGGTGTCTTCCGGGCACGCGTTGATGTCGGCTTCGCCATGAACCCCAAAGTCCAGGTCTGAGCACTGCTGCACCGCGTTGGGGTTGCCGACGACGTTTGCATCACCAATCAGCCCTGGCGGCAGTTCGAAGCTCAGGTTCTTCTCGAGCGCGGGCGCTGAGGGCTGCGGCTGAGCGTCTCCGCCGTAGTGCTGCAGCGTCTCGTTGAGGTTGAACGTCGTGGTCAACTGGAACGGGTGCGCGCCGGCTTCGGTGTCCGGTTCGAAGTTCTCGTTTTCGGGGGTGAGTTCGTAGGTTTCGACACCAAACATGGTTGGTACACCGTTTACTTTGATCGGCGCCACGACCGACTCCGGCGGCGCGCCGCCGTTTTCAACGCTGACTTTGCTGTCTTCTTCGCCACTCGTGACGCGTGTCTTGACGTAGACGAGCACTTCAAGCTGTTCGAAGGGAGCGAGCTCGTTGCCGTAGGTGCATTCGATCTGCCATGCGGCGCCGCTCTGCGACTTCGTGCAAAGGAAGTCTTCCTTGAATTCCTGCCCGTTAATAGACGAGAACCTCGGCGTGCCTTCGTCCCCCGCTTCGATCTTCGTGACTTCTGTGACGTTGGCGGGCAGTGCGTCGAGGATCCTGGCCTTGCTGGCGCGCCCGTCAACTTCGGCGTCCCCGATGTTTGCGGCATCCACGATCACGATGCCTTCGCCCCCCACGGGGAGGTTCGTGGGCGCCGTGTGGGATTCGATCCGCCAGTGAGGCGCTGCAGCCGTTTGCGCAAGCGCCGGCGCCGAACACACCAACGCGACGAGCAGTACGCCGACCACGAGGACAAAAGCCGCGATTGGATGCCAGCGGACGCTCATTTCGAGCTCACCCCGGAGCTCTTCTTTGCTGTGTTCTTCTTTACCGGAACGTACTTCTTACGCGCCTGCTTTTCACATGCCACGCGCTTGAGCTTCTTCTTGTCTTTCCTACACGTCTTGAGCGCCTTGGCGAGCTTCTGGGCACGTGTCAGTGGCTTTTGTTTGGGTTTTTCCGATTCTTTTTCGCTGAGTACGTGGATCTGCTGCACGAGGTTGCTCGCGCCTGGCAGCGTCGAGGTGGCGGGGGCCGCGAAGCCAGGTGCGGGCGTGTACGGCTGGCACGCTTCGCCGCCTCCTTCTTCGCACTTGGTGGTCGTCTTGGCTGCAGGAGAGACGCACGGTGACGAGGTCGGTTCGCACACATGCGCGTCGTAGACGTCGAAGTTCGAGTCCTTGTCCTGCGATGAGAGCGATTGCGCCGTCAGGAAGAAGACGTCATTGCCAGTGGCGCTTGCGTCGAGGAAGGCCGATTCGCTTTCGGATGCGCCCGATGAGATCAGCGCCACACATCCTGATGCCTCTGAGCAACCACCGACTCCACTCGGCTCGTACTCATAGACGTTCTCCACGCCGACCTGCTGGCTTGTGCCGTTCACTCCCTCGGTGCGAGTGGGCTTGGCTATGGGAACGAGAGCGTCGGCGCTGTTGAAGAACAGGCGCCCTTCGTTTGAGAGGTAGCGGGACTGGTAGAGAGCGTCCGATGCTGATACGGAGGTCCAACCTGGGAGGCTCCCGGCGAGCCAGTGATCGACACCGAACAGTTCCCAGGTCTTTGGTCGAGACACGAGCAGGCCGATCCCTTCACCAGCATTTTTCGTGTCGAGCACGCCTGTGGGCTGTTCTCCGGTGGGATTACACGATGCGCAGCTGATGCGCCCAGTGCTCGCGTCGTAGAGGTAGACCTCCTCGTCGCGTCGGACTTCTTTGGCCCCTTTGCTACTTACGTCTTCGTTGTCATATCCCGTGAGGCTGCGGTTGGACATGAACGCGAGGTACTGGCCGTTCGGCGAAACTCGCGAGGTCAGCTCAGTCAGATCGTCGTCCTGTCCCGTGCTCAGCCAGTCGGGCTGATCTTCGGAGGAGAGCGCGGCGATGAACTTCGTCGGTTCCCATCCGCCACGGGCGAAGTGCTTCACGTACAGGCTGCAGGTCGTGTCGGGCGGGACCAGCGATTCCGCTTCGGTCCTGCAGTAGCCGGGCGTCGCTCCCGCGGCAAGCACTCCATCTGCGACGAAGTAAACGTTCAGCCCGCCGCCTGCTTCTTCGCCAGCACCGATCACGCCTCCGCCTTCTCCCGTCGCAGACTGAACTTTGGCGCCTTCCTGGGGCGTGAGATCCGTGAGTGTGGCCGTCAGCTGACTCCCTTGCACTTGGCCGCCTTCGAGTTCGGCCACGTAGAGGTTCGGGCTGCGTTCCGTGGCCCTCGAGCTCGGCGTCAAGCGACGGGTGTCCGTGAAGAAGACCTTCGACCCACTTGCGTCTGCCGTCTGGAACACCGCATTGGGGGACGCATTCTGCGGCGAGACCCCGTGGAAGGTATCGAGTTGCAGCGTCTCATTGGTCACGGTGTCGCGCACGAACAGGTCGTCGCCGCTGCCAAGCAAGGACGCGTTGTTGGTCGTCCAGATGACACGGGAGCCATCGTTCGAGATCGCGTTGCGGCTGTTGGCGCTGAGCGGTCCACCGAGGAAGGCGTGTTCGGGTTCGACCAGCGATTCGCTTTCGGGAAGGATGCTGACCTTCTTCAGTGGCTGCTGTACCCCAGTCCACTCATAGAGACCCCGTTCGCCTCTCCAGGACTTCAAAACGGCATCACTGAGGTCGGCGTTGGCGCTCACGAATTCCACCCCTTCCTTGAGTCCACCGCCGAATTCGCTAATGCCCTCGCCGGGAGGGTTGAGATCGGTCACCAGCGCCACGTAGCCGGGAGTTAGCGATGCGCCCTGTTCGGCGTTTCCCGCAGCCGCTTCATAGCTTGCTGCTTCCGCTTGGCTCGGCTGCACTGGCAGGAATTCTTCAGCTCCGGTGATCGGTTGCTGAGCGCGCAGATACATCGTCTTGTCTGCGGTTTCGCCTGGCGCGAGTGGGGGGTCTGCCAGCGATCCCGATTCCGGTGCACCGACCGCAGGCTGCACGAGTGCGAGCGCCAGGTTGGGGGAGAAGAACTGGTACTCCGGAGGCGCTCCGACTTCAACGCCAGTGCCCTCGGTGACCGGCGTGGCAATGTCCTGCGAACTCCATCCTTTTGCGCCTCGCGTGGAGAAGATCTGCGGATATTCTGGATCGCGGTTGCCTTCAACCCCTTCCCCAGCCGGCATCGGCCCGTCGGCAACGTAGGTGATCGCGCTTCCGCTTTCTGCGGCCTGGATCACACCGCCTTCACGGGTAAGAGCTTCCGGTTCCGCGCCGTCCTTATTCGGCGGGGATACCAGTTCCCACGCCCGACCATCGGGTAGCTCAGTGACCGTAGCGACGACCGCGAACGTGCCTTCGGCGCCTTCGGTCTCGCCGTGTTCGTTTTGCGCGATGACACGGTAGTAGTAGGCACCGGGCTGCAAACCGGGGAGTTCGACGCGCGCTGGTTTATCGCCAAAGCCTCCGCCGACATCGACCGGCGGACTGGTGCTGCATGCCGAGGGCATGGCACAAGGGCTGGTCCCGTATTCGAAGTAGTAGTCCGTCCCGGCGCCAGCGGGGTCGACATTCGCGCTCAAGACCTCCGTGCCTACCGAGCTTGCTGCCGTTACGTGTTCAACCTTTGGCGCCCCTGGCTGTTCGAGCTCGAATACGTCGACGTTGTCGGAGTTGCTCGCCGCATCAGCCACGTAGATAGCACCTGTCTTACCGTCCGCTGCGATGGCGTCACCGTCCCTCAATCCCGGCGCGCTGAATCGCTGGATCAGATCACCCGTTTCGTGTTCCCCCGTCTCCGGGGCAAAGGCGGCGACTGAGGTGATCTTCTCACTCGCCGCACCAGCCACATTCAGCACATACGCGTCGTCGCGTTCATTTACTTCGTTGCCAGTTTCGTCGTAGGCATTGACTGCCACGCCACTCGTGAATTCGTAGTCGAGCGCCGGCACCACGATGCTGTCGGTGTTGCCCGCCAGCTTCGCCACCACGGCGAACGGCGGTTCCGTAGCTTCGAGAGTGCGTGTTTCCTTGTATTCAATCGCGGCTTCACGCAGCAGACCAGATTGGAGTTCGCTTGCGCCCGCTTCCCCTTGGTCGCCGATGTAGAAATCGCCTTCGGCATCGACCGCGAACCCCGGCCTCCCGCCGGCGGCTTCCGGTGTGGCCTGATCGGAGACCCCTTCGTTGGCGATCGCATTGTTGAAGCGAAAGATTTTGCCGTCTTCCTGATAGACGAACAGGTCCCCATGTGGATCGACGGCAAGGCCCTTGATCGCGGCAAATTTTTTGACTACCGCACTCCCCCCAGGCGCCTTGATCACTTCGAGCTGCTTGCCTTCGGCGCTGAGCTTATAGATCGCCTTTTCGTTGTTCACGACATAGACGTCGCCAGCAGACGGATCTGTGCCTTCGACCGAGTTGTCCACGGCAATCGCTTCCGGCGATGGCACGCTCACCGCTTCCCACGAGCTCGATTCGGTCTCGCCGACCAGTTGGCCACCGCTATCGACCGGCTCGAACTCCGCTACCCGTTTGCGCTTGCCATCGGCGACGTAGACATCACCCGTTGCGTCGTTCACCGCAACACCCGTGGGGTTCGAGAACGAGCCGAACCGAAACGCAAAGGTGTGTCCACGTTGACTCGCCGCTAAAGCCCCGGAGCACGACAGCAGCAGCACCCCCAGAGCGGCAGCGAGCGCAGGGGCGAGCCGATAGCTTGCGTGACGCGCCCGCCTCGTCACCGACCAGCCAGTGAACAAGCGCCCCCGGTCGCGATCCGCTGAGCAGCAATCCGTACTGTCAACCTCGGCCCGCACCCTCCACCCTCTCTGGCTCCCCAGCCGTCCACAACCACTTGTCCCCTAGTACATCTAACCTCTTCTAAAGTCTAGCGCTTCACGCGTTGTTGTCAAACCTCAGCAGCGACCAAAAACGTGCGCGAGGTCGTAGGACCCCGCGCACGCGTCTGTCTACTAACCGCCTCCCCGGGGCTAAAGCCCGCGAGCCGATCATTGCCACATTCGATCAGGAAGTTACGTCAACTTCTTTTTCGAACGTGATTGAGCTTTTCGTGACCTCAGTCGACGCGAACGGACCAAGCGTTTCCGCGGGCGGGAACGTTGGGCTCGATGAGACGGCTGTTTCTAGGCCCTGTTCACCAATGCCATTTTCGAAGTTCGTCGTACCGGAGAAGGCCAGTTTGTTGACCCCGCCGTCGACGCCCGCGAGCGTACCGGTCGACCTGAAGTAGCCAATACCTTCACAACCGAAGATGGCCTGAATGCCACCGTTGGCGGCCAAGCCTTTGATGTCGGTCCAGACTTCGCCGGCAAGCGGTTCGCCTTTGCCGCCGAGGCCTTTTTCGCCGTGGCCGACAAGCGTGCTTTCCAGTGCCAGAGTGGTGATCGAGCCAAGCGTTGCGGCACTCTCACACGGCACACCTTTGGTTTCGCAGCCAGTGAAGGTCACCTGCAGGCTTGCCGTCTTTGGCCCGGTGATCTCCCCTGCGCCTTTACTCGCCGAGCATTTCACCGTTCCACCAAGGGAAGGGGTTTCAAGCTTGGCTTCGCCGGTTGCGGTGGTGTAACCACGACCGCCGACCTTTTCGAAGTGACCCTTGTGCGGCTTCGACGATTTTGTGGTGCAGGCGTTCGTCGTGTATTCACCTTTCTTCTGGGCGACACAGGCTTCGACCGATTTCAATTCGAAGTGACCCTTGTGCAGCTTGGCTGATTTCGTGGCACAGGTCGACGTCGTGTATTCGCCTTTCTTCATCGCATCGCAGTACTTGTACGACGCCGCGGATGCGCTCGAGGCGGCGATCGCGCTAAAGGCGACCACAGCCAACGCAGCCATGACGCAGAGCCCCATGATCCTAGTGCGTTTCATCTGTTCACTGCTCCTTTTCCCTCTAGGAATAAAGCGACCGACCTGAGAATCCCCTGTCTGAACACAACTGCCCCAAGCCGGTCGTAGCCGTTAGCCGTAGCTACTGCCAACAGTCCTGTGCGTGTGACCTTCCCAGAAAACATCAACTGAGTCAAGGTCAAGCCCCGGCAACATCGCCTCGCTACGGGGTTCACTTCCAGATGGAAGCCCGAACTGCCCTGTAGAGAAGGGCAATCCACACCCCTCAGCGACGCTTGACATCATGTCGCGTCGAACGTACCACAGTGCCTGACGTGCCGTCAACCCCCCGTAGCAGTCAAGCCCTCCGCCTTTCGGCGCCTGCCGACCAGCAGACTGCTGACGTAGACGTCGGCCTTGCTAGTCGTCTAGTGCTATAAGCGCCCGCGGTCGAAACTACAAGCGCCGCAGCCGCAGCTCAGCGCGTGCGACGAACGACCACCGTGCGGTCGGCCTCAGCGACGATCTCCCAGCCCGGAGTCCCGGCACCGCGAAACAGGCGACTGACAACCGCTGTGGGACCCGGCAGGCCGCGACCGTCCGGTTGCCCCTCGCGCGCATCGTGGAAGACAACCCGTCCACCTGCCGCCACGAATGGGCTCCACGCGGACCAGTCGTGCTCGCACCCTTGTTCCGAATGATCGCCGTCGATGAACACCAAGTCGACCTGGACACCCCAGCCGACCGCTACGTGCTGAGAGAGCGCCACGTGCCACCGCACAGTCGGTGCCTCGCTCCCGCGACGCGCGACCGCGCGAGCGAGCGTACGTCGCGTGGCCCACTCGCTCGCTCCCCAGCCACCAGGCAACGCGTCAGGGTGCAACCCAAACGGGTCGATCAGATGCAACTCCGCTTTACTGCCGAGAACTTCCACGAGGGCACGTGCAGAGGCGCCCTCGTAGACGCCGATCTCCACTACCAGCCGAGCATCGCGAGCGGCGTCGAGCAACATCCGTGCATCTACGCTTGAATGCATCGTGCGCGGCGGGATTAGACCAAGTCCGAGGGCCAGCGCGCGCAGGTGCACCTCGTCGCGTACCGCCGCCGGCGTCAAGCTCCGTAGTGCTTGGGGCAGGACTGCCATGCCAGGCAGCCTATGGTAAGCGCCCGCGCCAGCAGCCAATAGGCGCGCGCGCCTCCCAGCCTCAGACTGCTGAGACCTGCTCCTCCTCGGCTACCCGGAACGAGGATCCGCAGCCGCATGCGGCAACGACGTTCGGGTTGTTGACCTTGAAGCCCGCGCCCTGCAGGCTCTCCTCGTAGTCGATCGTGGAGCCACGAACGAACTGCAAGCTCTCGCCGTCCACCAGCAGCTTCAGGCCGTGGCTCTCGAACACGACGTCGCTCTCGCGCTGCTCGTCGAAGGCCAGCTGATACTGGAAGCCTGAGCAACCGCCGCCTCGTACACCCACGCGCAGGCCCGCCACGCTGACATCAGCCTGCTGCGAGGCGAGAAACTCATGCACCTTCTCGGCGCCCTTGTCGGTGATCTCAATCATCGCTACAGCTCCTGTGGCTAGCTCCAAGACTTTCCAAAGTATAGCGGTAGCACGAGGGCGCACCAGACCCGCGTCGAGACCTTCTAATCTCTTGAGCAGATGCCCTCCGCAGACGACATAAAGCAGCGCATCGAGGTCGCCATCCCAGGTGCGCACGCAGACGTCGAGGACTACACCGGCGGCGGCGATCACTTCCGCGCAACCGTCACCGCCACCGCGTTTGACGGCCTCAGCCGCATCCAGCAGCACCGTCTCGTCTACGAGGTCTTCGGAGCGGAGATCGGCGGAGCGATCCACGCGCTCGCGCTGAAGACGCAGACCCCATCGAAGATCCAGACCCTCTGAAACCCAGGAGCGATAAATGTCCACCAGCCAGTTCGAACCGCTTCCCATGTCCACCGCCGAGCCGGCCTCCGCGCCGCCGGCCGAGGGAGAGTCAAACCCGATTCGCGACGCGATCGCGCAGGCCATTGCCGAGCACAAGGTGATCCTGTTCATGAAGGGCACCCCCGAGGCACCCGCGTGTGGCTTCTCCGCGCGCACAGTTGCCGCCCTGCAAGCACTCGACACCCCGTTTGCAGCCGTCGATGTCCTGCCCGACCCGCGCATTCGCCAGGAGCTCTCCGCGATCTCCGACTGGCCGACAATCCCCCAGCTATTCGTAGACGGTGAGCTGCTGGGGGGCTGCGACATCGTGACCGAGATGTACGAGTCGGGGGAGCTCGCCCAGGCGTTGGTGTAGCGTCCCGCGCCGCATGCCTGCAGTCGCGGTCGCAACCGATAGCACTCATTACCTCCCGCGCGGCCTAGCCGACGCGGAAGATGTCCATCAGGTCAGCCTGTATGTGGGCTGGCAGGGGCAGCCTGAGCGCGAGCTGGAGATGGATGGATTCGACGCGTTCTATGAGCGCCTGCGCGACGACCGTGAACTGCCGAGCACCTCGCAGCCGTCGATCGGCGACTTCCTGGCCGTCTGGGAGCCGCTGCTGCAGGACGGCCGCGACATCGTCTCCATCCATCTCGCGGGCGGCATCTCCGGTACGTGCGAGGCTGCCCGCCAGGCACACGCGCTGCTGGCCGAGCGCGGCCTCGGCGAGCGCGTGGCAGTAATCGACGGCGAAACGGCCTGTGGCGGGATGGGCCTTCTGGTCCTCGCCGCGTGCGCGGCCGCGCGCTCAGGCGCGGACAAAGACGGTGTGATCGCGCGCGTACGCGAAGCCCGCTCGGCGCTGCGTATTTGGTTCTGTCTCGACACGCTCGAGTACCTCAAGCGCGGCGGACGCATCGGCAAAGCACAGGCGTGGCTCGGTGGCACGCTCAGAATCAAGCCGATCCTCTCACTCGAGTACGAGATCGTGCCCGTCGAGCGCGTGCGAACCGCCGGCCGCGCCTTTGAGCGCATGGTCGCCTACGCGCAGGAGCTCCACGACGGTGGCGCCGACGGCTGGGTCGTGCAGCACATCCAGGCAACCGAGCAGTCGCAGAGGCTGATCGAACGCTGTCGCGAGATCTTCGACTCCGAACCCGTGTTCACCTCAGAGGTCGGTCCCGTGATCGGCACCTACACAGGCCCCGGCCTGATCGGCGTAGGCGCCGTTCCCCGCGCGCTGCTGGCCTGATCAGACGCGGCGACGACGACCGCGCAATATCCGGACGCCGAGCATCAGCCCGACAACGGCGGCGCCCGCGGTGATCTCGGTGCGGTGACGCTCCACGTGAGCGCGCCAGTCCGTCAGACGCGTCACCTCGCCGCGCAACTGCGCTACCGACACGGCAAGCTCCGCTCGGTTAGCCTCGATCGAACTGCGAATCTCAGCCGGCGTACGCTGTGCCATCAACTATCGCCTCCCGCTGCTGCTATCG
>DATBYJ010000030.1:0-4825 GCA_036513795.1 Solirubrobacteraceae bacterium | reverse complement strand
GAATAGCTGGAAAGGTAGTCGCGCACCAGCGCCGCCTTCTCGGCTGCAGCACCGACCATCGTCTCCTCCAGCTGCATCTCGATCAGCCGCCCCTCGCTACCGAGCTCAACGATGTAGCGCTCGATCTCGACGGCCATACGTGTCACCAGCTCGGAGCGCTGCAATACGGTCAGCACATCGTGCAATGTCGTGCCACCCTCGAACTCGAGCGCCGTCAAGCGTGTGGAGACCTGATCCAGGCGTGTGCGGAACTTGTCCAGGGTCGCCAGCGCCTGGTTTGCCTTGGCGAGCACCACGGGGATGTCCTCGAGGATGTACTTCATGCCATCGACGTACACCGACACCACCTCGCGACGCTGTGAGATGGCGATCACCAGCGCTTCCGTTTGCTTGGAGACGCGCTCGGCGGTGCGGTGACGTGTGCCTGTCTCGTGCGAGAGAATCGTCGGATCGGGCATCAACTGGACGTTCGCCATGGTGATCTTGGTGGCGTTCGCGTTGAGGATGATCGCCCCGTCCATCTTTGCGATCTGGTAGAGGAACGCCGGTGTGTAGTCGATCTCGAGCTTGATCCCACCCGAGTTCAGGAAGCTCAGGTCTTCAGGCTCGCCGATCACAATCAGACCGCCCGTGCGCGCGTGCAAGATGCTCTCGATGCCCTCGCGAAGGGCAGTGCCGGGCGCGATCATCTCCAGCGCCCTCATCAACCCCGGATCCGGTCTTACCTCATTGTCTAGGTCTTCGCCGGATCTTGGTGCCACGATCCCCCATTCTAGGGCATTTAGCGATCCGTTAGCGGCTCCTACACTGGGCGCACACCGTTCCAGCGCCTAAAGATCCGGGGATTCCGCGCCAGTTGGGAGCGCTCAGCCGGCGCGTGCGGCCGGCTCGGGAGCCGGCCGCAGAGTCCGCTTGGCGCTCGGCGGCCTACGATCCTCGACGTTCGCGAGCGCTGCCGCGGCAGGCTCTGAGATCGTCCGTGGGCGGTCGTCGTGGGGACCAGCCGGCAGTGCCGCCGCTAGCGCCGCGCGCAACGTCGGCACCTCGCATGCTGAGCGTCCGCTCTCCGCTGGAGCGATCACTTCCTTGAGACCATGCTTGGTTGCCTCTTCCAGGCGGCGCTCTGGGTGCCCTACCCAGCGCAGCTCACCGGTCAGCCCAAGCTCACCAAAGCATGCTCGTGGCGTCCCTCGCAATGGCACCCCACGGCTGGCGCTCGCCACCGCCAGAGCCACCGCCAGATCGCAGCCTGGCTCATCCACGCGCACGCCGCCGACGACGTTGACGAACACGTCCGCACCACCGGTGCGGACATGGCCATGGCGGGCGAGGATCGCCAGCACCAGCGCCAGCCGATTGCGGTCGAGCCCGGAGACCACCCGGCGGGGCTGCTCGAGCTCGGAGGGAGCCACCAGCGCTTGTACCTCCACGAGCAGCGGCCGCGAGCCCTCCATCGCCGCCAGGACGACGCTGCCGGGGGCTCGTGTCGCCTCAGCCACGAACCTCGCGGAGGCATCCAGCACCTCGACAAGACCGCCCTGGCGCATCTCGAATAGACCCGCCTCATTGGTCGATCCGAAGCGGTTCTTGAGCACTCGTAGCTCGCGGTATGGGCGCTCGCGCTCGCCCTCGAATTGAAGCACGCAGTCAACGAGATGCTCGAGCACACGGGGTCCTGCCAGCGCACCTTCCTTGGTGACGTGTCCGACGAGGATGACCGCGATACCGCGTGCCTTAGCGAGCTCCATGATTCTCGCGGCGACCTCGCGTACTTGCCCGACTGAGCCCGGCGCACCGGAAAGGTCGGCCGCGCGCAGTGTCTGTACCGAGTCGATCACACATGCCTGCGGCGCCTGCTCAGCGAGCGTGTCGAGGACCACGTCGAGATCAGTCTCGGCGAGGATCGGAACATCGAGCGCCGGGCGCGCAGGGCCCGATCCAAGCCTCTCCGCGCGCAATCTGACCTGCTCGGCTGACTCCTCGCCACTGACGTAAAGCGTTCGTTGACCGGCCTGCTGTAGGTACCCCAGCACCATGTTTGTGAGCGTCGACTTGCCGATCCCGGGAGAGCCTCCCAGCAGCACAAGCGAGCCCGGTACCAGCCCACCGCCGAGCACACGGTCGAGCTCGCCGATGCCCGTGGACATACGCTCGACAGTCGTCGCTCCGACCTCTCTCAGAGCCACCAAGCGCGGCCTTGTGGCCGCCGCACTCTCGCCACCCGAGCGCCGCGGGCCGCGGGCCGCGGCCGAGCGCGGCTCCCCGCGCGTGGATGGGCGTATCCGCTCCTCGACGAGCGTGTTCCACGCCTCACATCCGGGACACTGCCCATGCCACTGCGCTGACTGAAAGCCGCATTGGGAACATACGTGGACGGTTGTCCTTGCCATGCCATGAGCGTATGCCCCGGTGGGGACGCATCTGTGGCGGGCCGCGAGAGCGCGGCCTCAGTCGCAGCCGACGCTGGCGCTGCGGCGCTCGAACAAAAGCACGTCGCGCCAGCGCCCGTCGGGCATCTGCCCGATCCGCTTGCTGGTGCCCACAAGCCCAAAGCCGGCGTGCTCGTGCAGAGCGATCGAGGCGACGTTCTCGGGGAAGATGCCAGCTTTCAGTGTCCAGAAGCCCTCGCGCTCGGAGGTCTCGATCAGGGCGTCAAGCAGCGCTCGCCCGACACCCCGACGAGCACGTGTGGGGTCCACGTAGATGCTCACCTCGCCCACACCGCGATAAACAGCGCGTGTGGAGGTGGGGCTGAGCGCCGCCCACCCGAGCAGCTGACCATCGCTGTCGCGAGCTGCGATCGCTGGATATCCCGCGCGCGCAGGTGCCCAGTCCTCCCACATGGGAGCCTTTGACTCGAAGGTCGCGTTGCCACCGGCGATCCCCGCCTCATACACACGTGCGGCCGCCTCCCAGTCGTCCGCACCTAGCGGCGAGAGGCGAATCTGCTCGAGTGCCAACCGCGCGGTGCTCAGGTCACTGCCCGCGCTACTGATCGTCGGGCTCGACGAGCTCCGATACGTCGACGTCGGGCTGGCTCTCGCCGTCAGCGATGTCCTCGCCACTGGCTCCTTCAGCGCCGACGCCAACAGGCGTCTTCTGCTTCTTGGGCTTGACGATCGACAGGCGCACCTCGCCCTCGTCATCGCCCTCGGCCGGGTCGACCACGACGGTTGCGCCCGGCATCAACTGCTCGCGCAGCACGAAGTCTGCAAGCGGATCCTCGATGTAGCGCTGGATCGCGCGGCGCAGCGGCCGTGCGCCCATTGCCGGATCCCAGCCCTTGTCGACGAGCAGATCCTTGGCAGGCTCGGTCAACTCCAGCTGTAGCTCGCGTTCGGCCATCGACTCGCGGATCCGCAGCAGCAGCAGCTCGACGATCTGCTTGATCTCCTCCTTTTGCAGCTTGTGAAAGACGATCACGTCGTCGATGCGGTTGAGGAACTCAGGCCGGAAGACCTTCTTCAGCTCACCCATGATGCGGTTCTTCATGTCGTCATAGGTGATGCCCGTCTCGTCGTCGGAGACCGCGAAGCCGAGCGGCGTGTTGCGTGCGATCTCGGCAGCGCCGATGTTCGAAGTCATGATCACAATCGCATGGCGGAAGTCAACCGTGCGCCCTTGCGCGTCGGTCAAGCGCCCGTCCTCGAGGATCTGCAACAGGATGTTGAAGACGTCCGGGTGCGCCTTCTCGATCTCGTCGAGCAGCAGCACGCTGTAGGGCTTGCGCCTGATCGCCTCGGTCAGCTGCCCACCCTCGTCGTAGCCGATGTAGCCGGGGGGCGAGCCCACCAGACGGGAGACGGCGTGCTTCTCCATGTACTCGGACATGTCGATCCTGATCAGCGCCTCGTCGTCACCAAACAGGAACTCGGCCAAGGTCCTTGCGAGCTCGGTCTTGCCCACGCCGGAGGGGCCCAGGAAGATGAACGAGCCGGTCGGACGCTTGGGGTCCTTCAGACCGGCGCGCGAGCGACGGATCGCCTTGGAGATGACCTCGATCGCAGGGTGCTGGCCGATCACGCGCTTGTGCAGTTCGTCCTCCATGCGCATCAGCTTCTGCGTCTCGGCCTCCGTCAGCTTGAATACGGGGATGCCGGTCCACATCGAGACGATGTCGGCGATCTCCTCTTCGCCAATCGACGGGCGCTCCCCGGACTCGCCGGATTCCCATGCCTGCTCGAGCTCGCGTTTCTTGTTCGTCAGCTTGCGCTCCTTGTCGCGCAGCGCCGCCGCCTTCTCGAACTCTTGCGCCTCGATCGCGGCCTCCTTATCGCGACGCGTGGACTCGACTTCGCCCTCGAGCTCGCGGTTGGCCGGCGGTGAGGTCATCGACTTGATGCGCATCCGCGAGGCGGCCTCGTCGATCAGGTCGATTGCCTTGTCGGGCAGGAAGCGGTCGGAGATGTAGCGGCTCGCCAGTTCACCGGCCGCGCGCAGCGCCTCGTCGGTGATCTGCACCTTGTGGTGCTGCTCGTAGCGGTCGCGCAGGCCGCGCAGGATCTCCACGGTCTGGTCGATCGTGGGCTCGTCCACGCGGATCTGCTGGAAGCGGCGCTCCAGGGCGGAGTCGCGCTCGAGGTACTTGCGGTACTCCTCGAGCGTCGTCGCGCCGATCGTCTGCAGCTCGCCTCTGGCGAGCGCCGGCTTGAGAATCGACGCGGCGTCGATCGCGCCCTCGGCCGCGCCGGCGCCGACGAGGTTGTGCAGCTCGTCGATGAACAGGATGATGTCGCCGCGCTGGGTGATCTCCTTCATCACCTTCTTCAGGCGCTCCTCGAACTCTCCGCGGTACTTCGAGCCGGCGACCAGCGCCGCCAGGTCG
>DATBYJ010000029.1:0-37768 GCA_036513795.1 Solirubrobacteraceae bacterium | reverse complement strand
GCGCCTCCGATCCCGCCACGTTCAGCCTTTCCAGGAGTGATGGGCAGCAATACTTGTCCAAGCTCACCACCACGCTGCCGGCGGGGCTGCTGGGGGCGATCCCGTCGGTGCCGCTATGCGGCGAACCGGCTGCCAGCGCTGGTTCCTGCCCCGCCGCGAGCCAGATCGGCACCGTGATGGTCACCGCGGGGGCCGGCAGCGAACCGTTTTCATTCGCGGGCCGCGCCTATCTCACCGGACCGTACGGGACGGCACCATATGGGCTGTCGATCGTGGTGCCTGCGGTCGCCGGGCCATACAACCTCGGCGAAGTGGTCACGCGTGCTGGCATCAGCGTCGGTCTTTACAGCGGCCGCGTGACGGTGACAAGCACGCTGCCGACGATCGTCGGCGGGGTGCCGCTGCGTTTGAAGAGCCTGAGCGTGGCTGTGAACCGCAAGAACTTCCTGTTCAACCCGACCAGCTGCGGGCCGCTAGCCACGGAATCGATCTTCAACGGAACGCTTGGAGCGAGCCAGAGTCTCTCCAGTCCGTTCCAGGTGGGCAACTGTGCTGCGCTGCCGTTCAAACCCAGCGTGAGCGTCAGCACAGGCGGCAGGCCGACGA
This sequence comes from Solirubrobacteraceae bacterium, assembly GCA_036513795.1. Lineage (GTDB taxonomy): Bacteria > Actinomycetota > Thermoleophilia > Solirubrobacterales > Solirubrobacteraceae > Palsa-744. The sequence goes on along the minus strand of DATBYJ010000029.1, from coordinate 37,162 downwards.
AAGCAGGCGGAGCGCGTCTTGTGGTGAAGATCACCCAAGCTGCCGGCCAGGCGAACATCCGCGAGATGCAACTGCAATTGCCAAAGCAGCTGCCCTCGCGTCTGACGACGCTACAGAAAGCGTGTGTGGCTGCGAGCTTTGAAGCGGCTCTTCCTCCTGGCAGCTGCTCGAAGGTGGCGAATGTCGGAAGCGTCACGGTGACGACCCCTGTGCTGCCCGGTGTGCTCAAGGGCCCGGCCTACCTGATCTCACACGGGGGCGAATCGTTCCCCGACCTCGATCTCGTGCTCCAGGGCGATGGGGTCGAGGTGGTGCTCGTCGGCCATACCCACATCTCGCGCACCGGCATCACCACCTCTACGTTCGAAAGCCTTCCCGACGTGCCGATCTCGAGCGTTGAAGTGAACCTTCCGATGGGTGCCAACTCGGCGCTGGCAACCGACGGTCGCCTGTGTCACGCGGGCCTGGTCGCACCAACGACGATCATCGCCCAGAACGGGGCCAAAATTACCCAGAGCACCAAAATCGCGGTCAAGAGCTGCCCCATTGAGCTGATCTCGCATAAGCGTCGAGGCTCACGCATGATCGTCAAAGTGTGGGTGCCCGAAGCGGGGCGCCTGACGGTCAGCGGGCGTGGCGCCAGAGGCGTCGTCAAGCGCGTGAAGAAGGCAGGTGAAGTCAAGCTCAGCGTGCCGCTCGGTGCGAAGGGGATCGCGATGTTGCGAGGGCATGGCAAGAAGAAGTTGAAGCTGCGAGTCGGCTTCAAGCCAAAGGCCGGACACAACACCTCCGCCGCTGCGCTCGCGCTGCGCTGAGGATCGGGTCTAGCGCTGGTGTTCGATGAGACGGAGCTGTAGTGTCTCTGCGGAGGAGTCTACCTGCTGCACCCCGTGATGCTCGTCGGTCAGTCGTGCGATCACCGGCGCCATGCCATCTGCTGCTGCGCTTAGCAGGCTTTGGCCGAGGCCCGTGTGCAATGGCCCCAAGCGCAACTCCAAGCTGCGGGGTGTGACCGTGACTCCCACGTCCAGATGGCTGGCACTCAGTGAGTCACGCGACTTGCCCGCCAGGACGTCAGCCACGAGCTGTACGTCGGAGATGCGGTCGGTTGAGAAGTAGGCCCTGGCTGCGAGCGCGCTCAGCACACGGGGGAGTACCGCGCGGGCGAGTGCGTTCGGTGCCAGGCGCAAGGAGACCGTGTAGGCAGGATCACCCCAAGGCTCGATGCATGATTCAGGCGTAGCACCTTCATCGAGCTCGAGTTTCGTGGTATCCGCGGCAGCGAACTCCATGCGGACTTCAGTGCCGCCCCCGGCACGATCTTTCAGCTCCACATCCCGTGAGAGCGCTGCGATCACGGGCAGGCCCAGGCCGACACGAGCGTCATCGTCGTGTTCCTCGTCGGGCATTGGCGGATCGATCCCGCACCCGTGGTCCCGCACAACGACCGCGATCGCGTCGACTAATACGTGAACATCAACTTCAAGGGGCCCCTCCTCAGCGCCATAGGCGTGCTGCACCACGTTGTTGCATGCCTCGGTCACCGCCGTGTTGAGATCGTTGGTCTCGACTCCATCCAAGCCGACACATTCGGCCACGCCAGACAGCGCCTGGCGCACGACCACGACGTTCTCTGGCCTACTGGGTAGGCTCAGACAGACGTTCGGGATATCGGCCATCGTGCGGCGGCGATCGACCGGGCATGGCGGGGCTGGCTACAGCAGCAACTGCCCGTGGAACCCCTACGACAGCAGCAACTGTGCGTGGAGTCCCAACGATGGCAGCAGCTGCCCGAGGAATCCCCGCGAGGAGAGAACATCGAGCGGATGTCGCGCTCAGCCAGCTGCTTGGGTGAGGGTCCGCAACTGCTCGAGCGAGCGGCGTAGCAGACGCGACACCTGCATTTGGGAGATGCCGACACGCTCGGCGATCTCAGTCTGTGTGAGGTCGTCGACGAAGCGCATCTGCAAGATCAGCCGCTCCCGCTGGGGAATATGCCGAAGCACCGCGGTTAGGGTGGCGTCCAGCTCGACGAGCTCAAAGCGCTCGTCATCAGCGCCCATCGCATCACCGTAGGAGATCAGGTCGCCGTCGGCGCCCGGTCGCGGGGCATCCAACGACAGTGTTTCGTAGGACTGCAGCGCCTGGAGGGCGTCGATTACGTCCTCGGCGTCGAACTCGAGGTACTCGGCGAGCTGGTTGACCGTCGGCGCACGCCCGCGTTCGTTGGCTAGGCGCTCCTGTGCGTCGCGCACCTTCAGCGCGCGCTCCTGGGCGCCTCGCGGGACGTGTACGGCCCAGCCGGAGTCGCGGAAATAGCGACGCATCTCGCCCAGAATCGTCGGCACGGCAAATGACGCGAACGAGTGCCCGCGATCGGCGTCATAGCGGTCGAGCGCCTTCAGCAGTCCGAGCGATGCCACCTGCAGCAGATCCTCGAATGGCTCCGAGGAACGACCGTAGCGCCGCGCCAGACTGCGCGCGAGCGGCATAAAGCGATGCACGAGCACATCACGCGCACTCGCATCGCCGTTGTGCTGCCAGCGTAGGAACAGCTCGCGCGAGTCCTCCTGCGTGGCGGGAGCGGTTCGCTGCAAGGGCTTTGGGGTATCGGTCATTGTGGACATATCGACTCCCTTCCCGATCGCGTGGACTTTCAAACATGCCTGCGAGTCCAGACGTCCCCATTCTACCCCTCCTTGCCCAAGGTCATGCACGTAAATCCGCGCAGGTGGACAGACGTCGGGCTCAGGCGTGCTCGGCGAGCGCTCTCGGCAGGCTCACCGGGTGGCTTGCTGCTTGCCCCATAGCCTGGCCATCGGCGCTGGGCAGGTCCGGGTCGGGCAATGCGGGTGCGGTCACGCTCCGGTTGCGCCCGGAGCGCTTGGCGGCATACAGCGCTGTGTCGGCCGCCTTGAACAAGGAGTCGTAGTCAACCTGCTCGCCGCGTCCCGCGCTTACGCCCAAGGAGATGGTGATCGCCACTCCCGCCGGATGGGCCTGCTCGATGGCCGCTCGCAGTCGTTCGGCAACCTCTTGGCCGCCGTCAAGGTCCACCCCTGGAAGCAGCACCAGGAACTCCTCGCCCCCCAGGCGGTATGCGAGCTCGAACGAGCGCAGTTGCTTGCGCAGTGTGTATGCGACGTCGCGCAGGGCCGCGTCGCCACAGTCGTGACCGTGCTCGTCGTTGATCTCCTTGAAGTTGTCGACGTCGCACAGAATCACGCACACCGGCTGGCGCGTGACGCGTGCTTGCACCGATAGCTCCATGAAGCGAGGCGCCAGCGCATGTCGGTTCAAGAGGCCCGTGAGCGGGTCGAGAATCGCCTCGCCACGGTGATGCAGCTCGGCTGCCTGCAGCGCCCACACGATCGACACCACCCCAGCGAGCAGCGCGAGGACCGCGAATAGCGGTACCGGGTCGTTGACTGTAGCCGTGAAGTCCACTCCCAGCGTGGCCGCAAGGATTACCACCGTGGTTACGCCAAGCCCCGCGATCACCACCTGTGGACGAAAGCGCGCTGCCACCATTGCCGCCGGCAACACCAGCCACGGCAGCGCCGCGCTCTTGGGGCCGCCGCTGAGGACCACGCCGGTGGCGATCAACAACTGTGTGACCATGATCGCGCACACGCTCACACGCTCCGGATGCTCGCTGGTGCTCATACGGCGATCGACGTTGACGAAGTTCAGCACAGAAACGGCCAGCAGCGCGAACGTCCACCACCCCAGCCACGGCGTGGAGATCAAAAGCGCTGTTCCAACCGCGCCGGTGCCGACCATTCGGATCGTGCGCACACGGGCGTTCGCGTCAACTACGCGTCTGCGGTCCAGCTCGGTTGGGCAAAGCCACGATCGTCCCTGCATGTCGTGGCTTTCGGCCTGTCTACGCGTCCCCTTGAGGGGTTGACCGTCCGTTCCAACGGATGCATAGCTAAGACGATTGTCTGAGTTGCCGCATACCACCTTCTGTTTCGGTTGCTACGAGGTATTCGCACGGTCGAGATGTAGAGCACTGCTGGCGTGCTCTGGGCGCCCTGATGGCCGGCTTCTTGGGGCCGGGGATCCAGGCTGTCTTTGCCGTCCTGGAGTGCCTGGTGGCGTCCGCATGGTGCGGGCGCGAGATACGCTCAGCGCATGCCCGGTGCGGTCCCGCCCAGCGTGCAGGAGATCATCGAAAGCCGCGTTGGTGAGGAGATGGCGCTCAACGACCGCTATCTGAACCCGCAGATGGGGCGCATTCTGCGCACGCTTGGATTCGACAAGACCTGGGTGGGAGGGGAGGGCGCACATCTGATCGACGCCGACGGCGAGCGCTATCTCGACCTGTTCGGTGGCTACGGTGTGTTCGCGATCGGGCGCAGTCACCCTGAGGCGATCGCGGCGATCGAGCAGGTGATGGCCGCCCACACCGGCAACCTGCCGCAACTGGGCGTGACGCTGCTGAGCGGCGTGCTCGCCGAACAACTGCTCGAGCGTGCTCCCGACAGCGTTGCCGCGATGGTCCCAGCCAACACTGGCACCGAGGCGGTCGAGGCGGCGATCAAGATCTCACGCGCTGCCACTGCGCGCCCGCGCGTGCTCTATGCCGAGCACGCCTTTCACGGACTTACCCTTGGCTCGCTGTCGCTCAACGGCGGTGTTGAGTTCCGCGAGGGCTTCGGGCCGCTGCTGCCGGGCTGTGACCCGGTTGGCTTTGGTGATCTGCAAGCGCTCGAGCGCGAGCTCTCTCGGGGGGATGTGGCGGCGTTCATCGTCGAGCCAATCCAGGGCAAGGGCGTGAACATCCCCGCGCCCGACTACCTACCGGCGGCTCAGCGGCTGTGCCGCGCTGCGGGCGCGCTGTTCGTGTGCGACGAGGTGCAGACGGGGATCGCCCGCACGGGGCGCTTTCTCGCGCTCGAACACTGGGAGCTCGAACCAGACATGGTGTGCGTTGCCAAGGCGCTGTCGGGCGGGCTGGTACCGATTGGCGCGGTGCTCGTCTCGCGCGCGGCGTTTGACAGCGTGTTCGACGGCATGGAGCGCGCGGTCCGTCACGGCTCCACATTTGGTGGCAACGACCTAGCTGCAGCCGCTGCGCTGGCGACGCTGCGGGTGATCGAGCAGGAGGGGCTGGTTGCCCGCGCAGAGCGCATGGGCGCACTTTTGATGGAGCTGACCAAGCCGTTGGTGGAGCGCTTTGAGGTCGTTCGCGATGTGCGCGGCATGGGGTTGATGTGGGCGATCGAATTTGGCCCGCCTGGGGGCGCCAGCGCGCGGCGGCTGTGGGAGACGGTCGAGCGTCGCCAACCGGGCCTGTTCTCGCAGCTTGTGACCGTGCCGTTGTTCCACGAGCACAAGATCCTCTGCCAGGTGGCCGGTCATCACATGAATGTGATCAAGGCGCTGCCCGCGCTAACCGTCGAGGAGTCGGAGATCAGACGCTTTGCGGCGGCGCTCGAGCAGACGATTGCAGCCGCTGAGCATTACCCCGCGGCGCTCGCCCGCTTTGGCCTGCGTACAGGGCTTCGGGCCGTGCGCGTTGGGCGCTAGCCCTGGCTCTGAGCCGCTTGGTCAAGCGCGACGCTGACCGGCTCGATACGCCAGCGCGGGGCCGCTCGCTGGCGCCCTCTCCGGTATTGGGTGCTCGCGCCGCTAGCCTGTCGAGCCGTGCTCGTAACCAGAGATGACATCCGCAACGTCGCCATCGTGGCGCACGTCGACCACGGCAAGACCACGCTCGTGGACGCGATGCTGTGGCAGTCCGGCGCGTTTCGCGAGGGTCAGGATGTCAATACTCGAGTGCTCGATTCGATGGATCTCGAGCGCGAGAAGGGCATCACGATCCTCGCCAAGAACACCTCGCTTCGTTACAAGGACGTCAAGCTCAACATCATCGACACTCCGGGGCACGCCGACTTCGGCGGTGAGGTCGAGCGCGGCCTCACCATGGTCGACGGCGTCGCCCTGCTCGTCGACGCCTCCGAGGGCCCGCTGCCGCAGACCCGCTTCGTGCTCCGCAAGGCGCTGCACGCCCGGCTGCCGATCATTCTGATCATCAACAAGGTCGACCGGCCGGACGCCCGGATCAAGGAGGTCGTCGACGAGACGTACGAGCTCTTCCTCGACCTCGACGCCGACGAGCACCAGATCGAGTTCCCGATCGTCTACTGCAACGCCAAGGCCGGGATCGCCTCGCTGCACTACGAGCCCGGCAAAGAAATCGAGGAGAAGAACCTCGCGCCACTGTTGGACCTGCTGCTCGAGCGCATACCGGCGCCCACGTACGATCCTGAACACCCGCTGCAAGCGCTCGTTACCAACCTCGACGCGTCCCCCTACGTTGGGCGCCTGGCGATTTGCCGTGTGCGCCACGGCACGATCCGCAAGGGCCAGCAGATCGCCTGGTGCCGCGCCGACGGCTCGATCCAGCGCGCCACCGTCGCCGAGCTGTACGTGACCGACGCGCTCCAACGTGTGGATGCGCCCGAGGCCGGCCCTGGCGAGATCATCGCCGTCGCCGGCATCGCCGAGGTGACCATCGGCGAGACGCTCGCCGACCTCGGCGACCCGCAGCCGCTGCCCGTGATCACCGTCGATGAGCCTGCCATGTCGATCACGCTAGGCGTCAACACCTCACCGCTGGCTGGCAAAGACGGCGACAAGATCACCGCCCGCCAGATCGAGGCGCGTCTGGCCCAGGAGCTCGTCGGGAATGTGTCCCTGCGCGTGCAGCCGACCGCCCGCCCGAACACCTTCGAGGTCCAGGGTCGCGGCGAGCTGCAGTTGGCGGTGCTCGTCGAGATGATGCGTCGTGAGGGCTTCGAGCTGACCGTGGGTCAGCCACACGTGGTCGAGCGCGAGATCGATGGCAAGCGCAACGAGCCGGTCGAGCGCCTGTCGATTGACGTCCCGGAGGAGCACGTGGGCACAGTCACGCAGCTGCTGGCTGCCCGCAAGGGGCGAATGGAGCACATGACAAACCACGGCACCGGCTGGGTACGGATGGATTATCTCGTGCCCGCGCGCGGGCTGATCGGCTTTCGCACGCAGTTCCTCACCGAGACTCGCGGTACGGGGATCATGCACCACGTCTTCGACCGCTGGGAGCCGTGGGCCGGTGAGATCCTCACGCGCACCAGCGGCGTGCTCGTCGCCGACCGTCGCGGTGAGACGGTCACCTTCTCGCTGTTCACCTTGCAGGAGCGAGGCACGCTGTTCGTCGGCCCCGGCGAGGAGGTCTATGAGGGGATGATCATCGGCGAGAACTCCCGTGCGGAGGATCTCGACGTCAACCCCGTGAAGGAGAAGCACCTCACCAACATGCGCTCCTCCACCTCTGATGTGCTCGTGCGCTTGGACGCGCACCGCAAGCTCACGCTCGATGAAGCGCTCGAGTTCGTGCGTGAGGATGAGGCGGTTGAGGTCACGCCCGTATCGGTGCGCCCGCGCAAGGTCGCGCTCTCCAAGCTCGAACGGCAGAAGGCGATCAAACAGGCGCGCAAGTGAGTACCGCGGTCGACGGCCTCTCCGGCGTGGCTTCGACCGATATTCAGCTGCTCGGGCTGGTCAAGACCTTCCACGGGTCCAACGGGCCGGTCCACGCCGTGCGGGGGATCGACATCCGCATCGCTGCCGGTGAGACCGTTGCGCTGCTTGGACCCAATGGCGCTGGTAAGTCGACCACCATCGACATGCTGCTGGGGCTGCTCGAGCCGGACGAAGGCAGCGTGTCTGTGTTCGGGCGCCCACCGACCCAGGCTGTCGCTCACGGCGAGGTCGGCGGGATGCTGCAGAAGGGCGATCTGATCAGGGATCTCACGGTAGGTGAGCTCGTGACGATGATGGCCTCGCTCTATCCCGCGCCACTTGAGGTGAAGGAGGCGCTGGAGCTGGCTGGCATCGTTGAGATCGCCGATCAACGCACCAACAAGCTCTCGGGCGGCCAGACCCAGCGCGTGCGCCTAGCTGTGGCGCTCGTAAGTAATCCGCTGCTGCTCGTGCTTGACGAGCCCACCGTCGCGCTCGACGTCGAGGGGCGGCGAGCATTCTGGGCCACCATGCGCGCGTTTGCCGCTCGCGGCAAGACCGTTCTGTTTGCCACCCATTACCTCGAGGAGGCCGACGCATACGCCGACCGCGCTGTGCTGATGGCCCACGGCGTCGTCGTCGCCGACGGGCCAACCACCGAGATCCGGGCGATGGTCGGCACGCGCACAATCCGCACAACGCTCCCCGGCGTGGAGGCACACGAGCTCACGTCGCTGGCGGGCGTCAGCAGTGTCGAGCGCCGCGGCGAGGTCGCGATCCTGCACTGCGCCGACTCCGACGCCGCGATCAGGGCGCTGCTGGACGTCTACCCTGGTGCCCGCGACATCGAGATCAACGCGGCCGGCCTCGAGCAGGCATTCCTCACGCTCACCGGCGATGAGCCTCCGGATGGCGGTGGCAGGCTCTCGGTGGCGGACGGGAGCGAGGCGGGACTCTCGGGGCTCGGCGGAGGCGAGGGCGGGCTTCCGGGGTCGGGCGAGAGCGGCGCTGGCTCGGAGGCGTTCGGCTGATGACCCTCACCTACCTTCGCTACGAGCTGTTGCGCACGCTGCGCAACCGCCGCTTCTTCTTGCTGTCGCTCGGCTTCCCGCTGATCCTGTTCTTCGTAATCGCCTCACCCAACCGCCACGTGCGCAACTTCGACGGCTCCGGTATCTCCTTCCCGCTCTACTACATGGTCGGAATGGCCACGTTCGGAACGATGAGCGCGATGCTCTCCTGTGGTGCGCGCATCGCCGCCGAGAGGGCCGTCGGTTGGAACCGGCAATTGCGCATTACGCCGCTCTCACCGCGCTCCTACTTCCGGGCGAAGGTGATCACGGGCTACATGATGGCTGCCATCACGCTGGTTGTGCTGTATGCGGCGGGGACGTCGCTGGGTGTGAGCCTCACCGCGTCGCAGTGGCTGAGGATGACAGGGCTGATCCTCGTGGGTCTCGTGCCATTTGCCGCGCTCGGGATCATGCTTGGGCACATGCTCACCCCCGACTCGATCGGGCCGGCGATTGGCGGTGGGATCTCGCTCCTGGCGCTGCTGGGGGGCGTGTGGTTCCCGCTTGGCGGCCACGGCTTTCTCCCCGAACTGGCCCAGTTCATTCCGTCTTACTGGCTGCATCGAGCGAGCCACGTGATCCTCGGTGGCCAGGCATGGAGCACCAAGGGCTGGATCGTGATGGCTGCCTGGACGCTGATCCTCAGCGCGCTCGCCGCGCGTGCCTACCGTCGGGACACCGGGCGTGTGTAGGAAATCACAAGGTATGAACCCGCGATCCAGGCAGCGGCGATATGGTACGCGAGTGACCTCAGGTAACAGGGCGTCTCTCACTATCAAGAGCGCTGTCGCGATTGCGGGCATCGTCTGCGCGTGCGTGGCCCCCGCCGCAGACGCCGCAAAGGGCTCGGGCAGCTTCACTAGGGAGAGCATTCCGGCCTACGAAAAGCAACTTGCGGCCGGCGAGATCAAACAAGCGACCTTCAATGCGCCCAAGCACACAATGCGCTTGACCTTGAAGGACGGGACTCATTTTCATGTGCTCTATCAGCAGGGTGAAGAGCCCAAACTCCGCGCGGCGCTTGCAAGCAGCGGCGTGGAGTTGCCAAAAGCCGCCAAACCTCACATCAGTCACAAACTCCGCTACATCGCCGGCGGGGTTCTCGTGGTTGTGCTGATCTTGATCGTGCTTGGGCTGGTCGTGATTCGCCGCCGCAGGCGCGCCGCGAACGACTACTAGCTGCCGGAACGCATGCCCGCGGCGCAGGCGGCAGGCAAGCTAATAACGAGACTCAGTCTTATGATAGGTTTGGTCGGCAAATGCGCGGACGAGACCTGCCATGTCGCCTCCAAGACCTACCTTGGCATCCTCGTGAGCTTGGTCGCACGGCCACGCGTACACGTATCGCCGCTACCGTAATCCTGCTTGCGCTAGCCGCATGCACCAGCGCGTGTGGCGGCGGGCGCGCGATCGGCGCGGACGGCAAGATCCTCGCGGTCGGTTCTGAGAACCAGTACGCCAATGTGATCGCACAGATTGGCGGTCGCTACGTGCGTGCGACGGCGATCGAGAGCAACCCCAATACCGACCCGCATTCTTTCGAGGCCAGCCCCTCGATCGCCCAAACCGTTGCCGCCGCTTCGCTGATCGTGCAGAACGGGCTCGGCTACGACACCTTCATGGAACGGATCGAGTCCGCTTCCGGGGGGGTGCGATCCAATTCTTCGCGCAAGGTGATCGACGTGCAGAAGCTGCTCAGATTGCCCGATTCCACCGCCAATCCGCACCTCTGGTACAAGCCGCAAACGATGCCCGCCGTGGCGAAAGCGCTCGCCACCGACCTGTCCGATCTGGCACCCGCGCACGCTGCCTACTTCCACGCCAACGCGGTCCGCTTCGAACAGTCGCTGGCGCCTTGGCACGAGGCGCTCCAGCAGTTCGCCCGCCAATATCCGCACACACCAGTTGCCACTACCGAGCCCGTCGGCGATTACATGCTCGAAGCCGCCGGCACCGTCAACATGACCCCGTTCTCCCTCCAGGCGGACATCATGAATGGCCTGGATCCCGCGCCTCAGGACGTGACGCTGCAGAACGGGCTGTTCACCGCGCGCCGGGTGAAGGTGTTCCTCTACAACCAGCAGGTCACCGACTCGCTCACGCAGTCGTTCCTCGAAGAAGCCAAACGCAGCGGCGTGCCCGTGGTCGGTGTCTACGAGACGATGCCCACACCGGGCTATGACTACCAGTCGTGGATGCTCGCCGAGGTGCACGCGCTATACCAGGCGCTCGCCGAACACCTCTCCACGGAGAAGCTGTGATGGAGATCCTCTCCGTGCGGGGCATCGACGTGCGCCTCGGCGGACGCGAGATCCTGCGCGATGTCAGCTTCGCGATCCAGCCAGGAGAGCTCACGGGGCTGATCGGCTCAAACGGCGCCGGCAAGACCACCTTGTTTCGTGTGATCCTCGGCCTGCAACACCCCAGCGCCGGCCAGGTGCAGATCGACGGTCATCCGCGCTCACGGCGCAACCCGCTGATCGGCTACGTGCCGCAAAAGTTCCTGCTCGACCCCGACATGCCGCTACGGGCACGCGACCTAGTTGGCCTAGGCCTCGACGCGCACAAGTGGGGCATCCCGCTCCCATCCCGCGCCCGCAGGGCGCTCATAAACGAAATTCTTGGCGCGGTCGGCGCCGAGCGCTTTGCCGACACGCGCGTCGGTCACCTCTCCGGCGGCGAGCAGCAGCGCGTGCTGATCGCCCACGCGTTGATCGGCCGGCCCAAGCTATTGCTGCTCGATGAGCCGCTAGCCAACCTCGACCTGCGCGCCGGCCAGGAGGTCGTCGCTCTGCTCGCGCGGCTCGCCAAGGAGATCGGTGTCGCTGTGCTGATCAGCGCCCACGAGATGAACCCGCTGCTGCCGGTCATGGATCGCATCGTCTACATCGCCGCTGGGCGCGTCGCCAGCGGCACCACCGCCGAGGTCGTGCGCGCGGACGTGCTCAGCGAGCTCTACGGCAGCCACGTCGACGTGCTCAACGTGCACGGACGTGTGCTCGTCGTCGCGGGCGCGGCTGAGGACTCCGACGGATCGGCGGCCCATCAGCAAGGTCATGACGTGGTCGTGCCAGGACTGGAGATCGTCTCGTGACGCAGGGTGCCCCATGAGCTCCTCCGGCGGCGGCCAGCTGCTCGGCGGCGGTCAATTGCTCGCTGGTGCGCTCGCGCCCGTCATCGAGCCGGGGTTCTTCTCAAGCGAAGCCGTGCACGTCGCTGTCGTCATCGGCGCCGTCGTTGCGATCGTGGCAGGGGCCGTGGGGATCTTCACCGTCATGCGCAGCCAATCCTTTGCAGGCGAGGCGCTCGGGGACATCGGCACCGCCGGCGGCTCGGCGGCGTTCCTCGGCGGCATCGGCGCGCTGTGGGGCATCGTCGCATTCGACATCGTCGCGGCCGCGGTAATGGAGCTGATCGGCATTCAGCGCCCGCGCGGGCGCGACCTCGCAACCGGCATCGTGCTCGGCGCGTTTCTCGGGCTGGCGGCGCTGTTGCTGTACCTCAGCACCACCTTTCACAACACCACCGGCGCCGTCAACACGATCCTGTTCGGCTCCGTGTTCACCGTCGCCCGCTCGCAGATCCCCGTGATCGCGGCTCTTAGTGTGGTGGCCCTGGCGATCCTAGCCGCGCTCTACCGGCCACTACTACTCAGCTCCATGAGTGCCGAGATAGCCGCCGCACGGGGCATCCCTGTACGCCTCATCGGCGCCGCCTACCTGTTGGCGATGGCGCTGGCCGTGGCGCTCGCGTCGATGACCATCGGCACGATCCTCTCCACTGCGCTGCTTGTCGGTCCCGCCGCCACAGCACTCCGTCTCACCAGGCGGCCGGGCGTGGCCATCGCACTGGCGGCGATGCTCGGCGTGAGCGCCATGTGGCTGGGTGTCCTGCTCGCCTATGACAGCTTCTACTGGGCACCCAAGGGCAAGACCTGGCCCGTGAGCTTCTTCGTCGTCACGCTCATCTTCCTCGCATATCTCCTCTCCGGCTTGCCAGCTCAGCGCGGCGCGCGCTCTCAGACAGCGAGGGCGTAGATGTTCTCCGGCTTCATGGTCAACGCTTGGACGGTCGCCAGCATCGTCGCCGTCGTCGCCGGCGTCGTTGGCTTCTTCGCCGTGCTGCGCGGCTCCGCGTTCGTCGCCCACGCCGTGCCCAATGGCTCCTTCGCCGGCGCCGCCTGGGCAAGCCTCGTCGGGATCAACACGCTCATCGGGCTTGGCATCTTCTCGCTGTTGGGAGCACTCGGCATCGGCTTGCTCGGCAGACGCGGGCGTCACGACGTCGTCACCGCACTCGCGCTCGTGCTGATGCTCGGGCTCGGCTCGCTGTTCCTCAGCTTCAGCGGCGAATACGCCCCCGAGGTCACCTCGGTGCTGTTCGGCGAGGTGCTCGGCATCTCTGCCAATCAGGTAGCGCCCACTGCCGTGCTCGCGCTCGTATGCATCGCAGCGATCGCGGTGCTCTATCGCCCGCTGATGCTGTCCTCCGTACTCGGCGAGGTAGGCGAGGCGTGCGGGGTCAGCAGCTTTCGCATGGAGCTGTCCTTCCTGGCGGTCGTCGCGCTGGTAGCCACCATGACCGTGCCAGTGGTAGGCACCACGCTGATCTTCAGCCTCATGATCGGAGCGCCCGCCGCCGCGCGATCGTTCACCGATCGCCCGCTGCTCGCCTTGGCGCTGTCAGTCGCCATCGCGCTGGTCATCGTCTGGAGCGCAATCGCCGCCTCATATGCGACCGACTATCCAGTCGGCTTCTTCGTCGGTGCCGCCAGCGCTTGCGCATACACCCTGGCTCGCGCATCGGCCGCTTGGCGCCAGCGCCGACACGTAGATGCTCGCCCAGCGTTTGGCGCACCCACTCCCACTGCCGCTCTACCATCGTGACATGAGCGCGCACGCCAGTCATCAGGCCGATTCCGCGGCGGACTGGGTGCAGCGCGCGGAGGCAGCGCTCACCGCCGCGGGGCGCAAGCGCGGTGGCGCCAGGCGCGCCGTGCTCGAGCTGCTCAGCCAACAGGCGTGCGCGCTGACCGCCCCCGAGATCGAGGACGCGCTGCGGGGTGACTCCACACGCGCCGTCAGTCGCGCGAGCGTCTACCGCATTCTCGAGCAGCTTGAGGAGTTGGGCCTCGCGCAGCGTGTGGAAACCGGCCAGGCGAAGGTTCGCTACGAGCGTGTATGCGATCAGGTGGAGCACCATCACCATCTCGTGTGCGACGAGTGCGGTGTCGTCATGCCCTTCTCCGACCCCGACCTCGAGCACGCCATCACCCGCCTCAGCGAACGGGTGCCGCTGTCTGTGTCCGAGCACGAGATTGTTTTGCACGGGGCCTGTCGGGACTGCGCGGCGTGAGGCGCATGGCGTCTCGAAGGCACGACTTGGCGTGCAGACAATTGGCAGCGGTGTGCCGCTCGGGGCGGTAGAATGCAACTATGAAGTCCGCTCCGCAGACGCCGCTGCTCTCGGTGGGTCACGAGGCCGAGTGGGCTGAGATCAATCGGGAAGAGCTCGAGCATCATCGCCGGATCAACATGGCTATGACGCCTGCGGAAAGGCTCGAGGTCGGGCAGAGACTCTCCCAGCAGGCGGTCGAGTTGCTCGCCGCCTCGATACGGGCCGGGCATGCCCCAAGACGAGCTCTCTGGTCCTGATCTATCTGCCGTTGTAGCGAGCGCCGACGCGGTCGGGCTCGACTATGTCGTGATCGGCGGTTTCAGCGTTATCTACCACGGCTATGTGCGCGCTACCAAAGACAGCGACCTGCTCGTGCCAGACGGTCCGGATGCAGACGCCGCTGTGCTGCGCTTTCTCGAGCGAGTAGGCGGGAGGCGGCTGCGCGACGACAAGGTGCTGACGCCGAAAGACATCGTGGGCTCAGAGCATCTCCGCATCAACAGTAGTTGTGGCATTGTCGACATCATGCGCGGTGGTCTACCCCCTTTGGACTATGACACCGTTTCCCGGCGCGCTGAGACGACTGAGTTGGAGGGGCAGATAGTTCGCATTGCGGCGCTCCCAAGCCTGGTTGGCTTCAAGCGCTTGGCTGGTCGACCCCAGGATCGAACTGATTTGGCCGAACTGGAAGGACTGTATGACGACCTCCCCATTGAGTCGATTCCTGGGCTGGACGACGCGTTGCCTGCGGACGACCCCACAGGTAGCTGACCACGCAGCCGAGTGCAAATATGGCCACGACGAGCAGCACGGGGCCAGAGTCCTCGACCAGCGCTCCGATCACGCCGGCCGCGAGTCCCCCCGCGAGCGCCGCTAACCACGCCGGATCGTTATCAACCGGTGCGAGTAGGCGAGTGTGTCGGCGCACGCTCACCGCGGCATATGCCAACACGAGTCCGCAAGCCACCGGCATCATGCCTTCGCGCAGCTCTCGCCAAGCGGCGCCGTAGCGGCGCACGATGATGTCGCGCACGTCACCCGCCGAGCGAGCATCGAGGATGCTGCCGGTAAAGTGGCCGCTGCCGTGCGCTGTGAGCAGGTCGATCACAGCCAGTGCCGCCAGCCCCACGATCGGGCTGCTCAACACGAGCACTGCTCGTTTGCGTGTAAGTGTGCCGGGTGCCAGCATCACGGCCGCAAGCGCAGTGCCAAAGCTCACCAGGATCACACCACCCACGCCTGCGCCGATCCGCGCCGAGCCCTCTACTACAGCGAGGATGATGCCCGCGCCCGCGACCGTCAGGGTTGCCCGCGCACCGCGTACGGCGGGGTAAAGGGCTGCTGCGACCGCCGCCAGCACGAGTACCGCCAGCCCCGACTTCAGATCGTTGCCGAAGCCATAGAAGCGCGCGCCCAGGATCGGATCCGGTCCCAGTAGCGAGCGCATCAAAAGCTGTGTCCCTGCCAGCGCGTCCACGGTGAGCGCCAGCACCGAGATCACCGCTGGTGCAAGTAGCGCACGGGGCCATGGCAACAGCGCGTCGCTCACCGCCCCGAGTCCCAAGCAGGCGAGGGCGATCGTCGCGTATTCGAGTGCGGCACTCGGCGCGAGTGCCGCCGTGATCAACACCGTCACTGGTGCCCATAGAATCCCAAGCGCACCTGCACGCATGGCCCACGCTTGTGCTCGGGGTCTCGGCGGCGCTAGCACCAGCAGCAATACCCATGCGCACAACAGAAAGCCAAGTGCCTTCAGGCGCCGGCTCCCGATCACCTGTAGCCGCGCCATCAGCGCGCGCAGGCTCGACGAGCGCAACGGACCGTCCGTCACGATCGCCTTGCCGCGCATCTGTGACGAGGGTGCCTCGCCCAGATGCGCGAGGATTGTGGGCGCCAAGTCAAACGACGCGATTAGCCCTCGCTGCTCGGTGCTCGGCGAGCTGAGCTCCTTGGAGCCCCCGCCCGGCAGTCCCGCGGCGGCGCTCCACAGCAGCTGGCCAGGGCTCGAGCTGGCGACGCGCTCTACCACGAGCAACAGCTCGCCCGGAGGGCGCGACTCGCTCAGCGCCAGCAGCTCGGCGTGGCCCTCCCTGCCGCCTGGAAGGTCCGCTACTACCAGGTGTTGGTGGCGGCTGGCGGTCGTCACACGCGTGGGAAGCGTCGAGGCCGGGCCGAGTGAAACGCTCGCGAGACGTCCGTTACGGTCGGCCGCGAGCACACCATCGAGGGCAGATGCTCCCGTGACTGCGACATAGCTAGCTCCACCCGGGATCTGGCTCGCGAGCAGCCCTGGCTGCAGCAGTTGCGGAGCGCTTTCCGCACGCTCGCGCGCTGCCTGCCAGCCGGTTACAAACGCTTCGCTGCCGGACACTGTCAGCGACAGTCGCGGCGGGCGCGCGTGCGGATAGGCCGACGTGGCTACACGTGCGCCCTGGCCGATATCGAGCAGCAGTTGCGAGGGCGTGTACTCCCCTTGGCTGGCCGACATGATCCCCACCGACAGGCCAGCGATGCTCGCAAGCTCACGCTCACCCGTGGGCACAAACACCAGCAACACTGAGCCGTGTGGCGAAACGGTCCGTGCCAGCGCGCCAGGTGCCCACGCGCCGAATGCTCCCGCCAAGAGCGCAAGGGCGAGCGCCGCCCTACGCCACAGTTGGCTCAGCCCTCCGCTCCTTCTGTCGCCACGCTGGCTCCTGCCCGCGTTGCAGGGGTGCTCGCCAGCCCCGTACCTGCGAAGTGCCCGCCGTGGTCCTCCTCGTGCGGTAGCGCTCCCTCGACACTCACCCGCGGGAGCAGGCGATCGAGCCAGTTCGGCAGGCTCCACGTGATCCTCCCGATCAGATGCAACGTCGCCGGCAGCAACATGCAACGCACGACCAGCGCATCCAAAAACACCGCACTTGCGAGGCTCAGCCCGAACTCCTTGATAACGCGTTCTTCGCCGAGCACAAACGACAGGAACACGCACACCATGATCGCCGCCGCGGCCGTCACGACACGCCCTGTCAGAGCCAGCCCCTCGGCAACCGCGCGCGGATTGCTACGCGTGATCGTCCAGCGTTCGTGCATGCGTGAGATCAGGAAGACCTCGTAGTCCATCGACAGCCCGAACACAATCGCGAACAGCATCACCGGGATGAACGACTCGATCGGCCCTTGCTGGGTGCCCATCAGCGATCCGAACCAGCCCCACTGGAAGATCGCCACGATCACGCCCAGCGACGCGCCGATGCTCAAAAGGTTCATCACGGCGGCCTGCAGCGGGATCACCAGCGAGCGGAACACGACCAGCAGCAACAGCGCCGAGAGCAGCACGACGACGCCGATGAACAGCGGCAGCTTGTGTGCCAGCACGGCCGCGAAGTCGACCGCTCCCGCCGTCACACCGCCGACATATACGGTCATTCCCGTGCGCCTGGCGACGGGCGGGATCACGTGTTCACGTAGCTGCGCCACCAGTTGGCTGGTCGCGTATGCCTGCGGCGATGCATGCGGGTAGACGGTGATCGTGGCCACGTCGCCGGCCGGATTGAGTCGCGCCGGTGCCACCGCCACGACGCCCGGTGTGGACGCGATTGCCCTCCGCAGGAGCTGTACGTCCTGGCTGGCATCTGGCACCTTCGCCACGACCAGCAACGGCCCGTTGAAGCCTTCGCCAAAGCCCTGTGCCAGTAGCTCGTATGCCTTATGGGTGGTCTGGTTGGCTGGGTCGTTTGACGCATCGCTCGACCCCAGCCGCAGCGCTGTTGCGGGTGCCGCGATCAACAGCATCACCAGCGCCGCCAAACCAGCGATCGTCCACGGCCGTCGCTGCACAAACGCGCTCCAGCGCATCCACATGCCGCCGCTGCCCACCGCGCCATTGCCTACAAGCACAGGCGTCGTGCTCTCGCCGGCCTGCGCCGCGGCGCGAGCACGGGCGCGCGCGCGGCGACCGCCGGCGGCCACGCGTCCACCGGCGAGCGTCAACAGCGCCGGCAGCAGCGTCAGCGAAGCGAGCATCACCAGCAGCACGCCGATCGACGCTGAGATCGCGACCCCGTAGAGGAAGTCGACGCCGAGCAGCATCATCCCCAGCAGCGCGATCACGACCGTTGAGCCGGCGAACAGCACGGCCCGCCCGGCGGTGTCGATCGCCCGCACGACCGACTCCCGCGAGTTCTGGAACGTCGATCCGGGTGTCGCGTAGGCCTCGCGGAAGCGCGTGAGGATAAACAGCGCGTAGTCGATCCCCACGCCCAGTCCGATCATCGCCGCTAGCTCTGATGAGAAGTTAGGGGTATCGACAACGTGGGTGAACAGCGCGATCACGCCGAGTCCCGTGCCCAGACCCGCCAGCGCTGTGAGGATCGGCAGGCCCATCGCGATCAGCGAGCCGAACGTCAGCAGCAGGATCACGATCGCCGCGAGCAGGCCAACCGCTGTGGATATCCCGAAGCCGGGTTTTTTGGTCGCCTCGATCGCCTGTCCGCCGAGCTCTACCTCGAGGCCCGGCTTGGCTGCCGCCTGTGCCACCGCGACCACCCGTTCTGGTGCGCTCACGGGCAGCAGGTTGGCTTTCTCATCGAACACGACCGTGGCAAACGCGATCCGGTGGTTGGCCGCGATCGACTTGCCCGCACCATTCCCATATGGACTGGTCACGCTCGTCACGTGAGGCAGACGCTTGACTTGGGAGAACATTGCTTCCATCCGCGAGCGTACCGCCGGGTCCAGCACGCTGCCCGCGCTGACCTTGTAGACGATCGTGTCTTGGTCACCGGCCTGAGCGGGGAAGCTGTGTTGCAGCAGGTCCGAGGCACGCTGGGCGTCAGAGTTCGGCAACGTGAAGTTATTCGAATATTCAGTGCCAGCCGACTGTGCGATGGCGTTGACGGCGATCAACAGCACGACCCATCCGATCGCGACGTAGAGGCGATGCGTTGTCGACCAGCGGGCGAGTTTCAGCAAGACGGGACTCCAGACGGTCGGCGGGAAGGGGTGTTTCGCTGACGGCGACTCAGGGCAAGGTTAGCCCGTGGGCGGATGTCTCCCGGTAAGCCTATCCGTCCTCTTAGTTGACGCTGGGATCCAGGGGCATGCGAGCGACCAGTGCATACCTACCACCCTTGCGCGTCATTACCGCGCTCCACAGCTCCTCGGGTGCTTGCGTGAAGACATCCTCAGGCTGGGCAACGTGTGCGATCCAGTCCTCGTTGGCAAGCTCCTCGTCGAGCTGCCCAGGACCCCATCCCGCGTGTCCCGCGAACACCCGCCGACGTGCGGTCGCATCGGCGAGCTCCTCGATGCCGGCGTCCGGTGCTGGGAAGCCAATGCGGCCGAGTACCAGCAATCCCGCCGGCGAGGGGTCCAGGAACTCGGCCAGGAACACGACCGAGTCAGACTGAACCGGGCCGCCCACATACACCTGCTCGAGTTCGCCAACGGCATCCTGCAGCTGTGGCACCGTCTCACCCACAGTCATGCTCGACGGCCTGTTGAGCACCACCCCCATCGCGCCATCTGGGTTGTGCACGCCAACCAGCACCACCGTGCGCGCGAAGTTCGGGTCCAGCAGCGTGGGGGAGGCCAGCAACAGCTGGCCCGCGAGCGATTCCGCCATTATCTGACCGAGGCTATCGCCCAGGTCTCCGCGCGTCGAGTAGACAGCGCGTTGCCGCGGCAGAAGGACGAGGAGTGATCGTGGCTGAGGTGCGGGAGTTCGATGTGGTGGTCGTGGGCGCTGGGCCGGCGGGGGAGGTGTGCGCGGGACGTCTGGCAGAAGGGGGTCTGTCGGTGGCGCTCGTCGAGCGCGAGCTCGTCGGCGGCGAATGCTCTTTCTATGCGTGCATGCCATCCAAGGCGCTGCTGCGCCCCGCGCAGGCGCTCGCGGAGGCGCGCCGTGTGCCAGGCGCTGCTGAGGCCGCCAGCGGTGAACTTGACGTCGCAGCCGTGCTTCGCCGCCGCGATCAGGTCATCCACGATCTCGACGATTCGGCGCACATGCCGTGGCTCGAAGACCGCTCGATCACGCTGATACGCGGTCACGCATCACTAGTCGGGAAACGCGTCGTGAAGATCGGCGAGGAGCTACTGAACGCCAGGCGAGCCGTTGTCTTGGCGCCAGGCAGCGCCGCCGCGATCCCGTCGATTCCGGGGCTGGCGGAGGCCGACCCCTGGACGAACCGTCAGGTAACTACCGCTGCGGCGATCCCCTCCTCGCTGATCGTCCTCGGTGGCGGCGTGGTTGGCGTCGAGATGGCTCAGGCGTACGCTTCCCTGGGCGCACGGGTGACGATCGTCGAGGCGCTCGAACGCCTGGTCGCAAGCGAGGAGGTGTTCGCCTCCGAGCAGGTACGCGAAGCGCTCCTGGAGCACGGCGTGGAGGTGGTTCTCGGGGTAAAGGCCACCGCCGTGCGACGCGACCACAACGGCGACTCGCGCGGTCCCGTGACGGTCGAGCTCGAGGGCGGTCGCTCTTTCACGGCCGCAGAGCTGCTCGCCGCGGTCGGACGCCGTCCGCGCACCGATGACCTTGGCCTCGAGTCGATCGGATTGACCCCAGGCGAGCTGGTAGAGGTCGATGCGACGTTGCGTGTGCCGGGTCATGACTGGCTGTATGTGGTCGGCGACGCCAATGGCCGCGTGCTGCTCACGCACATGGGCAAGTACCAGGCGCGAGTGGCGGGCGAGCACATCCTCGGGCGTCCGGGCGGGGATGCGATGTTGCATTCGGATGGTCGACTAGCGCCGCGGGTGATCTTCACCGAGCCGCAGATCGCTGCCGTCGGGCACACGCTCGCGAGCGCCACGCAGGCAGGGCTGAACGTGCGGGCGGTCGATCAGCCGGTTGGCGGCAACGCCGGAGGTAGTTTCGTCGGCCACGACGCGCCCGGCACCGTGCGCCTGGTGGTCGATGAGGATCGCCGCGTGCTCGTCGGCGCGACGTTCACCGGCGTGGAGGTCGCCGAGTCCCTGCACGCGGCCACAATTGCGGTCATCGGCGAAGTGACGCTCGAGCGCCTGTGGCACGCCGTCCCCTGCTTTCCCACCCGCAGCGAGGTCTGGCTTAGGTTGCTCGAGGCTTATGGCTTGTAACGTCGGCGCACTGCGCGCATCCGCTAGTCTGGCCAGATGGCCAAGACCCCGCAGGTAGGCGAACAGGCGCCCGATTTCGAGCTCCCCGGCACGAACGGGACGTTCAAGCTCTCAGACCATCGCGGCGAGCGGGTGGTGCTGCTGTTCTATCCCGGGGATAACACTCCTGTTTGCACAAAACAGTTCTGCTCCTACAGAGATCGAGCGGATGCGTTTGCCGAGCTGGACGCAACTGTGGTCGGCATATCTGCACAGGACGTGGGCTCCCATAACGACTTCGCCGAGAAGTACAGCCTGAACGTGCCGCTCTTGGCCGATGTAGATGGCGCGGTTGCCCGCTCCTATAGCGCCGTGAACCGGCTTGGGACCAAGCGTGCAGTGATCATCATCGATGAGCAGGGCATCGTTCGCCATCGGCACGATCACTTGCTGGGGCTGGATTACCAGTCGGTGGATGAGCTGAAAGCGGCGCTTGAAACGCTGCCGCTCGCCACTTCGTGAACTAGACGGCCTCCAGCCCCAGATCGTTCTCAGCCTGGCCGCGTAGCACCGCGATCAGGTGATCGAGGTCTTTGAACGCCGCGTCTCGCAGCGCCGCGTTCACGCGATCGTCAGTGTCGCGATCGGTTGACGTCCAGAACTTCCCCTTACGGCTACCTGCGCCGTGGTGATAGATCACATCGCCGTAGATAGCGCCCATCAGGAAGTGAACATTGAGTGCGTTGCTGCGCTCGAGCGCTGCGATCGTGCGTCCTTGTTGGGTAAACGCATAGGTGATTTGCTGCCCGACGTCCTGGTTGTGCTCGATCTCCGGTTGTGCACCCTCGCCAAACGACACGTTCAAGGCAAACAGGTCTGCCGGGCGTACGCACAGGCCGCTCACGTGGATGAACGGTGCAATCTCAGGTGCCATCTCGTTGCGATGCACCCCCGTCAGCGCAGCGCCCTGCTCACACTCCCCAACGAGTACGTGCAGCCAGTCATCGCTCACCGGGAAGGAGTCGTTATCGAGCGTCACGATGTAGTCGAACTCGCCCGCCACCTTGCGCGCGAGGTAATCGAGTGCGCTCGGGTGCGAGCGTTCGAGTAAGCGAGCGAAATGTGGGAGCGGGAGGCGATTGGCGATGCGCCCGAGGACCGCAATCCAGGCGGGCGGCAACACTCGCACCCGTGCGTGCTTACGCATGAGTGCTCGATGCGATTTCAAATGGGAGTTGTCGAACACAAACACTTGGTAATCCCAGCCCTGCGAGTGACGCTCGATCTGATCGAGGCACATTCTGATCCAGGGATATTTGAGGGCTTGGTCGAGGTTGAAGCGAGCCCAGCGGCCGCGCCTGCGAAACCCGTTGACGATCAAGATCGCCACACGCCGGTCCGTCACGGGCCTGTCCCGCACACCCCGGTCCGGCTCAGCTGATGCGGTCATAGCCCCAGAGCGTCACAAGATCACGATCCAGGTGCTCGCTCAGCGCGAGCACCTCTGGCTTGAAGCGTCGACGCAGTTCGAGCATCAGCGCCTCATCGGTCGTGCCTGGGCTACCCATCAACAGGCGTTCACGGAAGGCCACGGCACGCCTCACCCTGTGCGGCCCGAGAGCCCTAACTGCTGTATTCAGGGCCCGCGAAAGCGGGCTCTGAGCAAGGGCAACAGCTTGGGAGAGCTCATGTAGTCGCGGCGAGCGTACGACGACCGTAGGGTTTGCGTCCTTGACTTTCACCGCTGCGCTGTCGTCGAGCTCCAGAAAACGCAGGATCTTGCGTACAGTCGCCTCGTTGTCCGCGCGAAAGTCGTCATAAATGAGCACCAGCAGTTGCTCAGGAGGGAATACCTCCTCGTAGCGACGAAGCTGCTCGACATAGTGCACATGCTCTGAATAGAGCAGCAGTTGCGGCCGGTGAGAGCGACGGGGGATACGCTTGCCTTCGCGTCTGGCTGGCTCGAGTGCGAGCGCCTTGCGAAAGTTGCCCTGCGACTCGACGTGAATCTGCATGAGTTGCAAGTGCAGCGATCGCAGAAAGCTCGCAGGCTCGCGCAGGACCGCGATTACGCGCGCACGCGGCTGTAGCTCAGCGATCGCGCTCGCGGCCGTGTGCGACCAGAGATACGAGGAAGATGCCTCGCCCCACTGCTGTTGTTGCCCTCCGTCAGCAAACAGCGCAAGGTAGGCGTCGAGTGTTTGCGGGACCTTGCCCGATCTCGGCGTTGGGAAGCGCAACCGCATGTCGCTTGAGAAGAACAGCGGCTCCTTGAGGTTGGGCATGAAGACCTGCGGGTGGGCGCGCAGCATTTCGTACAGGGCGGTGGTTCCGCTCTTGGGATGGCCGACGATGAAGAAGTCGGGTATGCGCCGCTGCGATGAGGTCTCGGTGGCTGTCTGGTCAGCCGGGGACGACACGGCGGACCCCCATGCTCAATGCCCGGGCGTGCCCAACATGTGTGCCTCACGATCGCTCGAAGGCCGCTCGGCGGCGGCCCGCGCCCCGTAGAGCTCCGCAAGCTCGAGCTGTAGGCTTCGGGGCTGCGAGTGCGTGTGATCCGCATTGGCCGAGCGCCGATGCCAGACGCCGGCGCCGTCCAAGTCCCAAGAGCTCTGGTTGTCGGCAAACGCGCGGTCCAGCGTGTCGAGCAGCTCGCCGCGCAACTCCTCTGACTCGATCGGCACCGCCAGCTCCACACGGTGGTCGAGGTTTCGTGGCATCAGGTCGGCGGAGGCGATGTAGATCGTGTTCTCGCCGTGGCGTTCGAAGGCGTACACGCGCGAGTGCTCCAGCAGTCGCCCGACGATCGACACAACCCTGATGTTCTCGGAGATTCCCGGTAGGCCAGGGCGCAAGCAGCAGATACCGCGGACGTTCAGTTCCACGCGTACGCCCGCCTGCGATGCCCGATACAACGCGCGGATGCAGCGCCCATCCACAAGCGAGTTCATCTTCATCGCGATCCGCGCGGGATGCTCCGCGGAGTGGGCCTCGATCGTGCGCTCGATCTGCTCGATGATGCCGTTGCGCAGATGCGGAGGTGCGATCAGCACCTTGCGGTAGTGCAGCGGGCGCCCATAGCCCGTCAGGTAGTTGAACATGTCGGCGACGTCCGCGCCGATCTGCTCGTCGGTGGTGAACAGCCCGAAGTCCGTATACAGCCGAGCGGTTGCGGAGTGGTAGTTGCCGGTGCCGATGTGCACGTAGTTGCGCACGCCGTCACCCTCGCGGCGCACCACCAGCACACACTTGGCGTGTGTCTTGAAGCCAGGTTGCCCGTAGACGACGTGGACCCCCGCCTCCTCCAGCGCCTTCGCCCAATGGATGTTCATGCGCTCGTCAAAGCGCGCCTGCAACTCTACGAGCGCGACCGCCTGCTTACCGCGCTCGGTCGCGTCGATCAACGCCGGCACCAGCGGCGAGTCATCGCTCGTGCGGTAGACGGTCTGCTTGATCGCGAGCACGTTCGGGTCCGCCACCGCCTGCTCGACGAAGCGCTCGACCGACGTCGAGAACGACTCGTAGGGGTGGTGCACAAGTAGATCGCCTTCGCGCATCGCGCCCAGCACGTCGGGCCGCTCGCCCTCGCCACGCAGCAGCCGTGGGTGGGTGATGCCGACGATCGGCTCCTCGCGCAGCTCGAGGTGACCAGGGAGCTTGACGAGCTGCCATAGCGCGCCCATGTCGAGCAGGCCGGCGACCGGGTAGACCTCCTCATCTTGAACACCCAACAGGGCCGCCAACGCCGCGCGCAGCTGATCAGAGCAGTCGGACCCCACCTCCACGCGCACGACCTCGCCGAAGCGTCTGCGGCGTAGCTCGTCCTCGACTGCCTGCAGTAGATCTGCCGCGTCGTCTGAAACCTCCAGGTCGGCGTCGCGCGTAACCCGAAAGACGTCATAGTCGGCGATTTCCATGCCGGGGAACAGCGCGTCCAGGTGATGGGCGATCACATCCTCCAGTGGCACCAGCAGCGCTGGCTCCGGTGCCGGCTGCTTGAGCGTTACGAAGCGCGGCAAGATCTCCGTTGGAACCTTCACGCGCGCAAACACCGTCTGCCCGCTGACCGGGTCGCGGACGAGCACGGCAAGGCTGAGAGAGAGGTTGGAGATGTAGGGGAAAGGTCGTCCCGGGGCCACGGCCAGTGGCGTTAGTGCCGGGAAGATCGCCTTCTGAAAATGCCTGGCGAGCTCGGCTCGGCGCTCATCGTCGAGGTCGCGTACCCCCACCACGCGGATGTCGTGCTCGTCCAGCGCCGGCCGCAGGCGTCCTTCGAAGCAGTCCGTCAGCCTGCTGCTCTGAGCGAGCACACGCTCGCGGATCAGCGCGATCGTCTCGGAGGGAATTAAGCCGTCTTGGCTGGGGTTCTCAACGCCCGCGTCGATCTGGTCGCGTAGTCCAGCCACCCGCACCATGTAGTACTCGTCGAGATTGGTGGTGTAGATCGCACAGAACTTCACCCGCTCCAACAGCGGCACGCGCTCGTCCTCGGCGAGCTGCAGCACGCGGTCGTTGAAGTCAAGCCATGAGAGCTCGCGGTTGAGATAAAGCGAGGGGTCCTGCAGGGATGAGTCACCAGCACTGTCAACGACGGTAGCCACTGCTGCCATCTCATTCACATTGTGTTCACGTTGATCATTCATGCGACCATCAAGCTACCGCACAGGTGAGGTTGCTTGGAGCGCTCTCACCTGGCGAAGATGTTCACACCAGCTCGGGCTGAGGGGCTGTCCGACCGACTCCACGCTGACCCGCTAGGCTCCACCCCAGAAGAATGGCTCGTCAGCTATGGCTACTTCGTCACGCGGAGGCTGAGCCGCATGGCACACGCACGGATGCCGCTCGCCGCTTGACGGAGCGTGGGCGTACGCAGGCGCACGCCGCCGGCATCGCCATCGAGCAGTTGCACAGCGGCTTTGAGCAGGTGCTGTTCAGCCCGAAGGTGCGGGCCCGAGAAACGGCCGAGCTGGCCGCGGAGTGCTGGGATTCACAACAGCGTGAGTGGCTGTCTGTACACCCCCCGCTGGCAGGTGGCTTCGATGCTGCGCAGGCACTCGATGCGTTGTCTGGTATCGGTGTCGACGGACGCCTGCTAATGGTCGGGCATGAGCCTGACCTATCACACGTGATCGGCCAGTTGACTGGCGGCCGTGTGGACGTGAAGAAGGGCGGTCTTGCGATCGTGCGGCTAGATGGAGCGAGCGGTGAGCTCGTCGCCCTCATGCGCCCCCGCGAGCTCGTCCTGATCGCCGGCGGGGTGGGTGGGGTTCCAATCCACGGGGAGTGACGAGGGCACGACGCTCGGGTCGAGCAGCTCCACTGATTCGGCGGCGAAGCGGTAGCCGATCCCGAAGTGTGTATGGATGTAGCGCCAGTTTGGCGAGGCCTTCTCGAGCTTCTGGCGAAGCTTGCGCACGAACACGTCCACCGAGCGGTCGCCGCGGACCATCGTGTAGCCCCACAGACGCGAGTAGATCTCCTCGCGCTCCAGCACGCGCCCCTCCGCGCAGGCAAGAAGCTCGATCAGCTCGAACTCGCGCCGGGTCAAATCGATGCTGTTCTCGCCGACGAACGCCTGGAAGCGATCGGAGCGGATCTCGACCTCGCCGGCGGAAATCGGCTCGACCTCTGCCCGGCTGGTGCTGTGGCGACGGCGGCGCACGACGCTCTGCACGCGCGCGATCACTTCCTCCGGGTGGCACGGCTTGGTAATCCAATCATCTGCCCCGAGACGTAGCCCACGTACGCGCTGGGCGACCGTGGAAGGACCGGTGCAAACGACGATGCCGAGCTCCGGCAATGCCTCGCACAGACGCTCGAGCCAGGTCCACGCTTGCGGTCCGAGCACCGCCAGGTCAACTACCAGCGCACTCAGGCGCATCGACACGACCTCGTCGGCGGGGACAGGGCTGGCGAGCACGCGATGCTCCCACGCGAGTCGATCCAGCCGCTTGCTCAGCACCTGGATAAAGCCGCTGTCGCGGTCGAGAACGGCGATACGAAGTGCCGCCGAGGAGGCCGATGTGCCGTCGGAGGATGCTTGCGCGCCCCCCAGTTCTCCGGCGCTCACGCTCGAGCTCATTGCCGCGCAGTGTACGTGATCGAGGGGGTCATTGAGCGTTTTGCAATGCGACGTAACACGATGTTCACAGCTCGCGATCGCTATTTGCGGCGCTGTCCGGTCGCGAGCTGCGGTCGCGAGGCTCAGAACGGACGCGGAGCGGGCGGGCGTGAGGAGTCCGAGAACTCCCGGAACAGGCCGGTCACCACGAACGCCACCTGCTCGCCGATGTCGACCGCGTTGTCGCCGATTCGCTCGAGCGCGCGGGCGACCAAGGTCATGTGCATCGCCCACTCGCGCGTGTCGGGGTCATCGCCGATTTCGATCGCCAGGCGGAAGATGTCGCGGTTGAGGCGGTTGATCTCGCGGTCCTGGCGCACGAGGTCTTCCGCAAGCGCGACGTCGCGGGCGGCGAACGCAGCCTTCGACTGGATCACCTCAGAGCGTGCGAAGGCGCCCATCTTTGCCAGCGCTTCGAGCATTTCCGCGTGCACCGGAGGCTCATGGCCGGACAGCGGGATCAGCTTGGCGATGTTCACGCACTGATCGCCCATCCGCTCGATGTGCTTGATCATGTGTAGTAGCGCCGCGACCAAGCGCAAATCACCAGCGACCGGTGCTTGCAGGGCCAGCAGCGAAAGGATGCCTTGGTGGACCTCAAGGTAGCGCCCGTCGACGCGGTCATCGTCGGCGATCACCATCTGCGCAAGCTCCACATCCTGGTGGTGAAGCGCCTCGAGCACGCGGTCGAGCTGCTCGACGATTAAGTCGAGCCCACCCAGTGCATTGGCCTCGAGCTCACGCAGTTGAGACTGGAAATGCGCGCGCCCCTGCGCGTGCGGCCCGTCGCCGGTGCCGAAGCTGCCCGCGCTCGTGGTAGTTGACCGCATCGAGGAGACCGCCGCTGGGCGGTCGTTGTCAGCCGAACTTCCCGGTGACATATTCCTCGGTTCGCGAGTCGTTCGGTTTGGTAAAGATTTCCTGCGTGGGCCCGATCTCAACGAGCTCGCCACCGAGCATGAAGGCTGTGCGGTCGGCCACGCGCGCTGCCTGCTGCATGTTATGCGTGACGATCACGATCGTTACGCGCTGCTTGAGCTGATCGATCAGCTCCTCGATCTTCAGCGTTGCAATTGGGTCCAGCGCTGAGCAGGGCTCGTCCATCAGGATCACCTCCGGGTCCACAGCGAGCGAGCGTGCGATGCACAGCCGCTGCTGCTGGCCGCCCGAGAGCCCGGCGCCTGGCGAGTCGAGGCGGTCGGCGACCTCATCCCACAGGCCGGCGCTGCGAAGTGCCGCCTCGACCTTCGCGCGCATGTCGCCGCCGCGCTTGGCACTCAACCGTAGGCCGGCCGCGACGTTGTCGAAGATCGACATCGTTGGGAATGGGTTTGGCTTCTGGAAGACCATGCCCACAGCACGGCGCACCGCCACGACGTCGACTGACGGGTCGTACACGTCGAAATCCTCGAGCAGTACCCGACCCTCCGCGCGCGCGCCCGGAATCTCCTCGTGCATGCGGTTGATGCAGCGGACCATCGTCGACTTGCCGCAGCCGGAGGGCCCAATGATCGCAGTCACCTCGTTGGCACGGAACTCGAGGTCGATGCCCTTGACCTGTTCGGAGTTCCCGTAGAACGCTCGTAGTTGCTCGAGCTTGACGCTGAGTGCTGGTTTGGCTTGCGGGTCGGTGCCGATCGTGGCCGGTGGCGGGACCGTCGCGGTACCGGTGATCCGGTGTGTCCCCGGTGTGTCCCCACCACTTGGGTCCTGTCGCTGGCGCTCGAGCTCTGAGCTGCTCTCGGGATCCATATCAATCAGCTCCTGGGTCCGTCCGTCGGGTGTCATGCAAGGCGACTCCTTCGTGCGATCAAGCGGGCGATGAGATTGAGCAGCAGGATCATCACGACTAGGGTGAGCGCCGCTCCCCAAGCTCGGTTGACAACAGCTGTGGTGGGAGACGTGACGTCCTTGTAGATTTGCACAGGTAGCGAATTCATGAACCCACCCAGGTTGAAGTTGGTCTTCAACGTGGCGGCCGCGGTGAACAGCAGCGGTGCGGTCTCGCCCGCGGCCCGCGCGACAGCCAGCAGCACTCCGGTGATCATCCCTGGCAGCGCTGTTGGCAGGACGATGTTGAAGATCACCCGCCAGCGGGGTGCCCCCAGCGCGAGGGCGGACTCGCGCAGCGCCCCCGGAACAAGCAGCAGGATCACCTCGGCGGAGCGGATCACGACTGGCAGCATCAGCAGCGACAGTGCGATCGAGCCCTTGTAGCCGGCGTAAGTACTGCCAGTGCCGACGACCAGAACGATGTATACGAACAAGCCAAACACGATCGAAGGCACGCCGGTAAGTACGTCCACAAAGAAGCGCACCGCCTGTGCGAACCAGCTGTTCTTTCCGTACTCGACTAGCCACACCGCCACGCCGATCCCAACCGGGACTGCAATCGCGGACGCGAGCGCCACGATCTCGATCGTGCCGAGGATCGCGCTCTTGATACCGCCGATGTTGGAGCCACCGAAAAAGGTGTTGCCGGTGGGGTCGGTCGTGAAGAAACTCGTGCTCCAGGCGCCGAGTCCCTTGCGCAGCAGGTAGTAGACGATCAGCACCAGCGGGATCAGCGCGATCACGGTGCCAGCAAGGATGGTTCCGCGGGCAAACCGATCCTTGCGCCGGCGCGCCGGGCTGACAGCGAAGCGCGTCAGTTGGCCGAGCTCCGGTCCCGCGGCTGAGGCGCTGTGCGTGCTCACGCGCCGACCGCTGTGCCAGCGATTGAATCAGTCGTGCTCTCGCTTCTCGCGCTGCCGCTGCCCTTCGTGCGTGCGGCCCTGATGACAAGCATGCGCGCCACCCCGTTGACGAGTAGCGTCAGCACGAACAGCACCAGGCCCGCGGCGAACAAGGCGGAGCGATGCACACCCTGGGCTTCGCCGAACTCGTTGGCGATGACCGCCGCGAGGCTGTAGCCCTGGGCGAACAAGTGCTCACCGAGCTTGGGAGCGTCGCCGATCAGGATCGTCACAGCGATGGTCTCGCCAATCGCGCGGCCGAGGCCGAGCATCGCACCGCCGACGATGCCCGAGCGGCAGTAGGGGAGCACAGCGATACGGATCATCTCCCAGCGCGTGGCGCCGAGCCCGAGCGCGGCCTCCTTGTGGTCTGCAGGCACGGTGCTCATCACCTCGCGGCTGATCGCGCTGACGATCGGCAGGATCATGATCGCGAGGATCAGGCCGGTAATGAAGTAGTTGGGGATCGTCACGAGGCCACCGCCGATGAAGGGAACAAACGACAGGCGGTCAGCTACCCACTGCTCGGCACCTTGAAGCTTCGGTGCCAGAAAGAAGATGCCCCACAGGCCATAGACGACTGACGGCACCGCTGCAAGCAGCTCGACGAGGAGCGTGAGCGGCGCGCGCAGGCGCAGCGGGCACAGCTCGGTGGCATAGATAGCGCTTGCCACTGCCACGGGTACGCCGATCAGCAGCGCCAGGGCGGAGGTGATGAGCGTTCCCACCAACAGCGGCAGCGCGCCGAAGTGTTCAGCGCTGACGTTCCAGTCGTTGCCGAACACAAAGCCCAGCACGCCTTCCTTGGCGAACGCTGGGCGAGCCTGGCCGACGAGGCGGATGAAGAAGTACACGATCAGCGCCAGGATCAGCGCCGCGAGTACGGTCAGACCGAGCTTCAGTGCCCGGTCGGGCAAACGTGCCAGCGGTGACCGCGCAAGAGGTGCGCGGTCACCGCTGGGGATTGATGCTGCCTCCACGGCCCCGTTTCCTATCGGATCTGCGGCCGTAGCGTCATGCTCAGCCGCCGAGCGAGGTGCCGTTGCATTCCAGACCTGCGACGGCTTCCTTTGACTTCGCCAAGATCGCGGCCGGCAGTGCGGCGTAGTCTGCCTTCGACAGGATCGCCTGACCTTCGCCCAGCCCGTAGTCGAGGAACTTGACTACGCCCTTAGCGGCTGCTTCGCCGCCGGGGATGCCTGCCTTGCAGAGGTCCTTGCTGACGACGATGAACGTCTGCGAGGTGATCGGGTAGGCAGTTGCCGCGGTCGGGTTTGAGATTTTGAAGCCGAGGTTTGCCGGCAGCGTGATGCCTTCGGCGGCCGCGCTCGTCGATGCGAGCGTCGGTTCAACGAAGCTACCAGCCTTGTTCTTCACTGATGCGTAGGTGAAGTTGTGCTCCAACGCGTATGCCTGCTCGACGTAACCGACCGCGCCGGCCGTCTGCTGGACGCCACCGGCGACACCGGCGTTGCCCTTCTCGCCTGTTCCGGTCGGCCACTGCACGGTCTTGCCTTCGCCGACCTTGCTCTTCCATTCGGGGTCTACGTCCGAAAGGAAGCCGGTGAAGCCTGCGCTCGTGCCCGACGAGTCAGAGCGGTGGATCACCGTAATCGGGGTGCTGGGGAGGCTGATGCCGGGGTTCAGCGCCTCGATCTCTGGGTCGTTCCAGCTCTTGATCTTGCCGAGGTAGATGTCGGCGATCGTCTTGCCTTCGAGCTTCAGGCCAGCTTTGACGCCGGGGAGGTTGTAGGAGACGGTGATTGCGCCCAGGAACATTGGGATCTGCACAGCGGAGCTACCGTTTTTGGCGATCGCTGCTTCATCTTCGGGCTTCAGCGGCGGGTCGCTCGCACCGAAGTCAACTGTCTTTGACTCCAGTGAGGTGATGCCAGCGCCTGAGCCGACGGCCTGGTAATTGACCGTCAGGGGCGACAGCGATGAAGCCCACTGTTCATACACGGGGGCAGCGAACGTGGAGCCCGCACCGGAGATCGTTGCCGCGGTGCTGCTCGAGGCGGTCGTGCCGGTGTTGGTAGAGCTTGAGGAATTCGAGCTTCCACATGCGGCCAGGCCCGACGCGAGTATCGCGCAACCTGCGAGCGCGCCCAACTTGTTCTTGATCACTACGTCTCCTCTGCTGGATTGTCGTTTGACGGGCAGCAGCGTCTTCGTCTCGTTGCGCCGTCGTGCCAGGAGACAGTCTTTTCAACCGCCAGTAGCCTCCATGTGAACATCTCGTGAAGGCTGAGGCTGAAATCTGTATCCGAAGCCCGGATGGGTGTGGATGAAGCGCCGATCGGGCAGTGCGTCCTCGAGCTTGCCCCGCAGCTTGCTTACGTACACGTCCACGGAGCGATCCCCGGGTCGCAGTGAGCCGCCCCATACAGTCATGTAGAGATCCTCGCGCGTGATGATCGCGCCAATGCGTTTAGATAGTGCGGCAAGCAGTTCGAACTCGCGTACGGACAGCGTCAGTGCCTGGCCGGTCGCGAGTACCAGCCCTTCATCGAGCCTGATCTCCAGCTCGCCGGCATAGACGACGTCCGCGGGGATGTCAGCAGTGCTCTCCGGATAGGCCGCCACGGCGCGAAGCGTTTCAGTCGCAGCCCGTCAGGGCGTTGCAAACTCGTGATCTATTCGTGAAAAATCCGTGAAAGGACTTGTTCAGGCAGGTGGCTCGATGCTCTGGGCAATATCCTCGCCCGATGAGCTTCCTCAACCGGGGTGTCGACAATGCACTGATGGATCTGGTCGAAGAGTCCGGGCGCAACCTGCAGCGCTGCGGCCTACTGCTGCACGACCTGCTCAAAGACTATCCCGAGCGCGCCACGCTTGCTCAGGATCTGAAGGTATGCGAGCAGGAAGGCGACCGCATCACCCACGACATTATTCACAGGCTCGCTGGGCGCGGTCGCGTCCGTGCTCCCTTCGACGCGAGCGATGGCTATGCCTTGGCTACGGCTCTTGACGACGTGGTCGACCACTCCGAGCAGGTGGCCGCGCAGCTTGGCCTTTACGGCGTGGAGGCACCGATGGAGCAGGCCGTCGAATTTACCGAGGTGTTGGTCGGCGCGGGTGAGCAGATCGCACAGGCGCTGCGCAGCCTGCGCAGAAACACCGAGCTGGGGCCTCATTTGGTGGAGATCCATCGCTTGGAGAACGAGGGCGACCGTCTGCAGCGCGACGGCGTCGCCTCGTTGTTCGCCGGTGGCATCGACCCGATGGTGGTGATCCGCTGGAAGGACATCTTTGAGTCGCTGGAGGCTGCCGTCGACGCGTGTGAGACGGTTGCGCATGTACTCGAGGGCATCACCCTCAAGCAGCGCCGGCGACCTCGTTAGGTCCACCTGATAGATGGGCGCGCGACATGACGTTGCGTACGCTGTATGGGCCGCGTTCACACGGCTGCAGGTGCCGTCGCTGACCGTGGCCGCGACGGCGGCTTTTACATTCCCTTCACATTCCCCATAATTCAGACTTGCATTGTGAACAATAATCCGGTAAACAGGATCAACAATTGTCCTGTTTGAAGATCGGAGTAATGGGGTATGGAGCCTGCGAGCCATAGTCACTTTCGCGTTCAGAATGCGGCCAGCGGTGCGGCCGAGCCAGAAAACGGCCGTGCTTCGAACGTCCAAGACTGCGCGCGCGCGCTCGAGTCGAACGCTGGCGATGGTGATGAGAGCCCGGCTCTGAGCGTGGCGGTTCTCGACCGCGACTCGGGTCTGCTCGTCGTGCTCGCCAACCGAATGGAGCGGCTTGGATGGAAACACCGTGTCCTATCGCCTAGGGTCTCCGCCAAGACGCTCGCCGCGTTGGAGGTAGACGCGCTGATCGTCGATATCGCGATCCTTGGCGCCCGGCGGTGGAAGTGGCTGGCACGGCTGTGCGAGCAGCGACCGGACGTGCGGGTCATCGTTTGCACAGGTACCTCGACTGTCGCGGAACGCGTCTGCGCGTTGCGACTAGGCGCCGATGACTGGCTCAGCAAGCCATGCCACCCGGAGGAGCTGCTCGCTCGCATTGAGGCGGTCACCGCGCACCGACGTAGGCCCGAGACCCGTGACCTGGCGCCGATCGTGGTCGGCGACGTCGAGATCCGCCCCGACCAGTTTCAGGCATTTGTGCGAGGTCGCAGTCTGCGCCTGACACGACGCGAGTACCAACTCATCGAACTGCTCGCTCGTGCCGATGGCGAGGTGCTCGCCCGCGAGGACATCTACGAATGCCTATGGGGCGGCGAGATGCTTCGCAATGACCGCTCGGTCGACGTGTTTGTGCACAAGCTACGGCGCAAGCTGGAGCGGGCATCGCCAGGCTGGCACTACGTACACACCCATTTCGGCGTTGGTTACCGGCTTGCGGGAGAGCTCGTCGACGGCGCGCCCGTGCACGAGTTGGTGCTCATCGAGGAGCGCTCGGAGCAGGCGCTGGCAGCCTGAGTAGCGGGCGTCAACCGGTTGTGGTGGTGGGTGCGGTTACTTCCAGGCGCGCGCCACCGGGATTGCCGACGAAGAAGATCTGAAAAGGCGTTGAGCTCCCCGCGGGAGCGTCGGCCAGCACCGCGCGCCCGGCAGCGACGATCGCACCTCCCCGCCGCGCCACGGCATCCACGACCAATTCCTGTTGGCTGACGTGCGAGCTGTTGACGACATTGCCTTCAGCCTGTGCTTCGGACAGGTGCGGGCCTGCCACGCTCAGCCGCGGGAGGGCGCCCTCGACCGGGGTGCCTTCTCCGACCCTCGCGCTGACGCTCGCCGGGGTGCCGGTCGCCTGCACCTGATCGTCGATCCAGGTCAGCACAGCGTGCGCCGGAACTAGCGCTATGGACGCAAGTGTTGGGGACAGGCCAGGGACAGCGTTTGTATAAATCGAGGCACCGCCTGTGTCGCGGACGACGATCTGTATGGGTACGGCGCGGAGCGATATGCCGGAGATGTTGCGCACGGTGATGACCGCCGCGGCTCCTTCAGAGCTGTGCACGATCGCTGTGCCAATGACCTTGATCTTGGTGCTCGCTCGCGTGATCGTCAGCGCGCGCCGCACGAGTGCCGCACGCTTTGCTGCGCTGGCGTCTTGCTGTTTAGCGGCCTTTGCCAGCTTGGCGCTGCGTTCTTGGTTGGACTCGCATGCCACCAGCGTCAACCCTGCCAGCACAAGTGCAGCGAGCCTCACCCGAAGGCTCCGCTGATGTAATCGCGCGTGCGCTCGATCGTGGGCCGATCGAACACCTGCTCACTGGTCCCGTACTCGACCAGCTCACCAAGGTGCATGAAAGCGACGTGGTCGGCTACGCGAAACGCCTGCTGGAGGTTGTGTGTGACGATCACGATCGCAACGCTGTCGCGTAGCTCCACGATCAGCTCCTCGATCGTGGCGGTAGAGATCGGGTCCAGTGCCGAGCACGGCTCATCGAGCAGCAACACCTCGGGCTCGGCCGCGAGGGCGCGGGCGATGCAAAGTCGCTGCTGCTGGCCGCCTGAGAGCCTCAGCGCCGAACGCTCCAGATCGCCGCCGACCTCGTCGTAGAGACCTGCGCGATGAAGTGCATCGGCCACCGCATGCTCGATCTCAGGGCTGCGCCGGCGTCGTCTCCCGCCGCGACCCGGACGCTCGGCCAACGCATAGGCCACGTTGTCGAAGATGCTCATTGGGAACGGGTTGGGCTGCTGGAAGACCATCGTCACGCGCCGGCGCAGCTCATTGACCTCGAGCTCGTGGATGTCCTGGCCGTCGAGCGTGATCTGCCCGCTGCGTGCTGCGCCGGCCGTGATCTCGGTGAGACGGTTGAGCGACCGCAGCAGCGTTGTCTTGCCTGAGCCGGAGGCGCCGATCATCGCCAGCACCTCACCCTGGCGTACCGGCAGGCTGACATCGCGCACGACCCAGTTCTCGCCATAGGCCAGCCACACCGACTCGATGCTCATGCGCTCGCGCACGTGCAGGGACGGGGTTCTGGCGGCGTGTAGGCGCGGTGCCACGGCGGTGGTAGACGCTGCGCCGTTGCCGGCCGAGCGCGGCGGCGCGACGTAGGGGTCGCGGTCGACCGCGATTCGCCTGACCGGCGGCGGCATCATCGGGTCCATGGTGTCTCCGCCGGGTGGTTCACGACGAGGGGTCCGGCATGAAAGGGATCAGGCGCAGCGCGCGGCCCAGCCCACCGCCTTCGGATTGCCCGTCCCTGGTGGTCAGCCATGTCACGATCCCGTTGAGTACCAGCACGATGATCAGCAACAGGAACGAGGCCGCGTAGGCCTTCTGGGGAGCGTTGCCTTCGCCTGCAGGCGAGTTGTTGAAGATGTAGCTCGTCAGGGTCGAGCCGGTTCCGCGGAGCGTCCCAATCGCAGGCACGTTGCCGACTTTCTCGAAGTCAAGGTAGGTGCCAAGCAGGATCGAGATGATCGCCGTGTCGCCGATGATGCGCCCGAGGCCGAGCACCGTGCCGGTTGCGAGGTCGGGCCGGATCGCCGGAAGCAGGACCTGGCGAATCGTCGTCGCGGGGGTGCGGCCCAGCGCGAAGGAGGCCTCGCGCAGCCGGTCGGGCAGCCGCGTGAGCGCCTCGCGGGTCGAGGCCACCACCAAGGGCAAGGCCAGTACCGCCATGACAGCGCCCGCCGCGAAGAATGAGCGCCCGTAGACCCCGCCATTTTCGGCCGTCGTCGAGAGGAAGCCGAGGTAGCCCTGGGCGAAGACCAGCAGCCCGAACAGCGCGAGCACGACGCTCGGCGCGCCCGCGATGATCTCGATCACCGACTCGACCGCGCGCGCGAGCCACGACGGGCGTCCATACTCGGCCAGCCAGGTGCCCAGCGCCACGCCGATCGGTGCCGCGATCGCGATTCCGATCGCGGCGACGATCAGGGTGCCGAGGATCGGATCGAAGAAGCCGCCGCTCTGGCTCTGCACGGCCGAAGGGGCGGGGGATTCGACTAGCAGACGCGGGTGCAGATACGCGACCCCCTTGAAGAACATGAACAGCACGATCGCAAGCGCGACCAGGCATAGCGCGATGCCGACGACCCAGCAGAGTGCGTGCGCGATACGGTCGACCAGCGGCCAGGCGGTGGTGCGTTCGCGCGAGCTGCGCGTGATCACGGAGCCGGGCGGCGGCGCCGGCCTGGAGACCTGTGGTGCAAGCTTTGCTACGGCCATCAGGCACGGACCCCGTAGCGTTTGAAGCGCTGCTTGGCTGCCCATCCAGCGAGCGAGAGCATTGCCGCGGAGACGAGGAGCACGGCGCCGATCGCGTAGATCGTGTG
>DATBYJ010000028.1:0-2921 GCA_036513795.1 Solirubrobacteraceae bacterium | reverse complement strand
TGCCTGCTCTCGCGCGTAGCCTGCGCACGAAATAAGCCTCGTCGGCCGCCTTCAAGAGCCGCTTCGCTTGGCTTTTGCGAGCTGGACTCTCTCCCGAACCGCAAGCCCCACACTAGCCAAACCCCAACCGAGTCGCAACATCGCGTTCCCGCACTTTGCACAAGAAACCGCCTCCCCCACCAGTGTGCTGCTGATACGCCTGCCGTGCGGACCGACGCTCTGGCTATCCGCCCGGGGGCTGACGACGAACGGGTGACGTGGATGATGTGGTCGGGTGCCCGATGCACGTCGCTACCACAGCGGGGTTGGGCTACGGCCCCAAGCAGCTCGAGCGTGGTGCGGCTTGTTGTGATGGTGCACGACCTGACAGCTGTGCGAACGTGTGCTCGTGTGCTGAAGTATCGCTACAGCGTGATCGAGCTAATCGGTGCAACGGCTGGACGGTAACGACACGCCGGGAGTCTCGAGTTTGGCGAGGAGCATGTGGGCACCCGCACGTGGGTCAAGACTTGCTTTTGTTCTCGGACACCGCAGAGCAGCCGGTAAGACGGCCGGTACGCGTCTGCTCTCACACGACCTCGAAGGAGACTGGATGTTCGCGCGCGTGATCACCGCCCAGGCAGGAGCAGAAGGGTTCGACAACATCATCAGCGTTGTCGAGCAACAGCTCCCTGCCGCCAGGCAACGGCCGGGCTTTCAGGGCTTCTACCTGCTCGCCGACGATGAGACCGGAAAGCTCATCAACATCTCGTTCTGGGAGACCCGCGAGCAAATGGAGGCGGT
Organism: Solirubrobacteraceae bacterium; assembly: GCA_036513795.1. GTDB lineage: Bacteria > Actinomycetota > Thermoleophilia > Solirubrobacterales > Solirubrobacteraceae > Palsa-744. Next base: position 2,138 of record DATBYJ010000028.1, on the reverse strand, counting down.
CGCTCGAGGCACGGCGGCCGGCATCCATGACCAGGGTATTGAAGCCACCGGCCTTACATCGCCACGCCTCGAAACCTACGAAGTCAAGATCCACGCCTGAGGCATCGCGCCGTGCGCGCCGGCGGACGTCCCGGGCTCGACCAGCGGCCGTCGCGATGACGCGCTCACCGCTGACTTGCCCACGGCCACAACGGCCGTGGGCAAGTCAGGTAACCCGTGTGGAAGGCGCTCTGCGCGACATCGCGATCATGGGTATCCGATCTGAGAAGGGAGCACGTCTCCAGGACGGGCGATCCGAGAGACCCCCTATTCGCCAATCTCGGACGCTCGGCGTCGTCGACACTCCGTCGCGGATGTCGACGAGCTCGGAGTTGCGCTTTGTCATGAAGTCGGGTGCGACGCCGGCGCCTACTCCGCGGTCACCAGCCAGAGCACGCCGCTCTCTTCCCCGATGGACGAGAACCAGCGCTCTCGGCATCGATCACCAGACATCTGCTCGCCGCCGAGGATCCGGAAGTCGAACACGACCGCGCAACTCCCTTGTCGCCGAAGACGTCCTGTGTCAACCTCCTCGGGTTAGCGGATTGCGGCTTGCTGTCAAGCGCTTCGCGCTCGGCCCGTGCGGGCCGCCCGTTGGGTGACATTGGCGCCGGCCATCCGCTGGGTGGCAGCAAGGTCGGGCACTGGGCCCGACGAGGTGGGGATAGTCACGGTGATGTGGCGTTGGAGCGCGCGGTGTCGCGCGGGTTCGTATGGGGTGTGGTTGCGCCAGCATTGCCACACGACGCGGCACCAGGCGCGTCCGAGGGTGCGGATCGCGCGTGGGTGTTCGTGGCCGCGTTGGCGGGCTTGGGCGTAGAGGTCCCCCGCCCAGGGGTGCCAGTGGCGGCTGCTGTCCGCTAGTCGGCAGAACGCAACGCGTAGGCGCTTGTTGCACGCGCGTCGGAACCCGGCGGTTTTCCATTTGCCGGATTCCTTAGCGACCGCGGCCTGGCCGGCGTCGGCGGCGAGCGCGTCGCGGGTGGGGTAGCGCTCACGGCAGTCCCCGATCTCGGCGAGCAACTCCGCGGCGGTGATCACGCTCGCGGGCGATTTGAACAGCGAGAGGAAGATCTGACCGTCTGGGTGCGCGCGGACCCGGGTTCTGATCTCGCCCTCGATTTGCTTGATCTGCGCATTCAGCGTCCTGATCATCGCCACGAAGCTGAGCACGAGCTGCCGACGGGCGGCGAGTTCGAGCTCGCCGATCCGTGTGCGTGGGGCGCTCCGCAGCTTGGCCATCAGCGCCGTCGAATGCTGCCCGCCGGAGTATCGCTCGCGCTTCAGAAACGCCTGCATCCGCGCAACTCCGAGACCACGGGCGTCCGCCGGGCTGGGGTAGCGCTCAAGGAACGCGAGCAGGATCTCCGCGTCCATATGACTGAACAGCGCAAGCGGCCCGGGCCAGAACCGCTCCAGCTCCGCTCGCAGCTGGTTCATGATCCCAGTACGCGCGGCGACGAGATCCTCCCGCGCCCGGGTCAACGCCCGGATCGCCTTGGTGTGATCGGAATCGGGCTCGAGCACCCGGAAGCGGTGATGGTCGGTGCGTGCCAGCTCACAGAGCACGAACGCGTCAAACCGATCGGACTTCCCGCCCGCGACCCGGAACCGATCCCGCGCGGCCGCGACCTTGTTCGGATGCAACGCCAACACCCGCAGCCCCGCATCCAGCAGCCGCTCCACCAGCAACCCATCGGGTCGCTCGATCGCGACCAGCCCAACCTCCATCCGCACCAGCATCCGGCACAACGCCGTCACGCCCTTCTCGTCGTGCGCGTACGTTGCGCTCAGCAGCTCCACACCCGTCTCGTCAGCCACGAGCACGTCGTGCGTCTCCGATGCCCAGTCGATCCCGGCGTACCGACACGCCATCTCAACCTCCTCCAGTCAGGTCGCCTTCACAGCGCCCCGACCTGGAGGTACCGTTGCGGATGCTCATAGACAAGGCCCTCAAGTGGGGCTACGTCCTGTTGCCGCTTGCGGCACCTCACCACCGTCGGGACGGGCTGGTCTTTGGCAGGCCCTCCACGAAAGGGCAAGCGATCGTGGCCCTCTCCCGGCGGCGGTCGAGGCAACCAAAGCATGTCCTATGAGCG
>DATBYJ010000027.1:0-8630 GCA_036513795.1 Solirubrobacteraceae bacterium | reverse complement strand
GCTGGGGCCGTTGGCGTTCCCCGACGTGGCCCTGGGCTGTGCGGAAAGCACCGCCGCGCGGCTGGGCGCCTCGCCCGGGGAAGCTCAGCGGGAACTGCGTAACTTCGACGAAGCGCTGATGATCGAGCGGGAGCGTCCGCTCGCACTGGGGTCGCTGCAGGCACTTCCCGTTCCCGGGCGCTGCGAGATCGGCGGCTCCGAACTCGAGCTGCATCCTGCCGATGGCCACACGCTGGACGGGATGGCTATCTGGATTCCGTGGGCGCAGGTGCTGGTGGCGGGGGACTACCTATCCAGCGTCGAGATACCAGCTCTCAACGCAGGCGACACCGTCGAGGCATATGTGGCGACGCTCGAGCGTTTGCGCCCGCTAGTACAGGCCGCCGATCGCGTCGTACCAGGGCACGGAACCGTGACGGACAGCACGCGGGCACTCGCCGTATTGGAGGAGGACATTCGCTATCTGGACCAGCTGCGCGAGCGCGGCGCCGAGGCCAAGCTCCCCAGCAGCCGGCGCTCGCGCCAGCATCGCACGCTGCACGCGGAAAACCTCGCGGCGATCGGTATGAGTCAATAGAGAGACAAACGCCGCGGGTTTGTAGCACGGCTTCGAGCGGGGTTACAGCGATCGGCGGTCTCGCACGCGGCCGTTGTTGACACTGACCAATCCAGACCGTAAAAGAGATGGAGTGTCTGCAAGGCTCGCGATCCCTGTCAACGATCTGTGCCGTGGGCTCAACGATGACGATGAGCTTGCTGCGGCCGTAGGTCGTGTGACGCGAAGTGGCTGGTACCTACTGGGGGAGGAGACAGCTGCGTTCGAGAGCGAGCTGGCCGACTACCTAGGCGTTTCCCATGCGGTCGCTGTGGCCAACGGCAGCGATGCGCTCGAGCTGGCGTTCTCGGCGCTGGGAGGTGGGCCTGGCCAGGAGATCGTGACTGTGGCGAACGCCGGAGGCTATGGCATGTTGGCCGCGCGCCGACGCGGAATGCGCGTGCGTTTCGCCGATGTCGAGGACCGTGACCTACTCGCCAGCCCTCGCACAATTGAGAAGGCATTGACGCCCCGTACCTCGATGGTGCTGGTGACGCACCTCTACGGAAAGATGGCGCCAATTACATCTATATGCGATCTTTGCCATTCCAAGGGGATCGCGGTTGTGGAGGACTGTGCGCAGGCTGCCGGGGCGCATATAGACGGCCGCTATGCCGGCAGCGTTGGCGACGCAGGTGCGTTCAGCTTCTATCCGACGAAGAACTTGGGTGCGATCGGCGACGGCGGAGCAGTAGTTACCTCCGACGAGGAGATCGCAGCGCGCGTGCGTCGGCTTAGGCAATATGGATGGGGCGAGAAGTATCGGGTGGAGGAAGACGGCGGCAGGAACTCGCGCCTGGATGAGCTGCAGGCCGCCGTGTTGCGCGTGCGTCTGCCGAGGCTCGACGAGCGCAATCAGCGCCGACGCGCGATCGCCCGGAGTTACGCAAGCGCGCTCTCCTTGAGCCCCGTCGGCATCGCACAGGAGGGAGGCACGGACTATGTGGCGCATCTGGCGGTGATCCGCGCTTCGCAGCGGGCACCGTTCGCGCAAGGGCTGGACGCGCGAGGCGTCAGTACCGCCATTCACTACCCGATCGCCGACCACCGCCAGACAATCATCGGGGCGCCGATGGTCAGTCTGCCCGTGACCGAGGCGGCATGTGGGGAAGTTCTGACGCTGCCGTGCTTTCCAGAGCTCGAAGATGAGGAGATCGAGGCCGTGTGCGCTGCCCTGCAAGAGGTCGCGGAGGCGCTATGACGATCACGGAGCGCAGCGCGACGGCATGTCAGAGTCACGATCTACAAGACGCGCTGCTGATGAGCGTCGTGGTGCCCATATATCTCAATGGAGAGACCTTGTGCGACTTGGTTCACCGGCTTGAGGATCTCTCCGAGTTGCTGAGCGGGCGTATCGAGGCGATCTTTGTAATCGACGGGTCACCCGATGACTCTGGCGCCGTGTTGCGTACGCTGCTGAGGCGCAGCGTGCTGCGCTCACGCCTGCTGTGGCATTCGCGCAACTTTGGCGCATTCGCGGCGGTCCGGACAGGGCTATCGGTTGCCGTGGGGCAGTGCATAGTCGTGATGTCAGCCGACCTGCAGGAGCCCGCGGGGCTGGCGATCGCCTTCTATCAGGCCCTCGCTACTGGTGAATATGAGGTCGCAGTAGGGGTGCGGCGCGAACGTCACGATCCACTGGCCAGCCGCATCGGGTCCTCGTGGTTCTGGGCGATCTACTGTCGGTTGGTGCAGCCAGAGATGCCAATCGGCGGTGTAGATGTGTTTGCGTGCACGCTTGAGGTGCGCGACGCATTGCTGAGTTTGTGTGAGTCAAATACAAGCCTCGTAGGGCTTCTAATCTGGCTGGGATATCGACGCGCGGAGATCCCCTATGCGAGGGCGCCGCGAGCCGCCGGACGCAGCAGCTGGACGCTGCGCAAGAAGGTGCGCTACCTCCTCGACAGCATCTACTCGTTCACTGATCTCCCGATCAACATGCTGCTCGCGATAGGCGTGACGGGCGTGCTCCTGTCGAGCACCGGTGGGCTCGCCGTCTTCTTCGTTTGGGCGATAGCTGGCATTCGCATCGCCGGCTACACGCCGATCATGCTCACACTGCTTATGTTGGGCTCGCTCACCTTGTCGGGGCTGGGGGTCGTGGGCTCCTATGTGTGGCGGACCTATGAAAACAGCAAGCGACGCCCGCACGCGGTGGCGACGCTTAGCGAGAGCTTCCACGACGTGTGAAACGGTGACCAGCATGTGGGAGCAGCCGTGAATCATTTCACACACCCAAGTGGAATCTGCGAGACGGACAAGGTCGGCGCGGCTACGCGGATATGGGCGTTCACCCATATCCTGCCCGAAGCGCAAATCGGAAGCGAGTGCAATATCTGCGATCATGTATTTATCGAGAACAAGGTGACTCTCGGTGATCGCGTGACGATCAAGTGCGGCGTCGCGATCTGGGACGGCGTGTGCATTGAGGACGACGTGTTCGTAGGCCCATGCGTGGCCTTCACCAATGACGTGTTCCCGCGGAGCAAGCTCTATCAAAGTGAGCTCGCGCAGACATTGGTCCGCAAGGGGGCGTCGCTGGGCGCAAACAGCACGATCCTCCCGGGTGTCACAATCGGCGCGCAGGCAATGGTGGGCGCCGGCAGCGTGGTGACGCACGATGTGCCCCCCTTTGCGATCGTCGTCGGCAACCCCGCTCGTATCGTCGGATATGTAGACGCGAACGACGCTGGCCACAGCCGCGTGACTCGCGCCAAGCTGTCGCGTAACGCAGTCGCCGCACGCGCTTTGCGCGTGCCCGGGGTGTCGGTGTGCCGGCTGGTCCGAGCCGATGACCTGCGCGGCTCGCTCGTGTCCGGCGAGGTGGAGAGTCACATCCCATTCCGGCCGCTACGCTTCTTCAGCGTGATGCAGGTGCCTTCGAAGGAGGTGCGCGGCGCCCACGCCCACAGGTTGTGCGAGCAGTTCTTGGTATGCCAGTCCGGGAGCGTTGCGATCGTGGTCGATGATGGTCGGGTGCGGGAGGAAATTGTCCTCGACGATCCCCAGCTTGGACTGTACGTGGCGCCGATGGTTTGGAGTGTGCAGTATCGATACACCAACGACGCCATTCTTCTCGTGTTTGCGTCGCACGCATATGAACCGCAGGACTACATTCGCGACTACGACGAGTTCATCAGCGAGGTGACGGGGACTACGGGCGCTGCGGCGGACGGGGCAACCCACCCGCGGGTGAGGCAGGCGCCCCCGAGAGCCACGTCGGCGGAAGCGCTGTGAATGGCATTGCGGGCCAGTTTGAGGGCCGCAACGCGCATGCAGCGTGAAACAACCGGCGACGGCGTAGCAGGCCAGGCCGTTCGCTACGTCGCTGTGGCGGGCGGCGGCTATCTGCTGGCGATCACCTGCTACGCAGCCGAGCTCGCGGCTGGAATATTGCCTTACGCCGCTCTTGGCCTCGCCTTCGTCTTGAACGGCCTCTTCAACTTCGCGCTGCTTCGCGCGTGGGCTTTCCCGCCGAGCGGAAGAAGCCTTGGCACTGACATGGCCCGTTTCTGTGTCGTAGCGGCGGTCAGCTTCGTGGTGAACTATGCGAGCTTTGCCGTCCTCTATTCAGCGATCGGGCTGCATGCCGTGGTTGCGCAGCGACTTGCGATCCTGATCGCAGCCCCGGTGACATTCTTCGCCAACCGACTTTGGTCTTTCCGGGCCCGCGTGTCAAGCGGCGAGTCTGCCGTAACCAGGGCATGAACAGCACAAAGCGGACCTAATCAGTTTCCGACATGGGCGCTCGCGCCGCTGACCACGTACCAGACGATCACCATGAACAGCGGATAAGACACCGCAAGGGTCGCCGGGGTTCGCAGAGGCCGCACCCCGGCCTCGTTGGGAGCGATCGGGTTCGGCCATCCGGGTGCCAGCACGAGCATGCAGCAGAGCAGCCAGAGCGGCAGCATGTAACGCGTCTCGATCCCCGAGAACAAGGCGGTGAAGCAGCACGCCATCAGCGAGACCGGATAGCGCCAGTGGGCCCGGCCAAGGCTCGCCCGTGCAGAGCGCCAGAGCACGCGTGCCAGCGCAAGGAAGACAACGAGGAAGCCTGCCAGCCGCAGCCACAGCTGTCCCCCGGAATCGAGATGTTCGACATACACCGTGCTGTAGCGCATGTCGAGGCCGTTCACAAGGTGGCGCATGAGCAGTCCGGCGATGACGGTGGGATGCTCAAGTGCTATTTCGAGGTATTCGTCCGTGCCAGTGATCGGCCTGCGTAGCAATCGTGCGCCGGCTTCGTCAAGGTAGTACATCGGTAGGGCGGTAGCTGGAGGTGCGACGAACGTGTCATAGCGTTGGAGAAGCAGGCTGTATGTGAGCTCGGTATCGCTCAGGTGCGCGGTGGCGCCGGGAATAAAGCTCCACGTTTTGTAGTGGCGGTGGGCGGACAGCGACTGTGGCAGCGAAGCGACTGCGAATCCGAGGACGAGCAGGCCGACGCAAAGCATGCGGTGGGAGAAGGAAGCGTGTTGGACGCCACGTTGGCCGAACCATGTCGATGTGACACAGAAGATCAGCATCGGTATCAGTAGTAGATAGGCAGGTCGCATGTCGATCGCCAGGCCCACCGAGACGCCGGCAGTCAGCATCCTGCTCGGCCGGTCTGGGTAGGCGATCGCCACGAGCGTGAGCAGCGCCAAGCTCAGGCCGGGAAAGTCACTCAGCGGATAGTCGAGATCACCGCCCCAGAAGACAATCAGCAAGAGCGTCAGCGCGATACGCCTCGGCACGTTCCAATGTTGCTGCGGCCAGGTCGTTTCTGCGAGTCGCGGAGCCAGGACGGCCCCGATTAGCGCGAACAGAGCAACGTTGAAGAGCTTGGCTACAGACGACTGGCTCCAGCCGACGCCGTTGCCCAAGGCCTGCACCAGATGGTAGATCAGCGGCAGGGCATAGCCACGCAGCCGACTTTCGAAGTTCAGCAGCGAAAAATGCCCCGTGTGCGTAAACGAATTGGCCAGCGCCCAGTAGACACCCGAGTCTCCGTAGAATGGCCGCTCTCCCTGAAGCATGGCAACGATCAGGGTGCCGGTGAAGACCACCAAGAATGCAAGCGTCGCTGGGCCCATCCGCCGGCGCAATGCCGAGCTTGGCGGCCTTGGCGCTGCTTCTGCGTGAGCCATCTCGATCACGGATGCTGAAGTCAGATCGGACCACTACGGGCAAATGAAAAGGCGTTCGTGCTACTCCAAAGAATACTGCCAGGTCGAATAATGGAGGTCGCACGGCGCTCACATCGAGCCGACATCGCGTCAGGTCGCCGATCCGTCGACACATGACGCCGTTACTGTTGTTTCTAAGTCGACTCGGTGCTGTCACTCTTGATCGTTGCGATCGGCGCGCCGGCCTGGATCGGGGCGCCCTCGCTGATCGGCAGCTCGACGATCGTGCCCGCCTTGTGCGCGGTGATCTCGTTCTCCATCTTCATCGCCTCAATGATGCACAGAAGCTGGCCCTCCTCGACAGTGTCGCCCTGTTTGACGAGCACCTTCCACATATTGCCCTGTAGCGGCGAGGGGAGCGTGTCCGGCCCGCCGCCGCTGGCGGACTTGCGCTCGCCGCGTTTGGGCGCCTTGCGCGCAGCCGGCCCGGAGCCACCGCTGGTGCTCGTGCTCCCGCCCGTGCCGCCGGCGAACGGGGGACCTACCACCCGCACGTCAAAGCGCTTGCCGGAAACCTCCACCGCGTAGGTCTGCTCGACCTTCTCGCCCTCATCGTCGTTGCCCGTAGGCAGCGTCGGCGGTGGGAAGGCGAGCGTTTTCAGCCACTTCTTGTCCTCCAGCAAGTCCTTGCAGGTCTCGCCTTTGGCCCACTGCTCGGTTGCCAGCAGCGCCTTGTGGAAGGGGATCAACGTCTTCAGCTCGCCGATCTCGTATTCATCGAGCGCGCGCAACATCCTGGCGGTGGCCTGCTCTCGATCAGCGTCCCACACGATCAGCTTCGCCACCATCGGGTCATACATGGGCGAGACTTCGCCGCCTTCACGCACGCCCGAATCCACGCGCACGCCAGGGCCAGTCGGCTCGCGGTAAACGCCGATCTTGCCCGGCGCGGGGGCGAAGTTCTTGGAGGCATCCTCCGCGTTGATGCGGCACTCGATCGCGTGCCCACGCAGCTCGATATCCGCCTGCGCGTAGGAAAGCTCCTCGCCGGCAGCCGCTTTGATGCCCTCCTTGACGATGTCGATGCCGGTGGTCATCTCCGTCACGCAGTGCTCCACCTGCACGCGGGTGTTCATCTCCAGGAAGAAATACTCAGGCTCGCCGCCATCCTCGCCTACCGAGAAGAGCCCCTCGATTGTGCCCGCGCCCACGTAGTCGACAGCCTTGGCCGCGTTCACGCCGATCTGGCCGATGCGCTCGCGCATCTGCGGATCGACCACCCATTCGGGGGCGGGGGACTCCTCGATCACCTTCTGGTGGCGGCGCTGGATCGAGCAGTCGCGCTCGCCCAGGTGGATGACATTGCCATGGCGGTCCGCGAGCACCTGCACCTCGACGTGGCGCGGATCGTGCAGATAGCGCTCGAGGTAGACGGTGGCGTCGGAAAAGAACTTCTCGCCTTCCCGGCTTGAGCCCTCGAAGGCACCCTCGAGCTCGTCCTCGGTGAGCGCGACGCGAAAGCCCTTGCCGCCGCCGCCGCCGGCCGCCTTGACGGCCACTGGGAAGCCGATCTCATCCTTGGCGATCCGCAGGGCGTCCGCCACCGTGGCCACCGGCACGGTGGTTCCCGGCACGATCGGCACCCCTGCCGCTTGCATCAGCTCACGGGCCTTCGTCTTCGAGCCCATCGCCTCGATCGCGCTCGCTGGCGGTCCGATGAACACGATCCCAGCGTCCTCGCATGCCTGCGCGAACGGTGCATTCTCGGCGAGGAAGCCATAGCCGGGATGGATTGCCTCGGCGCCAGCGCGCTTGGCCGCGTCGAGGATCTTCGCCACGCTCAAGTAGTTCTCCGCGGCAGGCCCATCACCGAGGTTGTAGGCCTCACCCGCACGCGTCACGTGCGGCGCGTCGCGGTCGAGCTCCGAGTACACGGAGACGCTCGCCACGCCCAGCTCGTCGAGCGCGCGGATGATGCGGACGGCGATCTCGCCGCGGTTGGCTATGAGGACCTTTGAGAACATCGGCCGGGAAGCTTATTCAGATCAGCCCCGGTAGCGCTATCCAGGCGCTACCGGGACCTAGCCAAGCGGCCATCACTCGACCTTGAAGCTCTTGCTGATCGTTGCACTGTTGCCCGCAGCATCGTGCGCTATCGCCTGTAGCTCGTAGGTGCCCGAGGGCAGCTTCTTGCCCTTGATACGGCCACTGAAGTGCAGGCTGTTGGCGCCTGTCGTGTCGGCGTGGGTGAAGCTGCCTACCTTCACCAGCAGCGTGCAACGCTTGCCGTGCTTGTTCTTGCTTGACGGCTTCTTACAGGACTTGCCCTGCTTGCGGCCGCTCGTCTCGAGCAGCACCGTGAAGGTTGTCATAGCTGCCTGGCTATCGCGGTAGCTGATCTTCGCTCCGTATTTCTTCTTGCTCGCCGTCACCGCGGAGATGGTGGCGCCCGAGGGGGCTGCGAAGAACGCGCTCGGGCTGATCGTCAGTGCGCTGAGAGCGCCCACCAGGGGTTTCGCCGCGGGCGCCGGAGCGATCGGTGGTGCCGGCGGTGTGGGGCACGCTGTGCCATGTCCCGGAAGCTCCAATGCGCCCTTGTCCTGTAGCGCCCTGCAGGCGACTCCTTCCGAGCGCGGGTTGCCGGCCAGGTCAGTGCTCGAAGGCGTGAACCCGGATGGCAGTGAGATCGCGCCCGCCGGCACGCTGTCGAGCGCGCTGGAGGACGGGCTCAGCTGGTAGCTGGTGAGCGGTTCAGAGAACAGCGATGTAGGTTCAGAGCTCGCGTTGCCTTCCGCGCCAGCGGCACACGCGACTGCCCCTTCGGTGGATGTCTGCGCCTGCGTTTGGCTGGGTGTGTCGGAGTAGCGGCAGTTGATCGTCGCGGCCTGGCCGCCGGCTTCGAGCTTGGCGATTTGTGGCTCGAG
>DATBYJ010000026.1:0-32514 GCA_036513795.1 Solirubrobacteraceae bacterium | reverse complement strand
GCATAGTCTCAGCGAGCAGGTTATGACAGCGCGCCATCACCCCCGCCATCACCTCGCCCCGCTCTTCCCACAACAAGGTCGAGCGCTCGACATCGGTCAGCACGAACGTCACCGTCCCAGTCGGGACGATCGCCACCGCGTTCTGGTCAACTCCGCCCGCCGGAATAATGATCGCCTCGTGCATCATCCTAAGCCTGCCGTGCCATGCGTTGGACTACATCGGCCAGATGGCCTATTCGCCGTCGGAGCGCAACGGGACCTGGGAACCACGCCAGCCATCGGTCAACACCCGAACGTCGCTCTCGTGGCACCAGCTGAGTGCTGCGACGCGGGGCTATGTGAGTGGCGGGCCGCCGCGAGCAGCGGCCTCCAGGAGGTCGGCCAGCAGCGACTTGTCAGCGTGTTCGGGCTCGAGGAGCTGCTCGATCGCGAGGCCGTTTGAGAGGGCTAGCAATGTGATCGCGAGTTGTGGCGCTGGTAGTGGGAGAGTGACCCCGAGTCGTGCTGCGTGGTCCTCGAGGTAGTCGGCGATTGCATCGCGTGCCGACCGGCGGTGGGCTGCGAAATCACGACGTAGCTTCGGGTTGCGCATCGCTCTTGTCCAGAATTCGATGAAGGTCAGATGCCATTTCGGGTCACCGGCGGTTGCGTCGCTGAGTACTTGGCCGGCGTCGCGGCTGAACTCGGCGAATGTTGTGTGCGCGCCGATGGAGTTTGTGATCTGGCTCAGCCGATCGTTGATCTGGCTGCTCATGAGGGCGTAGAAGAGGTCGTCCTTGCTGCCGAAGTTTGAGTAGATCCCACCCTTCGTGAGTCCCGCGGTCGCCGAGATCTCATCAAGCGACGTCTGCTCGTAACCGCGGTCAGCGAACACTGTCGCCGCTCGAGCGGCAGGGGTGGGATATCACCGCGTTCTGCCGTGCAACGGACCACACCGATCTTCTGTCCTCGACGGTTCGGATCGAGATCGGCGACCTCACTGACGCGGACCGCGTGCGCGCGGCTCTGCCCGATCACGTCGATGCGATCTTCCACGTGGCCGGCAACACGAGCACCTGGTCGAAGAATGCCGCTGCTCAATTCCGCGATAACGTCGACGGAACGGCGCACGTCATGGAGGCAGCGCTCGCGAGGCACGCGCGGCGCCTGATCTACACCTCATCGACGTCGGCATATGGCTACCAGCCCGGCGTCCGGATAGATGAGCGCACCACATCGAACGCGCCGACCCGCGGTGACAACTACGGCAAGAGCAAGCTGCAGGCGGAGAACCTGATCAAGCAGGCCTGCGCCGAACGCGGACTATCGGCGGTCATCCTCAATCCGGTCAACATCGTCGGAGCCTACGACACGACAAACTGGTCCCAGCAACTCATCCTGCCGATCTCGAAAGGCAGCCTGCGCGTGGTCCCCCCAGGATCTGCAACCTGGATCTCAGTCCACGACGTCGTCAAGACTCACATCGCCGCCGTCGACGTCGAGGAGTCTGGCACGAACTTCGTGCTCGGTGGTGTCGAGGCGTCATTCCTGGAGGTCACCAACGAGATCGAGGCGATCCTCGGCAAACCATGCGCGCGGCAGGCGACATCGAAGGCCACACTGCGGCTGCTGCTGCTCCTCTCCTGCGCAAAGGCGCTCGCCACCCGAACCGAGCCGGAGCTCACCCTCGCTAAGTACCAGCGCGCGGTCGGCGACCTTCTCGTCGACGACCGCAATGCATGTGAGGTCCTCGGACTCGAGCGCACGACGCTACGCGACATGCTCGCCGAGACAGTTGGGTGGTTGGAGCACGTCGGGATGCTCGATCAACCGGAGAGCCCACAAGCTACCCGCCGGCACGTTCCTGATGCAGTACCACCGCGCGCACCCCCTCATGCACCGAGTCCTCGCGTCATCCGACAACTCCACACCGATCCAGATGCTCGGTGTCGAGCTGCATACAACAAGCCATCCTTCAGTGCTACCGACCGGCTCCGGCGTCTGTCTCGAGTACGCAGACGAACACGCACGAACATACCGCATCCAGCGGGAAACGGGCAAGTGGACCGACATCCTGCAACTGGCGCATGGCGCCGTGCTGGCCGTCATCGCCGGCACAGGCATTCTGAGCATCGGAGGCACCGAGCAGCACCTCGCTGCAGGCTCGGTCTCCTGGATCGCCCCCACGCCCAACATGCGCCTCGGCAACCCCAGTGCCATCACGCTCAACTGCTTGCTCATCGTTGTCTGACACCCTGCAAAAGTGCGCCCGGCGGGAATCGAACCCGCGGCCTGCGGCTTGAAAGACCGCTGCTCTTTGGCTCCCCGAAGAGAACCGTTGACCACTGAGCTACGGGCGCGCGATATGGATGTCTAAGCGACTCGACGTTGCTAGGAGCACCTTATTCTAAGCAAGCGCGCTGCGCATACGCGTGCGCAATGCGCGTTGCAAATCGTGGCGGCTCAGCTGCGCGCCGCCGCCAAGCCAAACACACGCCGGGTGTTTGCGTGCAGGTACAGCGCCTGGGTTTCCTCGTCGAGCTCGAGTGTGTCCAAGTCCGCGAGGGCAGCACCGGGGAAGATCATCGGGTAGTTCGACCCGAACAGCACCTTGTGGTGACCGCTGCCGGTCTTCATGTAGGCGACGAGCTCCGCTGGCAGGCGCTTGCTCGTGTAGGCGGAGGTATCGATGTAGACGTTCTCGTGCTTGCGCGCGACGGCAATCATCTCCTCCGTCCAGGGATAGCCGATGTGCCCGCCCACGATCGTCAGCTCGGGGAAGTCGATCGCGATCTGATCGATGTAGGGGATCGGGCGACCAGGCTCGGAAGGACGCAGCGGGCCGGTGTGTCCGACCTGGGTGCAGAACGGCACGCCCAGCTCTACACAAGCTGCATACAGCGGGTAGAAGCGACGGTCGGTGGGCGGCGTCTCCCACAACCATGGCAGCATCCGCAACCCGATGAAGCCAAGCTGCTGCACACAGCGGCGCAGCTCCCTAACCGCCTCCATCGGCCGGTCGAGCGCGACGGCTGCCAGCCCGGCGAAGCGGTCCGGGTGCAAGCGCACCCACGTGGCGACCTCGTCGTTTGAGATCAGCGCGCCCTCGCGCGGCGCATGCCACGCGGTGAGCAGCCCGAAGCGGACGCCGGCGTCGTCCATGGCCTCGACGGTCGCCGCGATTGGCACCTCACTCTCGGGGATCTCCCCACCGGTCCAGCGCCGCAGCGACGCGAACATCTCGTGGCGCAGGAAGCGCTCTGTCGGGTGTTGCATCCAGGCGTCGACGATCACGGTTGTCAGCCTCTCAGATGCAGGCTCACGTGGCTGCCACCTCGTCGCGCCGGCCAAGGCCGGACGAGGCCGCGCGACGGCAGACGAGGCTCAGGGCGTGAGCACGATCTTGAGCGCCTCGCGCCGGTCATATACGGCGTAGGCCTCGGGTGCTTCTTCGAGCTTCATGTGGTGGGTGACGAGCGCGGAGGGGTCGAGCACGCCGGCGGAGAGCATCGCGAGCACGCGGTCGACGTGACCGATGACGTTGGCGTGGCCGCCGCGCAGGGTGAGCGCCTTCAACCACAGCAGGCCCATGTGCACCTCGGCACGCTCGGCGTAGACGCCGATGCACTGGATGGCGCCGCAGTTGCGGGTTAGACGGATGGCGCTCTCGAGCACCTTGGGGTCGCCGACGGCGTCGATCGACACGTCCACGCCACGGCCTTCGGTGGCGCCGCGCACGGCTGCGCGTACGTCCTGCTCGACGAGGTGCAGCGGCTCGGCGCCAAACGTCTTAGCCACGTTTAGACGCTCGGGAACAGTGTCGATGGCAAACACATGCGCGGCGCCGCACGCCTTGGCGGCCTGCACGGCACACAGCCCGACGGGACCAAGCCCAAGTACTGCGACGACGTCTCCGGGCTGCATGCCGCTGTCGACGACGGCGTGAAAGCCGGTCCCCATAACATCGCCGGCGAACAGCGCTGTGTCGTTGCTGAGACCGTCGGGGACGCGGCGCAGCACGAGGTTGGCGTGCGGCACGAGCGCCATGTCCGCCTGCGTGCCCTGCAGCGAGCCGAGCGCGGCGCCGTGGCCGAACGTGCGCGAGTGCTCACAGCGGTGGTAGAGACCCTGCAGGCAGAAGAAGCATTCGCCGCAGGCGGTCTGAAAGCAGCCGAGCACGCGGTCGCCAACGGCCACGCGTGTGACCGCATCGCCCGCGGCAACGACCGTGCCGACGTACTCGTGACCGATCGTGAACCCCGGTTCGATCTGCACCCGCCCGTGGTAGATGTGCAGGTCCGAGCCACACACGCCGGTGGCATCGATGCGGACGATCGCGTCGTCGGCATCGATCAGCTCGGGTTCTGCGCGCTCCTCGACGCTGACGACGCCAGGAGCTTGAAATGTGACGGCTCGCATGGCGCTGGCAGCCTACTGATCTGCCTTGGCGTCGAGCGCCCCCGCGTGATCCTCATCCTCGCGCACCTCGCGCAGCCCCCCCGTCTCGGGGTCGAACACGAAGCCACTGATGTGCTCGCGGGCGGGCAGCTCGGGGCTCGAGCGCAGCCGCGCGAGGCTGTGGCGGAGCGTGTCCTCAACGTCCTCGAAGGCACCGAGCCGCCAAGTGGGCATCGCGCCGTCGGCGAGCAGCGCGCGTGTGAAGTCGTCCTCGGAGGCGCCGCACAGGCCGCAGCCGTCGTGCATGACGACGACGATCTCCTCGGTGCCGAGCAGTCGCTGGGAGGCGCTGAGCGAGCGGATGGCGTCGTCGGTGGCAAGACCACCGGCGTTGCGGATGATGTGCGCGTCACCGCGCTTAAGCCCCAGCATGGGGAACAGGTCGATGCGCGTGTCCATGCAGGCAAGCACCGCTACCTTGCGCCGCGGGCGCGGGCTGAGCCCGGGCGCGGCGAGCTCACTTGCGTGCTCGGCGGCGACGCGCAGCATCTCATCGGCGTGTGGCATGTGGACCATGGCGACCCTATCCGTGCCCGAGCACCGGGTGCGGTGCGTAGGGCTCCTCGAGGCGTGTGATCTCCTCGTCGCTCAGCTCGAGCTGCTCGGCGGCGAGCGCGTCCTCGAGCTGCCCGGGCTTGGTGGCACCGACGATCGGCGCGGTCACTCCCTGCTTGTGTAGCAGCCACGCGAGCGCCACCTGCGCGGGGGGAACGCCGCGCTCGCCGGCCACCTCAGCGACGCGCTCGACGACGTCGAAGTCGGTGGACTGGTCATACAGGTAGTCGGCGAACGGGTCGCTACCGGCACGTGCGGTGTGCCGCTCGCCAGAGCGAGTGCGGTTGCCGGCGAGCATGCCGCGGGCGAGCGGGCTCCAGGGGATCACGCCGACACCCTGATCGAGGCACAGGGGGATCATCTCGCGCTCCTCCTCGCGGTAGACGAGGTTGTAGTGGTTCTGCATCGAGACGAAGCGCGTCCAGCCGTTGCTCTCGGCAACGTGCTGGGCCTTAGCGAACTGCCACGAGAACATGCTGCTGGCGCCGATGTAGCGCGCCTTGCCAGCGCGCACCACGTCGTGCAGCGCCTCCATCGTCTCCTCGATCGGAGTGCGGGGGTCCCAGCGGTGGATCTGGTAAAGGTCGACGTAGTCCACCTGCAAGCGCTCGAGCGACGCGTCGATGGCGCTGAGGATGTGCTTGCGCGAGAGCCCGCCGCCGTTCTCGCCGGGGGTCATGGGCATGAACACCTTGGTGGCGAGTACGACCTCCTCGCGGGTGAAGAGCTGGGACAGCAGGCGCCCAGTGACGACCTCACTGGCGCCCTGAGAGTAGGTGTCGGCGGTGTCGAAGAACGTGATCCCGCCGTCGACGGCGGCGCGCACGATCGGCTCGGCCGCCACCTCGTCGAGCACCCACTCTTTGTCGCTGCCGTCGCCATAGCTCATCATGCCGAGGCACACACGCGAGACGCGCAGGCCGCTGGCGCCAAGGTTCACGTACTGCATGGGCTGACCTCCCGGATGTCGAGACGATTGGCGCGGTACGGGCACGAAGCCCGCGGCGCTAGCTAACGGGTGATGATAGGCCGCTCGCGCAGGCGAGCAGATCGTCCATGCCGTGGGCGATCCCGTCGGTCAGCGCGTCGATGTCGGGGGCACCGTCGTAGTCGCCGGTGACACCGAAGTAGAGGCCGCCGTTGTAGGAGAAGATCGCGACGACGATCCTGATCGAGCCGACGACGGGGACGAAGGGGAAGGACTGGAGCATGCGCCGCCCGAGTGTCTGCACGGGCTGCTGGGGTCCGGGGACGTTGGTGGTGGCGGTGTGCATGTTCAGCCGCGGGGAGAGCGTCACTAGGCGGCTTCCCAGCGCCAGCAGGAGCGGCGGCGCGAAGCCGGACATGGAGGTGAGGACGTCGCCGGCGACGGCTTGCTTTGACTCCTTGATGCCGTCCATCTCGGCGCGAATGCTGTGCAAGCGCTGAACGGGGTCGGTGAGGCCGACGGGCAGGCTGGCGAACACGGCGGAGACGCGGTTGTTATAGACGCCTTTCTCGCCGTTGGCGCGCACCGAGACGGGCACCATCGTGCGGACTACGCGGTCCTCGGGCACGTGCTCGCCGCGCTCGTCGAGCAGCTCGCGGAAGCCGTTGGTGATGAGCGTGAGCACGACGTCGTTGACGGTGCCGCCGAGCTCGCTGCGGATGGTCTTTACATCGGACAGGCGCGCCTCGGCCCAGCTCCAGCGGCGATGCGGCCCGATCGGGCCGGTTAGCGAGGACGCGGACACGGGCCGCATGTTGGGCGAGGCAGCAGCTGTGGCGCGGGCCATCTCAGCAAGCGAGCGCAGTGTTTCGCGAGGGGCACCGGCCATCCGACGCAGCGCTTCGAGCTGGCCGGCGGGGCTGGCGCGTCTGGCGAGCGTACGCACGAGCACATCCGCGGCGGTGGGCTCGGGGGCAGGCGACCAGTCCCCATCCTCGACGCCGGCGGAGTCATCAGAGAACATCACGGACATCAGGTCGGTGGCGGCGACGCCGTCGACCATGCAGTGGTGCACCTTTGAGAGCAGCGCCCAGCGTTTGCCCTGCAGGCCCTCGACGGCCCACAGCTCCCACAGTGGCTTGTTGCGATCCAAGTGCTGGGAGAAAATGCGCGCGGCCATCTGGCGCAGCTGCTCATCGCCACCGGGCTTGGGGATGGCGGTGTGGCGCAGGTGGTAGTCGAGGCTGAAGTGCGGGTCGTCGATCCACACGGGGGGCCCTACGGCGAGGGGAACGGAGCGGACCTTCTGGCGATAACGCGGCACGAGGCCGAGCTTGCTGGCGACCATCGCGCGGAGATCCTCAAACGGGGGTGGCGGCCCTTCGAAGATGCTGACGGCGCCGATGTGCATCGGCGTGGTGTCGTTCTCCACGTGTAGAAAGGACGAGTCGACGGGACTCATCCATTCCATGCAGCCTCCTGCTGGCCGTCGAGCACGCGCTCGAGCACCCGGTAGACCTGTGGATGGACGGACATGCCGCAGTGGCTGGAGTGGACCTCGACAGCCTTGGCATAGGGGTCGACGCACGCCTGCCAGTCGACGATGCCGTCGCTGCGGGAGTGGACAGCAACGGCGTCAATGCCGTCGGGAAGCGGCGCGAGCAGGTCCTCCCTGAATGCGGCGCAGCACTCGCCGTCGCGGCAAGCGTTGGAGAACAGACCGGGCAGGCCGAGGTCACCGAGCATGGCCACCCAGCGCACCGTGCGCAGTACCTGCGGGGAGACGGCGAGGCCGTCGCGTACGGGTGAGCCGAGCATGGCAAGCGCGCGCACGCTGTCGGGATGGCGAACGGCGAGCGCGCGGGCGAACGTGCCACCGCGGCTCTGGCCGACGAGGACCACCCGCTCGCCGCTGTCGTGGGCGAGCTTCTGCAACTGCTCCTCCAGGCGGGAGACATGGCGCTCGGCACAGCCGATGTTGACGAGCATGCCGCTCATAGCGACGCGGTGGCCACGGCGCCGCAGCCAGTGGCGCAGCACGCCGAGCGAGTTATCGCCGGCCATGAACCCGGGGATCAGCAGCACGGGTGCAGCGTCCTCGCGCCGGCGGGGGTTTCGCAGAGCGCCATCGGCAAGCAGGCGCAGCAGCTCGCTGCTGTAGCGAAGCTCTCCCCAGACGGGAGCCACAGATGCTGGCTCTGCGCCTCCCTCGGCAGTCGCTTGTGACATCAGTGACATAGAGTACGCCCGATGGACCTGCACGACAAGCATGTTGTGGTCACCGGTGGCGCGGGCGGCATCGGTCGGGCGCTGGTGCGCCGCTTTGTGGCGGAGGACGCCCGCGGCGTGGTAATCGCCGACCGTCAGCTGGAGGGCGCGAGCGCACTGGCACAGGAACTGGGCGAGAAGACGCTGGCGGTGCGGTTCGACGCGGGTCGCGAGCAGAGCGTGAACGACCTGATTGCGACAGCCACCGAGGCGTATGGCCCGATCGATATCTTCATCTCGAACGCCGGCATCGGCGGCGCGGGCGGCGGCCCGGAGGCAGCGGATGAGGCGTGGGACGAAGCGTGGCGGGTGAACGTGATGGCGCACGTGTGGGCCTCCCGGGCGCTGCTACCGCAGATGCGCGAGCGCGGCGACGGCTACTTGATCAACACAGCTTCAGCGGCGGGCC
Organism: Solirubrobacteraceae bacterium; assembly: GCA_036513795.1. Taxonomy (GTDB): domain Bacteria; phylum Actinomycetota; class Thermoleophilia; order Solirubrobacterales; family Solirubrobacteraceae; genus Palsa-744. The sequence goes on along the minus strand of DATBYJ010000026.1, from coordinate 23,917 downwards.
TGCTGACACAGGTCTCATCGCTGATCTACAGCGTGACCAAGCACGCGGCGGTGTCGCTGGCGGAGTGGCTGGCGATCGAATATGCGGACGACGGCGTGCGTGTGTCGTGCATCTGCCCGCAGGGGGTGCGTACGCCAATGCTGGAAGAAGGTATGCAGGAGGCCGCGGCCGCAGCGGCGTTGACGGCGGGTGGGCTGATCGAACCGGAGGACGTAGCGGACGCGGTGGTGGCGGGAATCGAAGCGGAGCGCTTCCTGATCCTGCCGCACGAGAACGTGGCGGAGTTCATGGCACGCAAGGGCTCTGATCCAGAACGCTGGATCAGGGGCATGCGCCGGCTCGTTCGAGGCGCACGGGAAGCACAGAGTGGCTGACGCACGGGGCACTCCCGGCTAACGGCCGGCGGATGCTCAGCTAAGGGTCGCCGCGGGCTGAGCGGAGGGTGCCTGAAGATAGGAGGCGTCGTGCGAGCAGATCAGCTTGACCTCGTCCGAGTGGTTGCGGGCGAGCTCTCCTAGGCGCTCGACGTTGCCGTGGCGGGCGGCGGCGTCGACCTGGTCGAAGGCTGCGAACGCTGCCAGCCCCGGCGGGCAATACGGCGGCGTGGCGATCTCGCCGTGATGGAAGTACGCGTCGCCGCAGTGAAGCAGCCAGCCGTCGCCGTCTCTGATTGCCACGCCGGTGTGGCCGTGGGTGTGGCCGATGAGCGGGATCAACAGGATCTCGGCGTCGCTACCGGGCAGGATGCGCACGCCATCGAACCCATACCACTGCTCGCCGCCTCCCTGGTGCTCGACCCAACGGGGGCCGTGCGCCCAGTGGGCAGCTACATAACGCGGCTTGTCGCGCCAGCTCGGTTTGATGGCGGCCTGGAGCTCGCGCCCGAGCAGGTGCACGTCGGCGTCGGGAAAGTCAGGCAGGCCGCCGGCGTGGTCGAGGTCGAGATGGGTAGTGATGATGTTGCGTACGTCGTGCGGGTCGAAGCCGAGTTCGCGAATCTGCGTGATGGCAGTCTCGGCGATGTTGAGTTGGGGGCGCACCAGCGCGCTGAACAGCCGGCCCAATTGGCGCGGCTTGCGCACGTCGTCGAGACCGAAGCCGGTGTCGACGAGCACGAGTCCCTCGGCGCCCTCGATCAGTAGGCAGTGGCAGATGAGATGGGCCTCAGCGAGTAGCCCGCCTTCGCCTGTAAGCATGCGGGCGCCACGCGGGCACATGGTGCCGCAGCCGAGATGGTGGATCGCACGGGGGGCGGTGTTCACCGCCAGTCAACTTACTCGTTTGGCTATGCGGACGCGGGCTGGGGGACAACGCCGTTGCTCGACTGGACCGCGTGAGCCTCGGCGCCAACCACTGGCTCGGCGAGCGCACGACCGTGGCGGATCAGGTCGGCAGCGCGCTCGGCGACGGCGATGGTGGGCGCGTTGGTGTTGCCGCGAGGGACCATCGGCATGACCGACGCGTCGACCACGCGCAGGCCCTCGAGCCCGTTGACGCGCAGCTGGGCGTCAACGACGGCGTGCGCGTCCTCGCCCATGCGACAGGTGCCGACGGGGTGGTAGATCGAGAAGGTGGTGCGGGCGATGTGCTCGCGTAGCGCCTCGTCGCTGTCTCCGTCTGGGGTGATGCAGGGGGTGACGGCATATGGCGCGAGCGCGGGCTGCGCGCAGACGTCGAGCATCTTGCGAAAGCCGGCGATCATCCGCTGCATGTCATCGCCGACGGTGTAGTAGGAGTGGTGCACGATCGGCTTGGCGCTGGGGTCGTTGGAGGAAAGGCGCACGTTGCCGCGGCTGTGCGGCGTGAGCAGGCAGGGCGTGGCGAGGAAGCCATGGGCGTTGGGGTCGCTCATGCCCTCGTCGAGGATCTGTACGGGGATGAAGTGAAACTGGATGTCGGGGGCGGGTGCGTCGGGGGCGACACGGATGAAGCCGCCGGACTCGGCGAAGTTGGAGGCGAGCGGGCCGGTCTGGGTGGCTTCGTACTCCTGTGTGGCCTGCGGCTCGAGCGCACGCAGCAGGCTGACTTCCTCGGGCGTCGTCCACACGGCGTAGGAGGCAGCGTGGTCTGAGAGGTTCTCGCCCACGGCCGGCTGGTCGAGTAGCACCTCGATTTCGCGCATCGTCAGATGTTCGGCGGGACCGACGCCGGAGAGCATCAAGAGCTGCGGCGAGTTGTAGGAGCCGCCGCACAGGATCACCTCGCGCTCGGCGCGCAGCTCCTGTATCTGGCCGAGCTGGCTTGCTTGCACGCCGACGGCGCGATTGCCCTCGAACAGCACCCGCTGTACGAGCATGTAGGGCATGACGGTGAGGTTGGGGCGCTCGCTAGCGGGATGCAGATAGGCGACAGCGGTGCTGGCACGCATGCCGCCGCGATGGGTCACCTGGTAGAGCCCGACGCCGTCCTGTTGATCGCCGTTGAAGTCGTCGTTGCGGGGGAGGCCGGCTTGTACGCCGGCCTCGACGAAGGCGCTGGCCATGGGGTTATTTGAACGGCCCTCGCTGACAGGCAACGGCCCGCCGGCGCCGTGCCAGCGCGAGGCGCCGCGCTGGTTGTCCTCGGCCTTGAGGAAGTACGGCATCAGCTCGGCTGATGACCACCCGGGAACACCCCATTCGTCGTAGTCGAGGCGGTTGCCGCGGATGTAGATCATGGCGTTGATCGAGGAGGAGCCGCCGAGCACCTTGCCACGCGGCAGCGGGATGCGCCGGCCTCGGCACTCGGGCTCGGGGGCGGTGCAGTAATCCCAGTCGACCTCCGTGCGCGGCAGCTGCAGGTAGCCGAGCGGCACGTGAATGTTCTGGTTGACGTCGGGCGGCCCGGCCTCCAACAGCAGCACCCGCACGTCGGGGTCCTCGCTGAGGCGGCTTGCGAGCACGCATCCGGCCGACCCCGCTCCGACGATCACGTAGTCATACATGTCCCCAACCTCCCGGTAGCGGCTGACTCTCTCCTCGCCGTCCAAGATACTCCTCGCGGCGAGCGCCGGGCGCGAGTCAATCTAGCGCCGTGCGGCGATCTTTGCGAGCTGGCGCTCAGGCGAGATGTGGACTACGTCCCACACGAGGCCCATGCGCTCCAGGACGGCGATCAACCAGGCGGAGGGATCGAGCTGCCACCAGCGCAGACCATGACGCGCGGAGGTGGGAAAGGCGTGGTGGTTGTTGTGCCACGCCTCGCCCAGCGTCGGCAGCGCAAGCCACAGCAGGTTGCGTGACTGATCGCCTGTGGCGAACGTGCGCCGTCCGAAGAAGTGGCACAGGGAGTTGATCGAGAAGGTGGCGTGGTGGAGCAGGAACATGCGCACGGCGCCGCCCCAGAGCATGGCGGTGAGACCGCCGATCACCGTGCCGGTAAGCGCGACACCGAGGCCGAACGGAAACGCGAGCCCGAGGATCACCCACAGGACAAACGTGCGATCGACGAAGCGCACGACGGGGTCGGCGAGCAGATCCTTTGCATAGCGCTGCTCGTTGGCCAGCGCGTCGCCACCGAGGATCCAGCCCACGTGCGCGTGGAACAGGCCACCGACGGCACCGCGCCAACCACCCTCGTGGCCGACGTGGGGGCTATGAGGGTCGCCGGGCTCGTCAGAGAACTGATGGTGCTTGCGGTGGTTGGCGACCCACTCGATCACCGGCCCCTCGACGGCGGCCGAGCCGAGGATCGCGAACAGTCCCCGCAGGGCGGGGCTCGTGTTGAAGCTGCGATGTGTGAGCAGGCGGTGGAAACCGACCGTGATTCCCAGCCCGGTCAGTGCGTACGTGATCGCCAGAGCCACCAGATCGCTCCAGTGCAGCGCTCCACCCCAACTCAGCCATGCCGCCAGACCGACCAGCGTGAGTGGAAGACCCATGACGATCAGGTTGGCAACGCGATCGACCGTGTCGAGCGCTAGCGGGCGGCTGTCGGCGCTTAGCGCGGCGACCGACGCGACAGGGTCCTCGCTGCTCCCGTGAGCATCCGTGAGCACACGCTCCTCGAGCGCCTGGTGTGTTGTCATCCGCCGACGACGATACTCCCCTGGGCTGGTGAAGCTCGAGCGTCAATGCTCGAGCGGAGGCGAGTCCTCACAATGTGTGGATGAGCTACGTCAAGGGCTTGCAGGAGGTGGGCGACGGCCTGTACGCATACCTGCAGCCGGACGGCGGCTGGGGCTGGAGCAACGCGGGACTGGTGGTGGACGGCGAGCGCACACTGCTGGTGGACACGCTGTATGACCTGGCGTTGACCGAGCAGATGCTGCAGACGATGCGCAAGGCGGTGCCGGCGGCGGCACAGATCGACACGCTCGTGAACACGCACGCCAACGGTGACCACTGTTACGGAAACCAGCTCGTCGACGGTGCCCGCATCGTGGCGTCCGAGCGCACCGCTGCTGAGATGGGCGAGCTGCCGCCGGCGGTGATGGCGGCGCTACTCGAGCAGGCGCCCGCACTGGGGGAGCTGGGCGCGTTCTTCCTGGAGTGCTTCGGAGCGTTCGACTTCAAGGGAATCGAGCTGACGCTGCCGCAGGACACCTTCACGGGGGAGTTGAGCTTGAAAGTGGGCGATCGGGAGCTCGCGCTGATCGAGGTTGGTCCTGCTCATACGCGGGGAGACACGCTGGTGCACGCGGTGCGCGAGCGCGTGTTGTTCACCGGCGACATTCTTTTCTCCGAAGCCCATCCGATCGCGTGGGCAGGCCCGGTGTCCAACTGGATCGCGGCGTGCGATCGGATCCTGGGGATGGACGTGGAGGTGATCGTGCCCGGCCACGGCCCACTTGCGGAGCTCGGTGCGGTGCGCGAGCTGCGAGCCTATTTCGAGTACCTGTACGAGGAGGCGCGCAGGTGTCATGCGGAGGGGATGACGCCGCTACAGGCAGCGCGCTCGATCTCGCTGCAGCGCTGGGCCGATTGGGGCGAGCGTGAGCGACTGGTGGTCAACATCGCAAACATCTACGGCGAGCTGTCCGGAGACCAAGAGCCGCTCAACCCACTTACAGCGTTCGAGCAGATGGCTGAGCTGGCACGCTCGCTCGAGGGCTAGCGCCGAGCTGGCGTGCTCGCTCGGGCACTGGATGCCGAGCCAGCGTGCTCGTTCGAGTGCTAGGCGCTTGGCGTGACGAGTAGGCGCGCCAGTTCGGCAGCCTGCTCACGGATCTCGGAAATGGCGGAACCGTCGAGTAGATCGCCACGGCGTTCCTGGAGCGCGAAGCAGCGCCGCGAGACAGCACCGTCTCGATCGATGAGGGCGCCGTTGGGGCTGGTCGCGATGCCGGTACCCAGCTCGTCGCTACAAGCCCGACCACGGGCAAGCAGTGTGCGCACGAGTGGACTCGAGCACGCCTCGCCTAGTGCGAGGACAGCCGCGTCGGCTGACAACACGTGCCCATCGGAGAGTGTCAGTCGCACGCCACTCTGAAACGGCGGCTCGAGGAGGTTCTCGACGCGTGTGCGAAGGATCTGCAGCCGGACTTGCTCGCCGAAGCGCGCGACCAGCTGCAGGGTGGCAACGCTGAGGCCAGCGCCACCGGGGTCGACCAGCACAACCCGGGTGCGGCCGCGGCGAAGCAGGTGCGTGGCGGCGAACGTACCGCCGGCGCCGGCGCCGATGACGGCGATCACAGGCTCGCACCCACGACCGTGCAAGCGCGGCAAGTGCCGGCTCTCGGCGTGCTGTCCACGTGCGCGCGCAGTCATGTGGATCCACCGACCGGTGGCAGCCGTCGTGAGCTGCAGATATGGGGGTTCCCAGAGTTCCTCACTTGACCAGTGCACAAAGTACCACCGCCTGGCACACGCTTCAAGTAGGGTGACTCGATATGAGTCCGACCAACCATCAGGTACGTCTGGCAGCACGCCCGTCGGGATTGCCAAAGCCAAACGACTGGAGCTTCACGGAGGAACCGATTCCCACGCCGAGCGCAGGGGAGTTTGTGGTGGCTGTCTCCCACGTGTCGCTCGACCCGGCGATGCGCGGGTGGATGAACGCGGGTGCCTCCTATATCGACCCGGTGGAAGTCGGCGACATCATGCGTGCCGGAGCGGTGGGAAAGGTGATCGCCTGCGAGCACCCTGGCTTCGCCGTCGGTGACCATGTATACGGCGCGTTTGGCGTGCAGGAGTATGGGCTGTCAGATGGCAACGGGGTGACGAAGGTCGACCCGCAGCTGGCGCCTCTGCCGACATACCTCGGCACGCTCGGCATGACGGGCATGACCGCGTACTTCGGCCTGTTCGACACGGGCAAGCTGAAAGAGGGAGATACCGTCGTCGTCTCGGGAGCGGCCGGCGCGGTAGGCAGCGTCGCCGGCCAAATCGCCAAGATCAAGGACTGCCGCGTGATCGGCATCGCGGGTGGCAAGGAGAAGTGCGCCTGGCTCACCGAGGAGCTGGGGTTCGACGTGGCGATCGACTACAAGACCGACGACGTGCGGCGCGCGCTGCGCGAGGCCGCACCACAGGGCGTAGACGTTTACTTCGACAACGTCGGCGGTGAGATCTTGGATGCGGTGCTCACGCGCCTGGCACGCGGTGCGCGCATTGTCATCTGCGGCGCTGTCTCCCAGTACAACGCCACCGAGGGTGTACAAGGTCCGTCTAACTACTTGGCACTGCTCGTGGCACGCGCGTCGATGACTGGAATGGTGGTGTTCGACTACGCGCCGCGTTTCGCTGAAGCTATCCGCGATATCGCCGGCTGGATGCAAGAAGGTCGGCTCGTCTCGCGCGAGCACGTCGTGGACGGCAGCGTGAGCGCATTTCCGGACGCACTGCTAAAGCTGTTCACCGGCGAGAACGTCGGCAAGCTCGTACTACGGCTCAAGGGAAACGAGTGATGAGCACCATCGACAGACCTGTGAAGCGTCGCTGGGAGATCCTCATCGGGCGCTATACGGCCAATCCGCTGATGCGCGGCATGTTCAAACTCGGCATCACACCGCCCGGTATGGCGCTAGTGGAGACAGTCGGCCGACGCACAGGTGCAATCAGGCATACGCCGGTTGTCGCCCACGCTGCTGATGAGAAGACGCTGTGGCTGATCGCCCAGCACGGCGCTCACGCCGGCTGGGTACGCAACTTCCAGGAGAGCCCGCGGGTGCGTGTGCGTCTCGGGCGCAGTTGGCAAGCAGGGACGGCAGAGCTCGTGCCCGAGGACGATGTGAAGGCGCGGATCCAAACCTTCTCGAGTAGCGCTGTGGGCCGCGCAATCACCGGGGCTAGCTTCCGTGCACTCGAAAGCCAGCCCGTGTCAGTCCGCATCACGCTCGAGTCCTAATGCTCACACCCGTTGCGAGAGCGTTGGACGTGCGACGCGACGCGCAGCCTTCGCGCCGTGACCTCGTCGTCCTGAAACGGGAGCATGCCGATCATGCCTGCCTGCTCGAAGGCACGCTGGACGTTCCTGGAGCCGGGAATCAGCGCAAAGCCATAGCCTTGTCGCTGGCATAGGCCACAGCGGAACGCGACCACCGCCGCACCGATCGCGTCGATCTGCTCGAGCTGGCGAAGGTCCAGCGTAATGCTCGAGACCCCCTCCTCGCAGAGCCGCTCGATCTCCACTTCGAGCGCATGGGCCGAACGGTGGGTGAGCTCACCGGTCAAGATCACCGTGTGCGCTCGGGGGCTTATGCCCGCCAGCGCCGCACCGGGCTCACCGGCGACGGGCTGAGCGCGTATCCCACCGGCCATGTCAGCGCTCGCGCGCTCGGCGAGCGGCCCGGCCATGTCTTGCTCGTTTCGAGTCCTGATACTTATCGTTGACGTCGATAGATGACGTTCCATCACATACAGCTCCTTCCAAAGAAGCCTCGAATTGATTTCCAGAGCCTGGATCAGTCGGTCCAGGCGAGTGCGAAGCGACCGGAAGGAGCTATCCGGGGCGCTCTGGAATCAGAACGAAGAAAGCTGTAAGCCACGGTTTGGCGGAGAGGCGCAGGCGACGCATCGCCCGCGGTCCGGCCAAGAGCAAGAGCCCTGCAAGAGTGAAGAAGCCGGAGAGACCGACACCGGAACCACCAGCGGCAGAGCCGCCAACAGCGCCGGTGGGCGCGGGTCCGGGGGGTGGGACAAACGAGCGGCTGCCGCCGAAACCGCCGCCCGAGCCGCCTTGGCTGGAACTTGCGGGGGCATCAGCTCGCGCGCGGACCGCAAGGACAAGCGCCCCTGGGGCTCTCACAAGCAATGGCTCGCTGCTGAGCCAGCTGGCGGTGCAGTTGTCGGTGGCCGCTCCGCCAAGGCCGGACAGCTGACAGCTCAGCTCGCCGGCGCGCTGCGCGGCGGTCAAGTGTGTGGGCACGCCGCTGATCGAGGCAGGAGCAGTGGAGGCCGTAGGCGGTTCTCCCGGTCCACCACCATTGGTCGGCGCGACCAACGCGGCCACCAACCCACCCGAGGCTTCCGCATCCGATGGCGAAGCAACGGCAGTGGCGCCGTCCGCCTGTGCACCGGGACCTGAGCCTGAGGACACACCCGCGCCCACCAGTTCCTTGGTTGGTTCTACGCCTGAGAGGGGTTCCTTGGCCTGTTCCTTGACTGGTTCGATGACGGGTTCGACCACCGCGGCGACTTCTTTGACCTGTTCCACCACGGGTTCAACGGGAACGACGGTTTCGATGACGTGTTCCAGAACGGGTTCAACCACCGTTTCTTTGGTCGGTTCCACGACAGTCACCGTTTCCTTGACCGTGACCGGTTCCACGACAGTTTCCGGTGTGCTTTCCCCGGCCGGGGCAACTGGTTCTTCCGGCGGCGTAGCTTCACCGCCGCCGCTGCCCTGTTCTGCCCCCGGTTCTCCTGCGCTTTCCTGCACGGGTTCAGCTTCCGATTCACTCGGGGTGGCGGTTTCGCTAGACGCGCCTTCGCCGACCTGCCCGTTGGTTGGCTGTACCGATTCGATCGGAGGCACAGCTTCGCCTGCCTGTTCCTGTACTGGATCAGCGCTGGCGTTACCTACGAGTAGCAGCGACCACAGCAGCACTGAGGCAGCAACAGCCAAGCAAAGGAACCCTTTGGCGACCATCCTCGTCGAGAAATTCTGGGTCATCCCGAGCACGTGTCCTCGTTGCTTGCGCTTTCCCGTAAGGACCGATGATAAACGCCTGATCGGGCCCATGCTTTGGGCTGGACCGTAGGGCATCGTCAACCAGCCGCGCGGAAGGCTTCGCCTTGGGCGTCAAACGGCAGCTCCCCGGGCGAGCCCTCGACGCTCCAGGGCTCGCGCTCGATGGCATAACTGCGGGTATTCCAGTCAGCCAACGCGCCCGCCTGCTTACGGTCGCTGAGCGCAGCCAAGCGACACATGCTCATTCCGAGCGTCACGGCTGCGACGAGTGCGATGGCGAGGATGACGAACAGCATGGCCTAAGGCTAAGCGATCCCGCGTAGGACATGCGTCGATCATCCTGGCCGCACGCTCAGCAGCGCAAGGATGCGGCCGAGAGAGCGGCAAGTGCTCGACCGCGACATTGCACGTCCACGCCCGCGAGTGCCAGCGGCCCGATGAAGGCCACCGGCACTGCGACCAGTAAGCGCGCAGATGCACGGGCGCGCTCGCGTGCCGCCGGCGCTGAGACGAGCAAGCACGCGGAGGAGCAACGCAAGAAGCACGGCAAGCGCCGCAAGCACCGACACACGCGACACAAGCCGAAGACCCACCACCGGGTAACTCATGCACACGGCACAGTCGGTGTCACGGTGCCGGTGGCGCCAGTCTCGCCCCCAGCGCCTTCACCGGCCCCGGTGCCATCGGTAGGCTCCCCTCCGATCACACTGGCGCAGGCGCAGCGACTGCTGTGGCGAGCTGGATTTGGCCCCGGGCCCGGCCAGGCCGAGTCACTCGTTGGGCAACCTCTGGAAGAGGTCGTGTTCGGGCTCACGCGTCCATCGGACCCACCAACACTGACGGGCCCAGAACCAGTCAACGAAGAAGGCGAGCCGCTGGAACCGGACACCGCATGGGGCGATGACCACTGTTGGTGGTTGGACCGGATGGTCCGCTCCAACCAGCAACTGGTGGAGCGACTAACGCTGATCTTCCACGACTGGTTCGCCACGTCCAACAACCAGGTCAACAGCCAGCCACTGATGCTCGAACAGAACGAACTACTGCGCTCGATGGCACTCGGCAGCTTCGATCAACTGTTTCTTTCGGTGACCACCAACCCAGCGATGCTGCTGTTCCTCAATGGCACGTCCAACAATAAGTGGGATCCGAACGAGAACTACGCGCGGGAGATGATGGAGCTGTTCTCGCTGGGCGCCGATCGCGGCGCGTATACCGAGGATGACGTGCGAGAAATGGCCCGCACGTTGACCGGGTGGCGCAACGAATGGTCCGAACAGCGCGGCAACTACGACTTCCGCTTCGACCCCAGCTACCACGATGCCGGCAAGAAGACTGTCTTCGAACAGGCCGGCAAGTGGAGCTATGAAGACGCCGTGCGCCTGTGCGTCAGCCATCCGCTGCATCCGTCGTTCTTCGTAACCAAGCTATGGGGCTACTTCATCCCCACAGCGCCCTCTGAAGCGACGCTGGCGGCGCTGCAAGGTCTGTATACGAGCTCGAGCTACAGCATTCGTGCAGTGGTGGAGGCGATCCTGCAGCACCCTGACTTCTACGAAGGACCCGAGATGGTGATACCGCCGGTGGTCTACAACGCCGGGCTGCTGCGATCGATCTCGCGGCCGATCGACACGAACGCGTGGGCATGGCTTTCCGCTAACGCGGGCCAGCAGTTGTTCTATCCGCCGAACGTGTCCGGCTGGGACTTCAGCCGCTGGCTGGATACCTCGACTGCGAGGGCCCGCTGGGAAATGGCGAGCTATGTGACGTCGAAGACCTACCCCAACCCCTGGCCGTCGCAAGGCGAACCGGAATACAGCGCCACCGAGGACCCCACCACCGCGCTCGAAAACGCACTCGCTTACTGGGCCCATCCACAGCTGTCAGCCGAGTCCGAGCAGTGCATCGCGACGTTCGCGCAGTCGTGCCTGCACGAGCCACTCGCCAGCTGGGAGCGCGGCCCCTGCCGCGCGATGCGCCAGAACGCGCTGCGAATGCTGATTGCGACCTCGCCAGACATGCAGGTGAGTTGACGTGCGTACACCGGCCACACCCATCGACGTGCAGGCACCGGACGTACCGGCCAACGAGGAGAGCTGACCGTGGCCAAGAGCTGCTCGTGCGAGGACTTCACCCGCTCCCAGCTGCTGCGTCGCGGCGTGGCAGTCGCGGGCAAGGGGCTCCCCAACATTGAGCCGGGGATGCCACTGCCGGCAGGCACAGGACTCGACCGCCGCACGTTCCTGCTGCGCTCTGCAGGCGCTGCGTTGGCGGTTTACGGCTCCTCGATGCTCAGCCCGCGCCACTTCGAAGAGGGGATCGCGCAGGCCTCAGCTGAAACCTCCACGAATGACCCAGTGCTGGTATCGATCTTCATGGAAGGCGGCTGGGACGCGCTGTCGGTGCTGGCACCTGTGCGGGAAACGAAGTACAAAGAACTGCGTCCCGTGCTCGGCCTCACGGAAGGTTCAGGCAAGGTTTTCACTGAGGACGAAAACATGATGTGGCATCCCGCCGCGGCAGGCTTGGCGGAACTGCATGAAGAGGGCAAGGTGAGTGTCTTCCCGGCAATCGGCTATGAGCCTTCCGAAGAGAGCCATTTCACGAGCCGCCACTACTGGGAGGTGGGCCAGCTCGACGCCAACGCCCGCTCGGGCTGGATGGGGCGTTATCTCGACCTGGTAGGCGAAGCAAACAACCCGCTGCAGGGCTTGTCGCTGGACTACTCGCTGGCGCCGGCGCTCGCGACGGAGACGATGCCGGTGGCAGCGGTCTCCTCGCCGGCGGACTACACGATGTGGGCATATGGCCTAGGTGAACCTGTCAGCGCGTCGGCGTTCGCGACGTTTGGTGCGTTGGGAGCGCTGCCAGCGCCGTCGCCCGCGTACGCACAGGCGCGCAACGCGTCGTATGACACAAGTCTCGTTCTGGAAGAGACGGCCAACTTCGTGAAGACGGAGAAAGAATCAGGCGACCATTCGCCGGTGACTTACCCGGCGGGCGAATTCGCCGAACGGCTGGCCTCGCTGGCGGCGATGCTGCACACGGGCATGCCGATCAAATGCGTGTCGTTGAACGCGGTGGGCTCCTACGACACTCACGCGAGCGAGGTGGACACGCTCGCCACGAACCTCGAACAGACGATTCCTGCGCTGGTGGCCTTCCAGCGCGACCTCGAAGCGCGAGGTCTCGACCAGCGCGTTCTGATCCAGCTGTGGTCAGAGTTCGGCCGGCGCCCGCAGGAAAACGGCTCGGGCACCGATCACGGAGCTGGTGGCCTGGCGTTTCTGATCGGAACGCGGGCGGCAGGAAAAATGGTGGGCGAGTTTCCCGGGCTGACGAAACTGGACGAAAACGAAAACGTGATCAGGACCTCTGATTACCGCGGGATGTACTGCTCGCTGCTTGAACAGTGGTTCCAAACCGAAGCCGGATTGGTGATCCCAGAAGCTGCATCATTCGAACGGCCCGTGCTGGTTGCGTGACAGCGTGCAGCCGGCGTCGGTGCATGTGCGCTCGAGTCGACCCGCGGACACAGTCTCGATCAAGCCCACGATCCAGCACGTGGGGCATCCGCGAAGCGCCACCATCCCTGGCACGAGCAACAGCAGTGACGCAGGGCCGATGCGTGTAGTTAGGGCGAGCGCACAGCCGATGAGGCCGAAGCCAATTGCACCGCGGGCAAGGTGGCGCGCAAGCGCGTGGCCGGGGAGTGCGAGCTGCTCGTTACCAAGCATCGCTTGGTCATTGCCGGTCATGGCGGACACCTCCAGGGTTAGTTGTCTCATGCGTGGCCGTTTCACGGCTGGATTTGACCTCGCCGCTGTGAGTAGGCGCTTTGACCCGGTCCCCCGGTGCTATGAGCCGTTCGCGCAGCGCCTCCCGGCCGCGGTGCAGACGTGACTTCATTGCTGCCCTACTGAGACCGAGCGATTCGGCGGTGGCCGCGCCTGAGAGTCCTTGCACGTCGCGCAGCACCAGCACGGCGCGCTGCTCTGGTGGAAGGCTTGAGATGCACTCGACAACCCGCTCGAGTTCCATCCGCGCGAGCGCGGCGTCTTCGGCGGAGGGCTCGACGCCGCTCGACACCGTATGCCTGCGTATGCCGATGCGAGCTCTGCGGATGCACTCGTTGCGCACGATCTGAAACACCCACGACGCAAGGGCGGCGCTGGCGCGGAGGGTGCCAATCCTGCGGTAGAGGACGATCAGCGCCTCCTGCGCGGCATCCTCGGCGTCCTCGGGCGTGGAGCACAGCGTGCGGGCAAAGCGCCGCACATGCACATGCGAGCCGGAGAGCAACGTGGCGATCGCGCGGGAGTCGCCCTGTTGGGCGGCGCTGATGATCTGGTGGGTGGGCCATGACGAGCTTTGCGTGTCAGTCACGAGAGCGGATCCTCCCAATGAACAGGAGGCAGCCGCAAACAACCACGGCGGCTGCGATGAGATAGATGGCAAGAGTCATGGTGGACCTTCCGTTGGGGTGGAGGCGAGCTGTTGAGTGAGGTTCGTGCAGATAAGAGCTGCCTGCGTACGAAAAGGATTCAGCCTGGCAGCCCGATTTGGGACCATTTGTGGATGGAACGAGCTACGGGCATAGACAGCCACGAGGCGATCTTGCGCCGGGTGCGATCGATTCCCCCTGGCTTCGTACGTACGTATGGCGATGTGTCGCCGGGTGCCCCACGCCTGGCGGGATATGTGTTGAGCCAAGCAGGCGCGCAGGAGGTGCCTTGGCACCGGGTAGTACGAGCGGACGGCTCACTGGCCAAGGGAGCCCGCCAGCGGCGGCTACTCCAAGACGAGGGAGTGCCGTTCCGAGGCGAGCGGGTGGTGCTGTCGCGCGTACGGCTGGATGATCTCGACGCGGCGTGAAGGCCCGCTAGCTACGCCAGATCGACGGCCGCCGCGTCGGGCTCGCCCAGCGCACGACGCTGAACGGAAGCTTCATGCGCGCGCAGGACCTCTGGTTGGAGCGTCGCCTCGAGAATCAGCACGGTCGCACATACCAGAGCCCAGAGCTGGGCGACGAACGACCACAAACGCTCTTCGAGGCCCTGGTACCCGACGAATGAGTCGTGCAGCACGAAGGTGACGATCCCCGCGACCAGGAGCACGAGAGCCCCGCTCAGCACGAGCCACCCGAGCCGGCTCGGCCACGCCGAACGGGCAAAGGTGAAGCCGGTCAACAGCAGCGAGACCTTAATGCCTAGGCTCACCCACTCGTGCGCGTAGTGATGCCAGGAGAGCAGTCCCGCGGCTTCGCGGGACTTGCACACCGCGTTTACCGTTGGCGAGCAGTCCATGTGCAGCGGCCCGACCAGAATTGCGCAAACCCCGGCGAGCACATACATCGAGGGCATCGCCAGCGGCCAGGGCCGACTACGCAGCGACGGTACGATCGCGACCGCCAGTGCGATGAAGCCCAGCCCCCAGATGCCGACGAAGGCCACGAAGATCCAGGGATGCGCGGCACCGTGGCGGCCGAGCTCACTGATGTACTGACGAACGGTCGAGTAGTGAGGTTCGAGAGCGCCAGCGAGTACCCACCCGCCGACGAACACGACCTGCGCGAGGATCGCAGCCCACGCCAAAAGCAACGTCCGACGTCGCGCCGCATCGGGGAGCAGCGGCCACCCGGCAGGTCTAAGCCAAAGTGCTGCGTCGCGTAGCACCATCCTCCTAGCTTGCTAGCCCCCATCCTGACGGCCCCGCTGCCCAGGGTTGTGTGGGCGGTTTGCGGTGTCGCTAACGGTGTGTGCATCATCCAGCAAGGTGAATCCTACCTCTCAACTACGAAGGGAGTTCGCGCGGTCCCCGCGCTTCTGCTTGTGCCCGACGACGGCGCCGGTTTGTTTGCCGACAAGAAAAATGGAGCCAGGACGCCCGATCAGCGGCTGACGACGAGGTCCACGCCGCCAGCCGCCCCTTGTTCGTTTCAACGTCGGTTTTCGTGACGAGCTGGTTGGGGAATTCGTTCCGTTCCACGTACACGACCGACGCCGGACCTTCGTTCAGCGTCGCCGATAAGCCGCATTTGCTTATGTCGCGGTTAAACGTGAAGAACCGGCCTTCCGCATTGCCGGTGACGTTCGTGACGCCACTGGACGCGACGTACCGACCGGGGCACTGCTGATCTGCGCCAGCGCGCTTCCGAGCCGCCATCGGCTGGCCGCCTCGCTAAAGGCGCTCACCTGCAGGGCCGCAGTCCCGGTCGCGGGGCCGCCCTGCGCGGGGGTTGTAGATGTCGGTAATGGAGCCAGCCGACCTCAAGTCGAACCGCTCGGCGCGCCTGCCTGGCGGCCGGATGTCGCTTGGCGACGGCGCTGACAAGCGTCAGTCCGTCTGAATCAACTGCACCGGCAAACCACGCGCGGCAGCGTTTCGAGCGAGCCGCCCGTCGAGCGTCCATAGCTGCGTGCCGAGTTCTTCGGCAAGCACGACATACGCCGCGTCATACGCGCTTCGACGCTCAAGACGCTGCGCCATCGCGACGACCGCTGGCGTGTCGCCCGGCTGATGCAAGACAATCGGCACTGAGTCGATGCGCAGCGAGGCATCCGCAACGGCCTCCAACGTGAGCTGTCCGGCAGACACCGCCTGCGCCAAGGCGCTCGCTATCTCGTAGCGCAACAACACCGGAGCGTGCAGCTCCTCGTTTTCGGCCTTCCAGACGCGCAGCAACTCCTCAACGGCAATCGCACGCTGCCGATCGAGCGCGAGCACGATCAGTGCATTGGCGTCGAGTACGACGCTCAACTGTCGCTGCGTTGTTCGAGCTGCTTCCGGGCATCGCGCGCGAGCACGATGCCGTCGATCTCGGGCAGCGTCGCACGGAACTCCGCGAGGCTCTTGAGCGTCATCTCAAGGTCTTGCTCGCCGTGTGTGGCGAGGTCGGCGCGCACCAGCTCGTCTGCCAGCGCGTCGGGGTCCAGACCACGCCGCTGCGCCTCTGCGGTTAGTAGTGCGTAGGAACTCTCTGGCAGGTGGATCGTCCGCGTGGCCATACGCAGGATTGTACGACCTAGCGCCGCAGCGACAACGATGCGCGGTTCGACCACCGTCAAGGCTGGGCCGTCGAAACCCGCTGCAAATCGAGACCTCTGGAACCAACCGAACTCAAGTCGAACCGCCTCGCGCGATCACGCGGTTCGTCTCGGCCGCAAGCTCCCGAAGGGTCGCGCGGGACGCGGCTTGTGGGCAGTGCTCAACCAGCTTCGCCTGAAAAACCAGCCGATTTGCAGGCCATTCACCTATGGGATCGTTTTCGTTATCGTCGTGGAGCCAGATACGGGACGTTCTCCGCATCGTTTGTAAATCTTCCGCAGTCTCAGCGTAAAAACGCGGCTGATCCCCGTGTTTGGCTTGCTAGAGCGGAATCTGCGCAGTATCCGGGCCTGATGCGACGATGTTCCGCATGGCTGCACCTGGAGAGCATCCGCCCCTGACGCCGGCTCAGCGGGTGCTGGCGCGGCGGCACGTTGCGGACCTCGTGGAGTGGGTCGCGCACGTCAAGGGTCTGCTCGTGGACTCGCCTGACGAGGACAACAGCGGCGTGGAGCGCAAGCTCGCCCAGCGCGAGGGCGAACTGAGCAGGTTCCGGGCGCTCCTGGCTCGTTAGAGCGGTCGCGGAGCCTGGTCGGGCGATGGAGCCCTACGACGAGAACATCCAGACGTTCGCGGCGATGTTTGATGGCTACGACCAGGCGCTGACGCGCTTGGAAGCGGCTGCGAAAGGTAGGGAGCCCGCTCCAGCGTTTATCGCGCTCTTTGAGGCGTTGAACTGGGCGGTCGCGTTGGACGATCGCGCGGGCGAGCATTTCGCGCCCCAGGGTAAGACGCTCGGCTTCGGGTGGCGCGACTGGCCTCGGGGAGCCCACCTGATGCGCGCGGTGCGGTTCGCGCGGAACAACGTCCATCATCAATGGTCGGACGCACTGGAGCTTGACGAGCGCGGGCTGACGCCCCCGATCACGCCCCCGGTTGTCTGGTTTGAGTGGTGTTGGCGTCCGCTCAGTGATCTGCCAGCACGACCGGCCGAGAAAAGCGCGAAGGGCAAGCAGCGGCAGGCCGAGGAAGAAGCGGAGTACAGCGAGAGGCTGGCGGGCAACCCTGCACGGCTAACGCTGCACGAGCTTGGGGAAGCCTTCCATTTTCTCCGCCAGGTCTTGGAGCCCATGTCTATCCCGAAGCGTGGCTACAAGCCGCCACTGGAGCCATAGCGCCGGCTTCCTTCGCGTTTTCGAAATCTTTTCGATTTCTTGTCCGCTCCCGCGTAGGTTGCTCGCCTTCTAGCAACTACTGGCGAGCTACCCAGCCCGCCTGATGGGAGGGAGCGAATGGTCGTACCTGCGGCTGTGGTCGCGTACTTGCGCGACATTCTGTATTTGGTGCTTGGGGATGAAGCGTCTCAGATCACAAGTTTGACGGCTCGGCTTCACCGGGAGAGGCATGGTGAGTGGTTCGCCGAGTATGTGGCGCGGCTCAAACAAGTGTGCGTGATTCTTGATGTGATCGGGTGGAGTGAAACCCGCGGCGCTGAGGATGCGGAGCTTGATGAGTTCGCGCATGGTGAGTTGGTTTTGGCCGTGCTGCGTGAGAAGCTAGAGGCAGCGCATTATCTAGCAGAGAGTGATCCTGACCCTCATGGCTCACAACATCGTGGAGCGTTGCGTTGCGCGTATGCGATTGAAGCGTTCCTCCGAGACTGTGAGTAGCGCGCCTTCCTAGCTGGCGCTGGTCTTCTTCGCATCGTTGATCATTCGCTTGTGCGCGATGACGCGCAGCTTGTCCCAGCCGCCGTGTCGGTCTAGCGATGTGATGCATGGAACAGGGAAGCGCTGCTCTTTTGCCCAACGCTCATAATCTCTCCCGGTAGCGTACTTACCGGCTGGTATCTGGCGTAGGTACATGAGGATTATTTGCAAGCACTTCTCGGGATCACCCCATTTTGATTTGCTGGACCGGCTGCGAGTGCCTATCGTCTGAGCGGCGAAGCGTTGCTCGGCGAGGGTTGGTGGCGGGGGAGGCTCCGTGAGCACCGGCAGGCTACGTTTACGGCGGCTTGCGCGCCAGGCATCAAGTATTTTGCCCCACGTTCCCTTATTACGAACCACTCCGAGGGTAACGCCTTGCTTGCGGGCGAATGTGGCTAGACGCTCCGGTGTTGGCTCTACACCGTGAGTCTCGTAAAACTGGTCAAGAAGCTCCAGGGACACGCTCGTCGTAAGTGGTTGCTGGCGAGTCCGCTTTCGGTGCGGTGTCAGCTCGGCGAGTTCCAGGGCGCGATGCCAGGTATCAGCGAACGACGTGCCGAAAGCTGTGGTCCCATGTATTTCAGCTTGAGTGTGGACGCGGATTTGCGTACCTGTTGGTAGCCACCAACGCTCACTACGTGGATGCCGTCGCTGATGCTCGGCTCGTAGCGCCTCCCGGCCTTCTTCATACTGTCGTTCGCTCAGCTCGCGTACTTGCAACCGATGCGCTACGAGTTTCAGCGCGTAAGCGATAGACTCGCCGGTGATCAAGGGCTGCTTATCCGTACCGAGTCGGCCACTCAACGATGCGGGTTGCCCTCTACTCGGGGCGTGCGCGAATGCCAGCACGTCGCGCCAGGAACGTTGCAACTGGCGCGCTATATCACGCGCGAGCGGCAGGTCCGCAAACCGTTGATCCTGCTTGGCCGCCGCATCAAAGGCCGTTTGTCTGGCCTGACGAGGATTGGCCGGGTCAGCAAGCTTGGAGACTTCTTGCACGTACTGGAGTAGGAGAAGATCGTCCACAGGCAACGTGTGTAAGTTCAGGTATGAGGGTGAGTCCGTGCGTTATGCTCAGGGGGATATGACCTTGGTGTTAATCATGATCGCGGTGGTAGTCGCATTTACCATTGTCGTCGTAGTGCACAATTACCGCGCTGAGCGCAACGACCACTAACGAGACGCACGGCCAAAGTAGACAATGACGGCCGTGATGATGCAGACGACACACAGTCCGCCTACTATGGGCCAGAACAAGCCTTTTTCTCCGGCGGCTTCCAGTACTGAGCCGAACCCAAGCATCGTGCCAACACCGGCAATCATGAGTCCGATTTGCTGCATCCGTTCGGACACAACCTCTTTGAGAGACGACCAAAACGAACCCACGCTGAGGATGGTCCCAACCGCGATCAGGTAGACAGCCAAAATGCTGACAGCAGGTCCCGCCATCACCCAGGACGTTCGCGGCGCGCTAGCGTATTCCTATGACGACAGCATCCACTCGTGGGCTAGCGTTCTCAACCGCTGCCAGCCCCCATGCTGATCAAAGCAGGAGTAGGAGGGTGCGTCCGGCTGCGTGCAGGCCCAATCCGCGTATCCGAGCTTGCTACTGCGCTCACCTGGGCGCAACTGTTCCAGGTAGGCAACCACGAACGGCAGGCAGGCGTTGATATCGCTCCAGTCGTGGCGACGCTGCTCCCCTACCAGGGCCGCGCCGACCGGCTGCGAGTAGTCCGGGCGCTGATCCAGCGGTGGCGGGCCAGCGGGCACGTCCAGGCCGCGTGCGGCGCGATCCTGCTTCCACTCGGCGACACACTCAGCCCACAGGCGCCCACGTTCGCGCCCGTAAGGAATGCTGTTCGCTTTGACGAACGTCCATATCTCTTTGCTTGTCAGCTCCGTGCCGTGCGCCTCGTATGCGCGATCAAGAACCTCAGCGGTTGATGGTGCGTACCTTCCCCGGCCCTGATCCCCACGCGGCGGTCGGCGGTCCAGGCCAGCGAGCGCCAGCGCGCGGTCCCAATCACCGGCAGCAAGACGTAGCTGCTCGTCCGTGGGCAGGCACAAGCGGCGCCCATGCAGCCAGCGCGTCTCACTGACGGCGAGCATCCGGGTGCGCTCCGCGCGGTACTGGCCAGGTGTGAGCGTCTGCGTATCCAGTCGCGCCGCGACCAGACGCAGCGCGTAGGCGATGTACTCATCAATAAGCCAGTCCTGCGCCGGCTGTGTCTGTGCCCGGCCGAGACGGTGCGCGTGGGTTGCCACGGGCGCGTGCGCAAGCACCAGAACCTCACGCCAGGGTAGTCGCAGCCGACGCGCGATATCGCGGGCGAGCGGCAGACCGCGATAGCGCGCGTTCTCTAGGCGGGCAGCGTCAAAGCGAGGCTGGCTGACCTGGACGGGGCACTCTGGATCGGCTTGACTAGCGACCTCGCGTACGCCACGGAGAATGAGCACTGTGTCTAGGCTGCGCATCCTCTCGCGCTCGCCCAGCGTTATTCGCCCTCCCGTGGAGCTGGACTCTGACCGGGGTTCGGGACGCTCTCGGATGCTGGTGGTTCCTGTGCCGGTTCGTGGATTGTGCTCGTGGCGCTGGGGGCTTCACCTTCGCTGCGCGGGGCTGTTTCCGTTGTGCTCGGGAGCGAGTAACCGTCTTCGCCAGCTTTCGTAATTTCGCTGCGTGTGTGCCCGTTGATCACTTCTTCGGGTGGGCGGAGGATGGATTGTGATGCGCCCGCCCCAACACACCTGTTGAGCAACGATTCTGCGCTGTTCGTCAGCGCGCCGGCTTCACCTTGATCGGTGCTGATGATCACGTTCGCGCGCCGGAAGGTTCCACCCGCGCCGTATTCTTCTTTTGCGTTCGGGGCGTTACTGATCAAAGTGAATGCTTCTCCAGCCTCCTTATCGCTAGGGAACACATACAGTTCATAGGTGAGCGTTGCTGGTTCCGCGACATTGATGGTCTGGCGTAGCCAGCCGTGCGGGGCGACTTTCACCACGACCTGACGCCGTGAGGATGCGCCAGGCGCGATGTTGCTTACAACCTGTGGTGTCGCGTGCGCGCAACGCGCGATAGCGCTCGCGGAGATAAGAGAGCTACCGCCGCAAGCAGCGAGCAGCACGGTAGTAAGTAGCGAGAGCACCGCGACAATGGCGGGCTTGAGTGGGTTAGTCAACGAGGTAGGTTCCTTTCTCTTGCTCTGTGCTGCGAGCGGTAGCGATCCGCGCTAACGCCCTTCCGTCTCATCCTCCGATCGCAGTTCTTCGGCACGGTTGACGAGCGCGACTGGTTTCACGCCGATCGCTTGCGCGAGCGCGAGCAGCAGGTCATAGCTCGGGTCATGCTCCCCCGCCTCAATCTCATGCACGCGCTCAAGCGTCGTATGGCTGCGCGCGGCTAGCTCGCCCGCGCTCAAACCGTGTTCTATGCGGAGTGCATGAAGCGCACGGCCAAGTGCGCTCAGGTCCCGCTCGTCTTGTGGGTTCTCAGGCAAGAACAAGCTCCCAACTGCCAGAAGATGACTGTCTGCGTGGACAATACGCTATATATGGCTTATCCCCTGCACGGGCGCGACAAATGGGCGATGGCCGACCGCGAACGCGGATAAGCTTGCAGCGCTCATGGCTCCAGAACGAAAGACGAAACCGCTCAGTGCTCATCACGCCGCGCTCGCTGCTGCGATAGAAGCGCTGATCGGAGAGCACGAGGGCATGAGCCAGGAGACGGTCGCCCGCGAGTCCGGCCTGAACCTGCGCAAAGTCAATGATCTCTGCCGTGGGCAGAGCAACCCGACCTACCTCACGCTGATCAAGCTCACTCATGGTCTGCACGTCCGTCTCGCCGAGTTGATGGCGCGCGTGGACGAGTTCTACGACCAGGGCACCGCCTAGCCAGCACGCGCACTGATTGCTCCTGCGCGGATCAGTCAAAGCGATCAAGAAAATCCTCCAAGTCCTCGGGCGGCCAATCCTCATCCGCGTCCAGGGCGTCCAACTCCAAGTCATCAAGCTCATCATCGGCCGACAGGAGCGGGCCACGTTCAACCCACGGGCGCGCGGGCGGGCGCTGTAGCTGACAGTGAGAGTTGCGGTTGCGAGTACGTGTGTTCATGCAGGGTTCACTCGTGCAAGGCAGCGCACGAGTTGGGGTGAAGCTCCGTTCTGGTGAGTCGGATCGGTGGGCTTCTTTTCAACGCCTATCATCGAAATCGCGGCGATGCAAGCGGACTTCAAGGAGCGCATCGGTCAAACGTTGAGTGCTCCGGCCGGGTGATTTGGAGATGCGCGGATTCCGTGTTACAACCTGTCTGTACTCGCAATCCACTGAGCGCGGATCGCTCAAGGAGGCAGGTCGTGCAGCACCGAATCCCATATGTCGCGCCTTCGCTACCAGTCCCCCGACCGGCTGCTTGGAGCAGCCAGCTTCACTAACGCTCCCGAGCTACGTGGATCGCTAAACACGGTCCGGCTCGTCAAGAGCCAGAAATGGGTTTGGGATGCCCTACGAGAAGCGTGCGATCTGGAAAGCGGCTACTCGCGCAAACGCGAGCCCGGCCATTGGGAGCTAGCAGCAGTCGCGTTCATCGCCAGCAAGCACGTTGACATTCTGCCGTGGTGGGATGAGAGCAGCGCCGAGCTATGGCAGGAGTGCGGCTTCACCGGCAAGCCGCCCTACATGCGTGTCTGGCGCCGGCTGCGCGAGCTTGAGAAAGTCTGCGACGAGTTTCTGAACGCAGCGAGTCTCGTCATCCAGCGATGCCAAAAACACGACTCGCGCGTGCTCGCTCACGTCCACTTTGACTTCACCGAGGATGAGACAAACGCCGCGCTCGTCCATGACTGTCGCAAGAGCGACAATTGTTCTTATCGGAAGGCAACAAAGGGCAACGGTCGGCGGTGGGGTTATACGAAGCGTCCCGAGCGGGTCAGCACAAAGATCGCACGCGCGAAGCGGCATGAACTCGCGGAGACTGACCCCGACACAGCGGAGGATTGGGAAAAGGCACACGCACCGCAGAAAAGCAAGATGCTGAGCGACGGGACAAAGCGCGTCCGTATCAACGGCTGCTGGTATCGCACCCGTGATCCTGAGGCAGGCATCCGTGCCTATACCGGCCCACGCGGCTGTAAGCGCTTCTGGCACGGCTACTACGCCGGCAAGGCCGTTGATCACTTCACCGGCGGCGTGATCCCAAGCGTGGATAGCGCCAGCATCCAAGAGTCGCACTTGTTCATTGGCTTGTATGACCGCGTGCGCGAGATGAGCGCGGAAAGGCCAGAGACAGCGATCGCCGACAGGGGTATGTCCGTCGCCTCCTGCTTTGAGTACGCGACCAAGAACGGCACCGCCCCGATCTTCCCCTGGCGCAAGACCAGCAAGGACGGACGGCGCCATGACCATGAGCGCTACGACCGGCACGGGATCAAGCGCTGCAAGCATTGCGGGGGCGATATGGAGCAGGTCCGGTTTTCCGAGAAGGGCAGCGGCCCGCGCTTGTGGTTCCGCTGTATGAACCCGGCGACCCCTGGCTGCGAGCGCGAGCAGACAATCGCCTGCAAGGAGGACTGGCGGACGCTGCTCCCCCTTGCCCGCACGGAAGCGCTCTACCACGAGCTGCGCGAGTCGCACCGGAGCTACGAGGGCGCGCATGACTATTGGCGTGATCGCTACAGATGCGGCGCCGACACCTTTGCCATCCGGCCGAAGGTGGTCAGTCTGGACTGGCATCGGCTCCGTGCCAACGTTGCCTGCCTGATTGATTGGCTGCGCATTGCAGCGAAGGCTGGCTGGCTCGGCGCGAAACCCTCCAAGGACGAACACCCTGGCGATCGTGCTTTCATGGAGGCTGGCGAAGAAGCGGCGGCGAACCTCGCTGCCGCGCGAATCCGTCTTGGCCTTGCGGGAGCCTACGGCAAGGCAGCCGCCGCGCTCGGGTTCGGCAACGCGACGCCACCATCCGAGCGTGAGCGACGATGGCAGCCACCGCCACTCCCCGCCAGCCCGTAGAGCGGGGCATGGCGAGAGGCGTCAGGAGCAAGAGACGAAGCGCCCGGCGATCACTCCTGGGCGCTTCCGCGCGTCAAGAGGCCCGGCGGGGCGGCCACCC